>JACQDF010000008.1 GCA_016201205.1 Acidobacteriota bacterium
CTCCCGTTTGCGCATCCGCTCCCTTCACGGTCGCGGCTCTGTTTCGGAGCCGCGCGCGTCAGCAAGCGGTCACTCAAAAGTCGATGCGTGCCGAAAATTGCAGCACCCGCCCGCCGCGGTCCGCCAGCAGCGCGCCGAACGAGGTGGTCATGTTCTGCGCCGGTGTCCGATTGGGCATTCGAAAGCTGTTCGGACTCGAGCCTGGGTTGTCCACCAGGAAATTCACCGAGTTGGTGAAGTTGTAGAACTCGGCCTGGAACTTCAGTCGCGACGACTCGGTCAACTTGAAGTTCTTGGCGATTGCGGCGTCGAGGTTGCCGTAGCCCGGCCCCTCGACCGTGTTGCGCCCCACGTTGCCGATGGTCCCGTTGGCCGCCGCCTGGAAGGCGTTCACGTTGAACCACTTCACCCTCACGTCAGCCGGATTCACCAGACGTGGGCCGGCGTTCGGATCCTGTCCGGGCACGTAGTCCGGGCGCGTCCGGCAATTGCCGCAGAACTGTTGCTGCCCGTTGTTGCCGGTATCGAAGTTCTGCGACGGAGTGAACCACTGGCCGCTCTCCACCGTAAAAACCCCGGATATTTGCCAACCGGACACAAGCAGGTCGGTCACCCGATTCACGCCCGACGCCCAACGCTGGCCGCGGCCGAACGGCGCCTGAAGCACAAACCCCGAGGCCCACCGGTGCCGTACGTCAAGGTCACCGTTTGCCTTGTTGAGATGCCAGCGGTCGGGGTAGCTGGGCCGCCCGTTATTCCCGTAACTCAACCCGGAGGCCGCGAAGTTGTCGAGCTTGTGGCTCCAGGTGTACGAGCTGATCAGATTCACGCTCCCGGTACGCTTCTCGACCTTCAGCCCCATTCCATGGTAGTGACCCTGGTAGCTGGCGATCTGCGCCTGGATGTCACTGGCCGGGATCAGGTTGCCGCTCGCATCCACAGCCGGGAACAACTGCCGGACCGCATAGGGGATCGACGCATCTGTCGTCAGGGAGGGAATGTTGTAGTCCTGCTGCCCGTAAACGTTCGTCTCCCTGGCGCCGATATAGGAAAGCTCGACCGAAACCTTCCCCCGCAGTTCGCGCTGCGCCGTCAGGTTCCAGTGTTGGTAGTAGGGAGTGGGCAACGACGGGTCCAGCGCGAAGATCGTGGTGCCGGTGGGGTTGGTCAACGCATCCGCTGGAATTCCGGTGCGGAAGTTCACCGGATTCAGAGTCGTCGGCCGGGTGTCCGCCGGGGTATAGCTCGACTCGACCTGGTTGGGCACTGAGAAGCCCACGCTCGGCTGCGCCCACAGCCCGATGTCCTCGGCTCCATAGTAAATCCCGTAGCCGCCCCGCAGGACCGTGCGGTCTGCCAGCCTGTACGCGAAGCCCACCCGCGGCCCGAAATTGCGCCTGTGCGGCGGGCTGTTGAAGTACCTGGTCGCATTACGGTCGAGCTTGATGATCCCCTTGTCCACCTGTCGCTGCAACGCCGCCGGGATCGGTCCCTGGTAACCCGGGAATTGCAACACCCTCGAGAACACGTTGAGGGCCGACCCTCGTCCTCCGTCTTCCCAGACCGGGGTCACGTACTCCCACCGGAGACCGAAGTTGACCGTCAGCCGCGGGCTCACCTGGAAATGGTCCTGCACGAACGCCGCATGCGATCGCCGGCGATAGTCGTTGGTGATCAGGTTCCCGAACCGCACCCGGTTCGGCAGCCCGAGCAGGAAATCGGCGAACGGCTGTCCCGCCGAGCCCGTCCCGGAGGTGTAATGTCCATCGAAGAAGAACTGGCCCATCGGTGACAACCCGCCCGAGAAGCTGAGGAACTGGATGCGCCGGTATTCATACCCCATCTTCACCAGGTGCCGGCCGTGATTCCATGTGGCCATATCCGAGACCTGGTTCACTTCGCTGTAACCGCGGCCCGGCCCGGCCCCGCCCAGCGCGGACAACGAATTCGAGAACGAAATCCCCGTCAGCCCACCGGTCAGACCAGCGCCCTGGATTGGGATCCCTTTCAAACCAATTTGCGAGTTGATGTCCTGCCCCGCCAGTGCCAGCCTGGTTCGGTAGTCATCCTGCGTCCGGCCGTACCGCGCCACGTTGACCAGGGTCGGCGAGAAAACGTGCGTCTCGTTGAAAACATAGCCCCGGCTGTCCTGGACTACGGTGCCATCAGTCGACAGAATCGTTCCGGTGAAGGGACTTAGCGACGGGGTGGTCGAACGCGAAATCTGGTACCGGCCAAAGACGTGGTCGCGGGAGGCCAACTGCTGATCCCCGCGCACCGCCATGCGATACTCATCGGTCTTGTTCGGGACGCCGACAAAGTAGTTGACTGCGCCCGGCGTATTGGGTCTGGGGAGCGCGTCGGCGATCTTGCGGGCTACCGCATCGACACGCGCGGCCGGCACGGTGGTGTTTGCAAATGGCAACCCGTTGGCCGGATCGTAGATCACCGGGCCTCCTGCGAAATTCCCCTGTACTTGTTCCGGGGTCGCGAGATTCGCCGAGACTAATCCCCCCGGTGATCGCCGGGGAAGACGCTCATAGTCAAAGAAGAAGAACGACTTGTTCCGCCCGTCATAGACTTTTGGCAGATAGACCGGCCCACCCACGGTTCCGCCATACTGATCGTACCGATAAGGGCTCAGCCTGAGTCTGCGGGCGTTGTTGAAAAACGAGTTCGCATTCACGTCGGCCCCCTGCCGGTACTCGAACAGCGACCCGTGCAACCGGTTTCCGCCGCCCTTGGTGATCACCGTCACAGCCGCGCCGCCGCCGCCGCCGAACTCCGCCGAAAACGCGTTGGTCTGCACGGTGAATTCCGCGATCGAATCCATCGAGGGTATGATCGCGAAGGTCCGGCCCGTTTGGATGTTCTGGTTGTAGCTCGTGTTGTCGGTGCCGTCCAGCGTGTAGCGCGTCTGGGTGGTCTTGATCCCGCTGGCCGAGAATCCGGCGCCGAAGCGGTCCCGAGCATTGTTGGGCGTCCCCAAGGTCACCCCCACCGTCAGCGACGAGAGCTGGTTATAATCGCGGTCCAGGACCGGCAACTCACTCTGCAACGTCCCGGAGACAGTCATTTGTTTCGACACATCCACCGTTTGCAGAACGGTCACCGATTCAGCGACGGTGACCGATTCGTTCACGCTTCCCACGACGAGTTTGATTTCCACTCGCGGGATCTGCTGCGCACCGACCCTCACAATCTCGGAAACCGCGGTCTGAAATCCGTCCCGTTTCACCGTCGCCTTGTACTGCCCCGGGCGGAGCGGGCTGGCGATGAAATCCCCGGTGTCACCGGTGACGCCCTCCGCCGTCTGGTTGGTGGCAACGTTGGTTACCGTCACCTTGGCGCCGGGCACCAGCGCGCCGTTCGGGTCGCGGACGCTGATGACCAGGCCGCCGGAGTCCTGCTGCGCCAAGCCGCTAAGGCACATGAGGACCAACAACAGGCACAGGGCGGCAGTCTTCTGCACACGCTCGGCAACGAGGCCAGAATGGAACAAACGCCCGAGAGAATACAGCATGCTAAGCTCCCTTGCTTCCAGTGAATTGCTTTCTTGTTGATATTCTGCCAGGGATCGGGGGTATGTTGTCAAGGATTATTGCACGCGTGTGCACGATTTCTGGGACGCATCCATCCGGTAATAGTCGCCGCTGACGCCCTCCGGAACAGGGAGCGAAGCATGTCTAATGACCTGAATCTGCTCACAAGCCCACCGCAACCACCCCCCGGAGCTTGCTACTGGGATAGAATAGGGTAACTAATGTGAACGTGTGCACAAATACCATTAAGGATATTGCACGGCTCGCGGAAGTCTCGCACTCCACCGTCTCCCGTGCTCTGCGCAACAGTCCGCTCGTGAAGGCCGAAACCGCAGAGCGGATCCGGCGCATTGTCGAGGAGTTCGGCTATCGGCCCAGCGCCATCGCCCGCAGTCTGGCAACCCGCCGCACAAAGACCATCGGCGTCGTCGTGACCACCATCGCCGACCTCTTCGTCGCCGGCGTCGTGACCGGAATTGAAGATGTTGCCAGCGATCACGGCTACTCGGTGTTTCTGGCTAACTCGAACGCAGATCCGGACCGGGAGGTGCGGGTCGTCGCTTCCTTCGAGGAGAGGCGCGTGGACGGTGTCGTCGTCACTGCGTCCCGCGTGGGCGCTCTCTACCTTCCGATGCTGTCGCGGATGCGCGTTCCTATTGTGCTTCTCAACAACCAACATCCCAGCGAATTCGCGCACTCGGTGATGATAGAGAATACAGCCGCGAGTCGCGAAGCCACGCGCCACCTGGTCGAGTTGGGCCACCGGCGCGTCGCCTACCTGGGAGACCGGTACGGTCAACATTGTGACACCGAGCGCTTTGGGGGCTACCGCCAGGCGCTCGATGTGGCCGGTTTGCCTTTCCTGCCGCAACTGGTGGTTCATGGGGACGGCAGGCCGGCAAGCGGACGGCAGGCGATGGCGCGCCTGCTGGAGCTTGCCGAACCGCCCACGGCCGTGTTCTGCTACGACGACATGATGGCGCTGGGCGCGCTGCGGCAGATCCACGCGTGCGGTCTCCGGGTACCCGACGACATTTCCGTGGTCGGATTTGACGATCTCCCTATTGCGGAGTACACCGAGCCGCCGCTGACCACTGTCCGGCAGCCGATGCGGCAGATGGGTCACCTGGCCATGCAGACGCTGCTCCTGCTGCTGGAGGGATCCGAGTCCAAGCACAACATCAAGGTGCCTGGCGAGCTCATCATTCGCGAGACTACCGCGCCACCCAACGACCGGCGGCAGATACTCAAATCCGCGTAAGAGTGGCCGCCTCCAGCTCGAGGACCGCGGTTCCGGGCTTCTCGACAGCCTGAACGCGGAGTTGTGTTCGCCCTTTGGGCAGATCCAGGGAACCCATGAGCAGCATTGCCCAGCGCATTTGCGGCACTTCCGGGCGGGGAATCAGATCGCGATGCGGCGCCGGCTCCATGGAAGTCGGCGTTTCGAGCTTTGCCTCGAGCGTCTTGCCTGCCACCGAGACCTTCAGCTTCGAGCCGGTGTCCCCGGGCGGGCACAAATACCGAAGCCGGATCTGGTAACGACCGGCTTTGACGATTTCCAACTCCCAATAGACGGAGTCTTCCAGCCGCCGCCAGTTCGTCACCCACTCATGAGCGAACCCGCTGCCTCTCGAGTAGCGCAGCTCTCCTTCCAGATACGCTTGCGGAGCGGGCAACTCGACCGGGTTCTCCTCGTCATAACCGGCTGGAATCACCGGGCGGGCGAAGCCGCATTCATCGCCGGCTTTCCTGAACCAGGCCTCGTAAGCGGCCCGCAATTCGCGCACTTTCTCCGGATGCCCGGCGGCCACGTCATGCTTCTCTCCCGGGTCGGCGGCGATCTCGTACAGCTCTTTGCCGTTGATCAGATGAAAACGCCCGGTACGCACCGCGCCCGGATACATTCCGCCCTGGTCGCGCAGCCCGCGCCAGGTGAAGATCTTGCGGTCCGGCCAGTCCGTGGCTCCGCCTTCGAGCAGCGCACGCAAGCTCATCCCATCCAGCGGCGGCCCGCTCGTCCGGCTGACGCCACACAGATCCAGCACCGTGGGAAGCACATCGATGTGCGCAGCCAGCGTGGGGATCTTTCGGCCCGCTTCCACGTGTTTCGGCCAGCGAACGAAAAGCGGCGTGCGCACGCCGCCGTCGTACACGCTGCCCTTGGCCGCGCGCAGGCCCGCGTTGTAGCGCTGGCCGTTGGGGCCGTTGTCGGTGAGAAACAGCACGATGGTGTCCTCGGCCAGGTTCAGCCGGGCCAGCGCGGCCATCAGACGTCCGATGTTCTCATCCAGATTGGCCACCATCGAATAGACCGCGGCCACCTGCGGCGGCAGATCCATCTTGCGGTAGCGCTCCCAATGATGCTCCGGCGCGAGGTAGGGGGCGTGCGGGGTGTTGTAAGCCAGGTACAGAAAGAAGGGGCGGCGGGCATTCGCCTCGAGAAAGCGAATGGCTTCGCTGGTGAACACATCCGCGATGTAGCCCCGGGTGGGATACGGCTTGCCGTTGCGCTCGAGCATCGTATCCCAATATTCCGTCCAGTGGCCCGTGCGGAATCCGATGAACTCGTCGAATCCCTGGGCGTGCGGCAAATAAGGGTAATGCTCGCCGAGGTGCCACTTGCCGATCAGCGCCGTTCGATAGCCGGCCGGCTTCATCGCTTCGGCCAAGGTCACTTCCGACGTGCGCATGGTTTCCCGGCCGGTGGTGACTCCATGGACTCCGGACCGCAAGTGGTAGCGCCCGGTGAGCAGGCTGGCTCGGGTGGGCGCGCACACCGGCGACACATAAAAGCGTGTGAATTCGGCGCCTTCCCCAGCCAGCCTGTCCAGGTTCGGCGTCTTCAGGTGCGGATTGCCGTGGCAGGAGAAATCGCCATAACCCTGATCGTCGCTCATGATCAGAAGCACGTTGGGCCGGCGCGCGGCGGCGGTCTGAAGACCGGCGGCCGCCAGCGTCCCCATCCACTCCCGCCGTGTGGCTGGCATGTTCATTTTGGCTTGTAGGCGATGCAGTCGATCTCCACCTTCATGCTCGCGTTGGCGAACCTCGCCTCGACGGTGGTCCGGGCGGGCCTGGCCTCGCCGAAGAACTCCGCGTATACCTTGTTCATTTCGTCGAAGTCGCCTGCGTCTTTCAGGAACACCGAGCACTTGACGACGTCCGCCATCGAGGCCCCGGCAGTTTCGAGAATGCGCCGGATGTTGGTCAGCGTCAGCCGTGTCTCGTGCCGGATGTCGCCGTAGGAAAACTCATTGGTCGCCGGGTCGATGGGACCCTGGCCCGCCACGAAAACGAAATCGCCTGCGCGCACGGCGGGCGAATACGGCCCGCGCGGTTTCGGGGTGTCGGAAGGATAGATGCGTTCGATCATAAGGTCTGTCGCGCAACTACATCGGTCCTTTCTTGCGGCGAACGCCCTTGCGAGGAGGCTTCCCGTCGGGGGACTTGCGAGGAGGGCGCCTCTTGACTGGCGCCGGCTTGGGAGGCGGCGGATTCGGCTCCATCATGGTTGGCTGGCCCTCGACGTAGGGTTGCGGCCCGTCCTCTTCTTCTTCGACCGGCGGAGCCTCCGGTTCCGGCGGGGCCGCCGGCGGATAGAACTCCGCTCCCAGATACACGGTGGTCCCCTTCTCCTGGTCGCGCTCCAGACGCACGATGAAGCCGTCCTGGGCGAAGTTCAGGAACTCGTTGAATTGCTGGAAGCCGTACACTTTGAAATCGAAATTCTGGAATTCGGAATGCAACCAGGCGGCCAGCTCGTCGGCCGGGCGTCCGTCTTCCAGCTCGAGACGGTGGTTCTCCAGCACCTCTCGCAAAATCTGTATGGCCTCCTCCGGCTTCGGCGCCGGGCCGGCCGAGCCTTTGCGCTCGATGGTGTAATGGCCGCCGTGACCTTTGGCGTCCACCAGCCCCGCCTTCTTCAGCCTGTCGACGAAATCGGAAAAGCTGCCGGCGCCGTAGGCTTTTTCGCTGAAGGCCGGATCCAGTTGCAGCATGGTGGATTTCAGCAGACCGAGCTGCGGCTTCACCTCGCGGCGCTCGAGCACCTGCAAGGCCCGCTCGACCAGCGGCATCGCCTGCCCCAGCTCGAGCGGGGCCGGCCGGTGCCGCTGCTGCTGGAACTTCTCCCGCGGCCCTTTGTCGAATGGCTGCGGCGGCTTCTCGTTGCGCACGTCGCCCCGCACCTCGCCCCGCATGTCGCTCCGCACCTCGCCCCGCATGTCGCTCCGTACCTCGCCCCGCATGTCGCTCCGCACCTCGCCCCGCATGTCGCTCCGTACCTCGCCCCGCATGTCGCTCCGTACCTCGCCCCGCGCGTCGCCCCGCACGTCGATGATCGATTCATAGCTGATGAACTCGTGACAATTCTGTTGCAGAATCGTGCTCGTGAACGCCTTGCCGCCCACGACGAAGATGCGTTTCCCGAATTCTTTCAGCTTGTTCACCAGCGGGATGAAGTCGCTGTCGCCGCTGACAATGGCGAACGCGTTCACATGCGGATGAGTGAACGCCATCTCCAGAGCGTCCAGCGCCAGGTTAATGTCGGCGCCGTTCTTGTCTCCGCGCGGAGACGGATTCCTCTGCACCATCTGGACGGCGTTTTCCGCCATCGAGCGGGTCGCCGAGTCCTGCCGGCTCCAGTTGGCATAGGCGAACTTGGCAATAATATCCCCTCGTTCTTTCAAGGCCTCCAGCGCCACCGCAACGTCAAAGTCACGCCTCAGCGTGGAGCGCACGCCGATTTCAATATTGTCGTAGTCGACAAACACGGCGATGTTCAGTTTTTCTTGCATTCTCGCAACCTGTCATGGCCCTTCTGAGGGCCGTCTATTCTCATTTCCAAGCGGGGAAGGCGCGGTCAAATCTTCAGACCGGCTGCCTGGCCGCGGAGCGGATGAACTCCGCGATCTCTTCCAGTGACGCGCCGGGCTGAAATACCGCCGCCACCCCATGCTTCTGTTTCAACTGCGCGGCATCTTCATCGGGAATGATGCCGCCAACAACGACCAGCACATCGCTCATGCCTTTTTCCCGCAGCAGCTCGATCACCCGCGGCACGATGGCATTGTGCGCCCCGGAGAGGATGCTCAAACCGATCACCTGAACATCTTCCTCGAGGGCCGCGCTGACGATCATCTCCGGGGTCTGCCGCAGGCCGGTGTAGATCACTTCCATGCCGGCGTCGCGCAACGCCCTGGCGATCACCTTCGCCCCGCGATCATGACCGTCGAGACCGGGCTTGGCCACAAGAACTCGAATCGGGCTGGTCATTCGTTGCTATCCAAATTATAGAACGCTGTTCTCCTGCCAGGAGCCGAAGACATCCCGGAACGCGCCGGCGATCTCACCGGCCGTGGCGTAGGCCTTTACGGCGTCCAGGATACAAGGCAACGTGTTTTGACTGCCTTCGGCCGCCTTCTTCAACCGGTCCAGCGCCTCCTGCATCCGGGTCTGGCTGCGCCGGCGGCGCAGGGCCGCCAGCTTCTCCTGCTGGCGATGGGCCGCCGATTGGTCGATTTCGAGCAGCTCGATCTGCTCTTCTTCGTCGCTTGAAAAGCGATTGACGCCGACAATCACGCGCTCGCCTTGCTCGACCTCCTTTTGATAACGATAGCTGGCCTCGGCGATCTCCCGCTGCGGAAAATTCTGCTCGATCGCGGTGATCATGCCGCCCATCGCGTCGATGCGGCTGATGTATTCCCGCGCCTTGCGCTCGACTTCGCCGGTCAGCCATTCCAGGTAATAGCTGCCTCCCAGCGGATCGGCCGCCGCCGTCACCCCGCTTTCATACGCGATCACCTGCTGCGTGCGCAGCGCGATCGTGACCGCGTGCTCGCTGGGCAGCGCATACGCCTCATCGAGCGAATTGGTGTGCAGCGACTGCGTGCCGCCGAGCACACCGGCCAGCGCCTGGATCGCCGTCCGGATCACGTTGTTGTACGGCTGCTGCCAGCTCAGCGAGCATCCGGCCGTTTGCGCGTGGAAGCGCAGCTTCCAGCTTCGCTCGTCGCTGGCGCCGAACCGGTCGCGCATGATGTGCGCCCACATGCGCCGGGCAGCGCGGTACTTGGCGATCTCCTCGAAGAAGTGGTTGTGGGCGTTGAAGAAGAAGCTCAACCGCGGCGCGAACGCATCCACCGGCAGGCCCCGCTCGAGCGTCCAATCCACGTATTCGATGCCGTCCCGCAGCGTGAACGCCAGCTCCTGCACCGCCGTCGAGCCTGCTTCGCGAATGTGGTAGCCGCTGATCGAGATCGGGTTGTAGCGGGGCGTTTGGCGCGCCGAGAATTCGATGACATCCACCGCCAGCCGCATCGATGGCCGGGGCGGATAGAGATATTCCTTTTGTGCGATGTACTCCTTCAGGATATCATTTTGCAGCGTGCCGGAAAGCTCATTCCAATCCGCGCCCTGCTTCTCGGCCACGGCCAGGTACATGGCGTACAGAATGGGCGCCGGCGAATTGATCGTCATCGAGACGGTGACATCCTTGAGCGGGATGCCGCGGAACAGGATCTCCATGTCTTCGAGCGAGCTGACCGAAACGCCGCATTGGCCCACTTCGCCCTCCGCGCTGGGATGGTCGGCGTCCACGCCCATCAGAGTCGGCAGGTCAAACGCGACCGAGAGCCCTGTCTGCCCTTGCGAGAGCAGATAGAGGTAGCGCTGGTTGGTTTCTTCCGGCGTGGCGAAGCCGGAGAACTGGCGCATCGTCCACAGCCTGCCCTGGTACATGGTGCGATGGATGCCCCGCGTGTAAGGGAACTCGCCGGGCGCCGGCAGCGGCGGCAATCCTGAAACATGCTCCGGGCCGTACCAGGGCTCGACGGGAATCCCGCTCAGCGTTTCGAACTTGCGGCCGGTGGCGGCCGGAGGGGCCGCGAAGGGCTTCATACGCTTTCATTGTAGCGGTTCATAAACCGGGGACAAGGTAGCCTGTCCGTAGCCTGCCCCCGGTTTTCCTACCTTGCCTTACGCCTGACTCCCGGCCTATCATGATCTCTCCGAACATGAGCGCCAAAAAACACCAGCCCTTTGTTCCAGAAACCATGTCCATGCCCGAGTTCACGATGCGCGCATTGGTCATCGGCCTGATCATGACCATCGTGCTTGGGGCCGCCAATGCCTACCTGGGCCTCAAGGCCGGACAAACCATCGCCGCCACCTACCCGGCGGCTGTCATCGGCATGGCCGTGCTGCGCCTGTGGCGCGGCTCGGTGCTCGAAGAGAACATGGCGCGGACTGTGGGCTCGATCGGCGAGTCGGTCGCCGCCGGCGCGATCTTTACCATCCCGGCTTTTGTGATCTCCAAGGCCTGGTCTTCGTTCTCGCCCGAGCAGGCGTATTGGAAGTCCACGGCGCTGATGATGGTCGGCGGCACGCTTGGCATATTGTTTGTGACATTGTTGCGCCGCGTCATGGTGGAAGATCCCGACCTGCCCTATCCGGAGTCCACCGCGGCCGCGGAAATCCACAAAGCCGGCCAGCAGGGCGCCAAGGCCGCCGTGACTTTGTTCCAGGCCATGGGCTTCGGCGCGGTCTTCTTCTTCCTCGGCGTGATCAAGGTGTTCGCGCCGGTCAAGGAATTCTTCATTCATGTAGGCGAGATCGGCAAAAGCGTGGTGCGCGTCGGCTCAGCCGGCTCGGTCAACGTCGGCGGCGTCACCACGTTCTCCACTCCCAACGTCAGCCCCGCTTACTTCGGCGTCGGCTTCATCATCGGCCCGCGGCTGGCCTCGCTCAATTTCGCCGGCGGCCTGCTCGCCTGGGGCCTGATGGTTCCACTGCTGCTCTATTTCCTCGGACCGGAGCTCCGGCGAAACCTGCCCGCCGGGGCCACGGAACAGAACTGGGACGCGGTGGCCACCGCCGTCTGGCGCAACATCGTGCGGCCCATTGCCGTCGGCGGCATGCTGGTCGGCGCCACCTTCACCATGTTCCGCATGCGCAACAGCCTGGCCACCGGCCTGAAGCGCGCGGTGGCCGATCTCAAGAAAGCCAGCACCCAGGCGGCGGCGACGGTTCGCTTTGACGTCGACCTCAATGCGAAGACGGTTTTTGCCGGCCTGTTCGTCACCTTCCTCTGCATGATCGCCCTCTACACCTACTTCGCCGAAGGACTCGCCGGCGGGATCACCGCGGCCGGGGTCATGATCATCCTGGGTTTCTTTTTCGCCGCCGTCTCAGGCAACCTGGTGGGGATCATCGGCTCATCGAACAACCCGGTCTCGGGCCTTACGCTCTCCACGCTGATCGTGGCCGCGTTGCTGATGGTGTCGATCGGCGTCTCCGGCATGAGCGGCGTCTCGGCCGTGCTTGGCGTCGCCAGCGTCGTCTGCGTGTCGAGCGCGGTCGCCGGCGAGATGCTGCAGGATCTGAAAGTCGGCCACATCCTCGGAGGCACCCCCCGCAGCATGCAGATCGGCGACTTCATCGGCGTCTTCTTTTCGAGCCTGCTCCTCTACTTCCCACTGATGGTGCTGCACGAAGGCAATATCAAACTCGGCGGCTCCGGATTCGGCGACCGCCAGTTGTCCGCGCCGCAGGCCGGTCTGATGGCTTCGCTTGCTCAAGGGATTGTGGGCGGCGACATGCCCTGGCCGCTCATCGTCGTCGGAATCCTGATGGGCATCACGATGATCCTGGTTCAGGTGCGCAGCCCGATGTTGTTCTCGGTGGGCATGTACCTGCCGCTCGAAACCACGTTCGCCATCTTCACCGGCGGCGTCATCCGCTGGCTGATGGACTCCATCCGCGACAGGCGCGGTTACAACGACGCCCAGAAGGCTCGTGTCGAAAACGCCGGCATTCTGGTCGCTTCCGGCCTGATCGCGGGCGAGGCGCTCACCGGCCTGCTGACCGCCACTTTCGCTTTCTTTGAAAAGAAGCTGCCTGGCGTCTTCGACTCGCCGCATATCCTGACGACGGTCGCCGCCTTTGTGATTCTCGCTTTCTATATGATCCGCGTCCCCCTCGGCCAGGCCGGCCACCCGGATGAGCCTGCCCCCCCAACCGCCATCATGTGATTGGAGCAGCCGATGGCCTTGATGAGAGAGATCCGCGAGTTTCCGGTTCCGAGGAACGCCATTGCGCTCTGGTGGCTCGGCCAGAGCGGCTACATCTTCAAGTCGCAGGAAGGCACGCTCACCAGCGTCGATATGTACCTGACCGACTCGTGCAATGGCCTGCAACCCGGCATCGATCTTTCACGCAAGGTGCCCGTGCTGATTCCACCCGAGGAGCTGGATGTCGACATTTACACCTGCACGCACAACCACCAGGACCACACGGATCCATTCACCATCCGCGGCCTGCGCAACAAGGACACCGCGCAATTTGTCGGGCCACATCCGAGCTGCGAGGTGTTCCGCGCCCAAGGAGTGGAAAGCGGACGGATCGTGCCGGCGTGGCCCGCGCGCCGGCTCGAATTCCGCGATGTGAGCATGACAGGCGCCTTTGCATTGCCCACCGACGATACCGACTTGAACCATATGGGCTTCGTCTACGAATTCGGCGGCGGGCCCAAGATCTACGTCACCGGCGATACGGACTTCAGCGAACTGCTGTTCTCGGTGGAAAAACAGAAGCCGGATATCGTCATCACCGTCATCAATGGCGGATTCAACAACCTGTCGCACTGGGAGGCCGCTGACGTGTGCGGGCGCATCAAGCCCAAACTGGCCATCCCATGCCACTACGACATGTTCCCGGACAATTCGGTTGATCCGAAGCAGTTCCGGGCGACGCTGTCATTGCGGGCGCCGGGCGTCTCCTACCAGGAACTGGTGCACGGGAAACCGTACGTCTTCTGGAAGTGAAGCCGGATTTCGCGACAATAGCTGGATGGTTCATGACGCCAGCTCCGCGGAACTCTCCTCCGACGCCGCCCTTGCCGGTTTCCTGACGGAATTCGAGGCTTGCCGGATCCCGGCGGCCGAATGGAGGCGCGACCACGCCGGAGCGCGGTTACCACGAAAGCCTCACGGTTCGGAAGCGCGCGAGCAATGGCGCCCGCCGGATCTCGAGGCGCTGCCCGCCGCCTGGCGGCGGGCATTCCGAAACATGTCCTCGAGCGGTGCATTCGCGGCTCGCTCCCGTTCGGCGTCTATGAGAGCGGGCTTCAGGTCGGTTTCGCTCGCGTGGCCACGGATCTGGCCAGCTACGGCTACCTCATGGATGTCTTTGTGCTCGAATCGCACCGCGGGCGGGGCCTGGCGAAATGGTTGATGGAATGCATCCTCGCTCATCCGAGCTTGCAGGGCTTCCGGCGCTGGGGGCCTGGCCACGCGCGACGCCCACGGCCTGTATGCGCAGTACGGCTTCCGCCCGCTTGCGCATCCGGAGAGAATGATGGAAATCGCCGTCCCGGATATCTACCAGTGCGCGAAATCATAGAGCAACGGCTGCGGGACATGGAACCGGCGATGCTCCGGTTCACCCGGCGACGGACCCCGCACGCTCTGCTTTCACGGCCATTACGATGTCGTGCCGGCGTCCGGCTCCGGGCAATTCACGCCGATGCGCAAAGGCGCGAATCTGTTCGGCCGAGGCAGCTCTGACATGAAGGGCGGCCTGGCCGCCATGCTCTACGCCGCCAAGGCAGTCCAGGGAGATATTCGCGGGCGGATCGATCTCGTGTTCGTGCCGGACGAAGAGACAGCCGGCAGCCGCGGCGTGATCTGGAATGGCAACCGCCGCGCCGTCAGTCTGGCTGTCACGGTCAAGGGCAAGCCCGCGCACGCCGGCCTCCAGCATCAAGGCGTGAATGCCTTCGAGCGGATGATCGAAGTGGCCTCGCCGTTCGTGGACCTCAAGCGCGAGATTCCGTCCATTCTGCTGATCGGCGGCATCGCCGAAAGCGGCTGTACGAAGTGCTGAATCGCATGCGCGCCCGCGGCATCGATCTCGAGGTCGAGGTTCTCCAGGAAGGCGACTCATCGGCGCAGGCAGTGGATTCGCCGCTGGCGGTGGCGCTGGCGCGGAACATCCAGAGTGTCACCGGCAAACCGGCGCAGTTCGAGATGTGCCCCGGCCTGCTCGAGATCCGCTACTACGCCGCCGTGGGGATTCCGGCGCTCGCCTATGGCCCGGGGTTGCTGGCGGTCTCGCACGGACCGCGGGAATTCGTGCCCGTGGACAACATCGCGAGCGTGGCCCGGGTATACGCAGCAACCGCCCTCGAGTTGATCAACAGATGAGGAAGAATGGAGCGGGAGACGGGATTCGAACCCGCGACATCAACCTTGGCAAGGTTGCACTCTACCAACTGAGTTACTCCCGCTTGCGGGGTTCATTTCATTCTCCGACGGCGTCTGGTGACGTGTCAATTCTCAGGGGCGGTCGCCTTCAGCGCCCTTCAGCGCCCCCACCATAGCGCTTGCAGTTGTTCTATGCTGGGCCTTGGACGCCCATGGTACGCCCTTACGCAGTAATGGCCCTGATGCTGTTCTGCAATGCGGCAAGTGGACAGGATAATCCGGAGCGGATTCTTCAGGGGGCGATTGTGTTGCACCAGGCGGGCGAAGCGGAGCGTGCGATTCCGCAATACCGGGCATACTTGAAACTCCGGCCCGACGCAGTGGACGCACGCTCCAATCTCGGCGTCGCCCTGGCCAGCACCGGACGTTACCGACAGGCTATCGCCGAGTATCGTGAAGCGCTCAAGCGCCGGCCCCGAGATCCACGCATCCGGCTGAACCTGGCCCTGGCGCACTACAAGCTGGGCCAGATCTCCGACGCCGCGGCAGAACTCTCCGCGCTGCATCACGAGCAGCCGGCCGATCGGCAGGTCGTGCTGCTGCTGGCCGACTGCTGGCTACGCCGGGGGGAGGACCGCAAGGTGATCGACCTCCTGGCCCAGGTGGAAAAACAAGATCAGAGCGACCTAGCGATCGCGTATCTGCTGGGGACGGCATTGTTGCGCGACAAGCAGATTGATCACGCCCAGCAGATGATTGATCGTATTCTGCGGAACGGCGATTCGGCGGAAGCCCGGCTCCTGCTGGGGACGGCCAAGCTGGAGGCATTGGATTTCGAAGCCGCGATTGCCGATCTCGCGAAAGCCGCGGAGTTGAATCCTCGTCTTCCGGACGTCCACTCCTACCTGGGCCGCGCCCACATCCAGACCGGCGACACCGCGGCCGCCCGCCTGGCTTTCCAGAAGGAGCTCGAACTGAATCCGAACGATTTCGAATCGAACCTGCAACTGTCGGCCCTGCTCAAGCAGGATCAGGAGTACGACGGCGCGCGCAAGCTGCTGGACCGGGCGCTGCGCGTGCGGCCCGGCGAACTTCGCGCGGAGTTTCAACTCGCCTCCGTCAACCTGACCGCCGGCAAGCTCGACGAGGCCCGGGCCGGGCTCGAGGCGATTGTCAGGAAGGCGCCGCAGTTCGTGGAGGCGCACATCTCCCTGGCCACCGCCTACTACCGCCTGGGGCGCAAAGCCGACGGCGACCGCGAAAAGGCGCTGTCGCAGAAACTGACCATGGAACAGCGAGCCAGGCAGTATCAGGAGAAGATCGAATGAAGCGCGCGCTGGTCGCGTCGGCTGCGGGAATATGTGCCGTCTGGTTCCTGGCTCTCGCGCCCGCCCGACCCGCGCAGCCCGCCAGGCGGCCCGGTTTTGTGGACGTGGCGCCGCGATCGAAAATTTCCTACACCTCCAACAACAGCTTCGTTGGCCGGAAGTTCTTTCCGCAGCCGATGTGCGGCGGGATTGCGGTCTTCGATTTCGACAACGACGGCAGGATGGACATCTTCTTCACCAACGGCGCCAGACTGCCGGATCTGAAGAAGACGGACCCTTCCTATTTCAATTGCCTCCTGCGCCAGAAGAGTGATGGAACATTTGAAGACGTCACGGCCAGGGCGGGTCTCACCGGAGATCACCTCGATTTCAACTTCGGCGTGGCGGTGGGCGACTACGACAACGATGGCTACGGAGATCTTTTCCTTTGCAGTATCGGCAAGAACGCCCTCTACCACAACAACGGGAACGGCACATTCACGGACGTGACCGCCGCCTCCGGCATCGGCGGCAAACCGGCCAACACGCTCAGCATCGCCGCCGCATGGTTCGACTACGACAACGATGGATTGCTGGACCTGGTCGTGTCCAACTACACCCTCTGGAGCCCGAAGACGGACGCCCGCTGCATGATGAACGACCGCGACTATTACTGCGATCCGCGGCGCTATCCCAGTGTTCCCCACCAACTGCACCGCAATCTGGGCAAGGGCAAGTTCGTGGACGTGACCGCGAAGTCCGGCTTCGCCGCGGCGCCCGGCAAAGGGATGGGCGTCTCCATTGCCGACTTCAACGACGACGGCTGGATGGACGTGTTCATCGCCAACGACACCGAGCCCAACTCCCTGTTCATGAACCAGAAAAACGGGACCTTCGAGGAGAAAGGGCTCGGACTCGGCGTGGCCTACAACGAAAACGGGCAAGTCGGTTCGTCCATGGGCTCCGACGCCAAGGACTTCAACAACGACGGCAAAGTGGACATCTTCTACAACAACCTGATGGGCCAGATCTGGCAGTTGCTACGAAATCGTGGCGACCTGTTCGAGTATTATTCGTCCCTATCGAGGATGCAGAAGCTGAGCATGCCCTACTCGGGCTGGAGCAACGGCTTCATCGATTACAACAACGACGGCTGGAAGGATATTTACTCGTCGAACGGCGACGTGGACATGATGAGCGCCAAGTCCCCGCAGCACGACACCCTGTTCGAGAATGTAGACGGAAAGTCGTTTGTGGATGTCTCCGGGGAGATGGGCGGAGACTTCCTGCGCAAAGGCTACCAGCGCGGCTCGGCGTTCTGCGATTTGAACAACGACGGGGCCCTGGATATTGTGGTGACCTCGCTGAACGAGCGGCCGCGCATCCTGATGAACGCCGCCAGCGCCGGCAATCACTGGCTGATGCTGAGCCTGGTCGGGCACAAGAGCGCCCGCGACGCCATCGGAGCCAAAGTCAAACTCACCACCGCAAGCGGCCGTGTGTTGTACAATCACGTGGCCGTCAGCGTCGGGTTCATGTCCTCCAGCGACAAGCGCGTGCATTTCGGGCTGGGCGCGGAGACCAAGATCAACTCCGTCGAAATCCGGTGGCCCAGCGGAATACGCCAAACGCTCAAGAGTCTTGCGGTCGATCAGTTGCTGATGGTGGACGAGCCGGAGAAGTAAATGGGATAGGCCTGCCGGCCTGTCCCACAACTTCAGAACAAGAACTTCACCGCCAACTGCACCACCCGCCGCCCCTGTTTTTGCGTGGCGTAGCCGAACAGCGGCGTGTTGATCTGTCCGGTAGTGCCGTTGAACCCAAGAGTCAGGTTGGCGCCGCCGGGAAACGACCAAAGCGGGTGGTTCAGGAAATTGTACCCATTGAAGCGGAATTGCAGCTTCTTCCCCTCGCGTATGTCGAAGTTCTTGAACAGGCCCAGGTCCGCGTTGAAAAACGCCGGCCCGTAAATCACCGGCAACGTGGTCGGCCCATTCTGGCCGATCTGCGTTGGTATGGCGAAGCAGTTCTGGTTGATGTACTGGCGGGGCGCCAGATTCGCCGTCGGATCGCAGGTGACCAGCGGACGGAGCACAATATTGGGCGTGCCGAGCAGCGAAGTACTGCTGACGTTGAAAGTCGTGCCGGGAATCTTGTAGCTGTTCAAGTTCAGGCCGAAGTTGTTGCCCCGGTTTCCCGTGAGGTTGGCCCCGCTTTGCAGTTGCAGGATGCCGGAAACCTGCCATCCGTTGATGAAGCCGCCGGCGATCTTGTTCATGGCGAATTTGCCCAGTTCGACCGAGTAGGCCATGTTGAAGAGGTGCGTGCGGTTGCTGGCCTGCACCCCGTAGTTGTTGCTCATATTGAACGGGTCAAATGAGGAGCTAATAATCCCCAGCGCCTTGGCGAACGTGTAATTCAAGTTGAGCGTGTAACGGCCCCTGGTGCGCACCCACGTCGCCTGCATCGAGTTGTAATTGGCGTAAGTACCGTGGCTTGCCAGGTTGACGTCCGAAAACCCTTTGAGGGGACGGAAGTTGTTGGCGACGAGGGAGTTGGGATCCACACCCCCGTTGTTCGACGAAAGCATCGCACCCACCGGCACAAGGTTGAGGCTGCTGCCGACGCCGCCCGTGAAGGCGAGGTCGGTGCTTTGGTTCCCCACATAGGCCACTTCGAGCAGGCTCGACCACGGCAGGCGCTGGGCGATCGTGAGACTATAACTCTTCGTTAGCGGCTGCCTGTCGTCCTTGCTGTCCACGGCGCCCGGAGACAGCGCGGCGCTCGAAAAGTTCATGGTATCGAGGTCTCTCGCCATGAGCGGCGCGGCGTTGGCGGAACCACCCACCACGAACCGCGAAGCCCCGACGCCCTGGTTGCTGCTGAGACTGATAGTCTGGACACCGGCGGCAACGTCAAGCCCGGTGCTGAACTGCCCCGAGTGGAAGGAGTACATTCCCCACCCACCGCGCAGCACGGTCTTGCC
>JACQDF010000337.1 GCA_016201205.1 Acidobacteriota bacterium
ACTTCAAAGATGAGAGGCTAATTCAGATGTGCCGCCGCGCGATTCGCGAAGAAGGCTCGCGACTGGTGAAACTGGTCATTCTGACCGATGAACAACACCGATTCGATCTCGATTTCTCCAGCCATGTTCCGTTCAAAGCGTGGGCGAAACGGTGCAAACGGTTTGCCACTGAACCACTGCGCTTAGCCGAGATGGTCATGCTTAACGGCGATGCCGTGCTAAGGATTCGCGACGGTCTGGAGACTCGCCGGATCGTCTTGGCTGGCGAAGACCCGTTGAGACACCGGGTATCCGATTCTGCGTTCGAGATACTCGACCTCAATATCAGCCGCGCAATCTTGCCATTTCGGGTCTTTGCCCGTTCCAGAGACACTCTATCGGTACCAGTTACTGAGGAACTTTATAAACGGCTTCAAAAGGCGCTGCCAACCTCTGCGATCTACGTGGTCGCCCGGAACGATCCCTGGTTTTTCTCTCACGGAGCTTTGTATGCCACTTGCTGGTGGGAGTCGAGAGAGCCTGCGGATGAGGAAAGTATCACCTCGGCGCCAGAAGTTACTTGTGCGCAGTATAGGGGCGGTGAGCCAGCGTGCGTTGCGACTGCCTTTTAGTCCAGCGTTATTATTCGAGCCGGTGTGGCGACGGTGCAATGGGGGCATGAGACGAATTGCGTGGCGGGCTCGTCCACGGGGCGGTTGACGGAGTGGTACGGGTATTCGGTGGGGGGTCTGGTGACGAAGAAGAGGCTGCGGGTGACACTGCGATTAGTGCAGGCTATACTTGGTGCCAACAATGAGAAATTATGGTGTCGCTGTCGTAGTCCTCATTCCAACCTTATTGGTCCTGGCCAACATGATTGCAGCGCTCATCGATCCTTGCCGATGGGCCAGATCCCGCTGGTCGATGAGCGGCTTCGTCACCGAATCTTATTTGTCCACGCGGGGCAGACGGCTTAGTATGCGTCTTGCCGCCATCATCGGCGTTTGCATCGCCGCGATGATGTTGAAAAACATTGCGGAGTCACTGTTACGATAATCGCCAACTTGCCTGACCCGCGTTTTCCGTGAGGTAATCACGCCTTCAGGGTTCGGCACGACCAACGACGATAACGCCCACACAAGCTTTTTCAGCAGCCTTGAGGGGACCTTTGGTTTGAGTCTCAGAACCGATAACGAAGCCGCGCCCAGACCATGAGAATGTTTTGCCGCAGTGTTGCCAGTTCAGTGTCCTTCTTCAAGGTGCGGGCGGACGGTGGCGGCGAGGTCGCGGGGGCGCTGGTAGAGCGGGCCGGAGAGGGGGTCAGTCTGCCACTATAGCCTGCGGCAGGCCTCCGGCCTAACTCGAGCCGAGCGCTTTGGCCGACGCCGCCGTGTGCCACAATGATCGTTATGCGCACACTGGCGACCGTGCTGTGCCTTCCTTTTCTGTTGCCCGGAGCCGAAGGACCCCATCTGTTCCAGCAGCCCACCATGAACAAGACGCATATCGTGTTCGTCTTCGCGGGCGACTTGTGGAAAGTGGACCGCCGCGGCGGCGAAGCGGTGCGGCTCACCACCAACAAAGGGGTCGAATCTTATCCCTTTTTCTCCCCCGACGGGTCGATGGTGGCGTTTACCGGGGAATACGACGGCAATGTCGATGTCTTTGTCGTTCCGGCCAGTGGCGGCGTTCCCAAGCGGCTGACGTCGCATCCCGGCGCCGATATCGCCGCCGGCTGGACTCCGGATGGCAAGCGCGTTCTGTTCGCTTCCAACCGGGAAAGCTTTGTGTTCACACAGATGCTCTACTCGGTCTCCGCCGGCGGCGGAATGCCCGAAATGCTTCCCTTCCCCATGGGCGTCTCGGGCGCATATTCTCCCGACGGGAAGCAGATCGCCTATATGCCGCTTGCCCGAGCGGATCAGATCTGGAAGCGCTACCGCGGAGGGCGGGCAACACCGGTCTGGATCGGCAATCTCTCGGATTCCAGCGTCACACCCATTCCCCGCAAGGATTCCAACGACTACAATCCGATGTGGATCGGCAGCCATATTTACTTCCTGTCGGACCGCAACGGGGGCAAGGTAAATCTGTTCCGCTACGACACGCGCTCCAGGCAAGTCAGCCAGGTGTCCGAGAACAAGGGTCTGGACCTGAAATCAGCCAGCGCCGGCCCCGAGGGCATCGTCTACGAGCAGTTCGGGGCCATTCACATCCACGACCTCAAGACCGGCAAATCCCAGCCTGTGAACATTACGCTCAACGGCGACTTGCCGGAGGTGCGCCCGCGGTTCGAGAAACTGACCGGCTACATTCAGACAGCGGGCATCTCGCCGACCGGCGCCCGCGCGGTGTTGGAAGCGCGCGGGGAAATCTTCACCGTCCCGGCGGAAAAAGGCAATGCCCGCAACATCACCAAAACGCCGGGTGTCGCCGAGCGCTATCCGGCGTGGTCCCCGGACGGCAAGTGGATCGCATATCTCTCCGAGGAATCCGGCGAGTACGCTCTCCACGTCGCCCCACAGGACGGCATGGGCGAAGTGCAGAAGATCCCGCTCGGAACGCCGCCTTCTTTTTTCTATTCGCCGCTTTGGTCGCCCGATTCCAAGAAAATCGTTTACTCCGACAAGCGTCTCAACCTGTGGTATGTTGACCTCGAGAAGAAGGCTCCTGTCAGAATCGACCGCGGAACCTACCAGGAGTCGATGGCCTATTTCCAGCCTGCCTGGTCCCCCGACAGCAAGTGGATCGCTTACGCCAGGCAGCTCAGGAACAGGCTGTGCGCCATCCAGCTTTATTCATTGGAAACCGGCCAGCCGGCCCAGATCACCGACGGCATGAGCGATGCCCGCTTCCCCATCTTCGACAGGAACGGCAAGTATCTCTATCTCACCGCCAGCACCGACATCGGACCCACCGCGGGCGGTCTCGATATGTCGAGTTGGAATCGCCCGGTCACCCGCAGCGTGTACGTGGCTGTGCTCAGCAAAGACGATCCTTCACCGCTCGCTCCGGAGAGCGATGAAGAAAAGGCCGCCGAGGAGAAAAAACCGGAAGGGGGAACTCAGAAGCCGGCGGAGAAAATCGAAGTGAAGATCGACTTGGACGGCATAGAGCAGCGCACGATTCCGCTGCCGCTGCCCGCGCGCAACTACGTCGCCATGCAGGGCGGCAAAACGGGCATCCTCTTCCTGATGGAATCGCCCCTGGTCCCCGACTTCAGCGCCGGACCGGGCTCGGCCGTGCTGCACCGCTTCGATCTTTCCAAACGCAAGGCCGAAAAATTCATCGAAGGCGCCAGCTCGATGCGCGTCTCCCACAACGGAGAAAAAATGCTCCTGCGACAGGGGCAGAACTGGATCATCACCGGCACGGCCACACCGCCCAAGCCGGGCGAAGGCCGCATCAAGACGGACGAGCTGGAGATGCAGGTGGACCCGGCCGCCGAATGGAAACAGATGTACAAAGAGGTTCTGCGCATCGAACGCGACTTCTTCTACGATCCGAATCACCATGGCGTCGATCTTCAGGCGCTCGGCGAGCGGTATGAAAAGTACCTGCACCACATCGCCAGCCGGTCCGATCTGACTTACCTGTGGCGCGAGATGCTCGGAGAGCTGAGCGTCGGCCATCTCTACGTTCAGGGCGGCGACCGGCCCCAGCCAAACCGCATCCGGGGCGGTTTGCTCGGCGCCGACTATACGATCGAGAACGGGCGCTACCGCTTCGCCAGAATCTACAACGGCGAAAACTGGAATCCGGAAACCCGCGCGCCGCTCACGCAACCCGGCGTCAACGTCAAGCAGGGCGACTACCTGCTCGCCGTCAATGGCAAACAGGTGCGCGGGAGCGATGAGATCTATTCCTTCTTTGAAGCAACCGCTGGTAAGAGCGTCGTTCTGAAAGTGGGCCCTGATCCGGCCGGCGCGAATGCACGCGATGTCACGGTTGTGCCCATTGACAGCGAATTCGCATTGCGCCGGCTGGCCTGGATTGAA
The DNA here is from genome assembly GCA_016201205.1 of Acidobacteriota bacterium. Taxonomy (GTDB): domain Bacteria; phylum Acidobacteriota; class Terriglobia; order Bryobacterales; family Bryobacteraceae; genus CADEFT01. The sequence continues at coordinate 3,978 of JACQDF010000337.1, forward strand.
GGCAATCGCCGCAAAGTCGATCAGGCAACCGGCGGCAAGGCCGCCTACGTCTATCTGCCCGACACCTTCGTCGGCGGTTACACCTACTTCAACCGCTACTACTTCGCCCAAACCGACCGGCAGGCGGTGATCCTCGATGAACGCTTCAACGGCGGGGGGAAAGCGGCGGATTACATCATCGATAACCTGCGGCGTCCATTGTGGAACTACTGGACCTCGCGCGACGGCGAAGACTATACGACGCCGGCTACGCAGATTTTCGGTCCCAAGGTGATGATCATCAACGAATGGGCGGGCTCGGGAGGCGATCTGCTTCCGTGGCTGTTCCGCCGCGCCCAGATCGGCCCGCTGGTCGGAAAGCGCACCTGGGGCGGCCTGGTCGGCATCGGCGGCTACCCGGCTCTGATCGATGGAGGAGGCGTGACGGCGCCGCACTTCGGCTTCTGGAATCCGGACGGCAAGTGGGACGTCGAGAATCACGGCACCGACCCGGATGTCGAAGTGGAGCTCGATCCCAAAGCGTGGCGTCAGGGCCGTGACACGCAACTGGAGAAGTCCATCGACGTAGTGGTGGATCTGCTCAGGAAGAACCCTCCGCCGGTCCACAAGAAGCCGCCCTACCCCGTCTATCACCCGAAGGCCGCGACGGCCACAAGCGGCGTGCAATAATGCCGGCGGCTGCCTGCCTGACGTCGCCGCAAGGCCCGATCGCCATTCGCGACATGCCGCACGGCGCACCTGGACCGGGGGAAGTCCTGGTGCGCATCGAGGCCTGCGGCGTCTGCCACTCGGATGTGATGATTGCTGGATTGGCGAAGCTGCCGCTGGCGCCGCTGATCCTGGGCCATGAAGGCATCGGTGTCGTGGAAGCGGTCGGAGAAGGCGTCGTCCATGTGGCGCCGGGCGATCGCGTCGGCATCACATATCTTGCGTCGGGCTGCGGAGCTTGCCAGGCCTGCCGCACGGGCCGCGAGCGGTACTGTACAAAGCAGCTCAACCATGGTTATACACGCCACGGTCTGATGACTTCTTCCGCCGTCGTGGCGGCCCAGAACCTGATCCGGACGCCGGCCGCTTTGAGCGCCGAACAAGCCGCACCGCTCTGCTGCGCCGGCTGGACGGCGATGGGCGCAATGCGCGAAGCCAATCTCGAGCGCGGGCAGCTTGTGGCGATCTTCGGCTTTGGCGGTCTGGGCCACCTCGCTCTTCAATATGCGCGCCACTTCGGCCTCGAAGCCGCCGTTGTCGATGTCAGCGAGGAAAAGCTCGCATTCGCACGCGCTCTTGGGGCCTCAGTTGCCGTCCATTCCGACCTTGCACGAAACACGCTGCTCAAGCAAATGGGCGGCGCCGATGCAGCCATCGTGTACACTGCGTCCGCCGCCGCCGTACCGGTGGCATTCTCGTGCCTGAAGCGCTGCGGCAGTCTGGTTCTGGTGGGGCTGACGCAGGATTCCTGCTCCTTCAGCGTTTCCGAAGCGGTGCTCAAGGGAGTCCGCATCCAGGGCAGCTACCTCGGTTCGCGGGCGGACCTGGAAGCCGTCTTCCAGCTCGCGTCCCAAGGTGTCGCCAGGCCAACGGTGACGACACACGCCTTGGAGGAGGCGCCGGAATTGATCGCGCGGCTGGGCCGGGGCGAAATCACCGGCCGCGCCGTAGTAACATTCTCTTCATGAAAAAGATTCTTGCCGCCGCTCTGCTCTCGTCCCTGGCGACCCTGTGGCTCGTGTTCGGCGTCGCCGGCGCGGAATTGCCCAAGAAAGTGAAACTGGAGAACGCCAAAGTGCGCGTGACCGAAGCTGTCTATCAGCCGGGCGTGCCGCGCGAGCGTTACATCCGCCCTACGGACCAGGTGATCGTGTTCCTGGACGACTGCAAGTACAGCCGCATCGACTCGCAGACGAAGGAAAGGACCGTCCGCGAGCGCAAAAGCGGCGATGTCATCTGGCATGACAAAGGCGAGGATGCACCCGTGCTCACCAACCTGGGCGCGAAGGCCTATCGCACGCTGGTCATCGAGCTGCTTCGCTAACCGCGTCAGCGAGCGGTCTGTAACGCGTCAGGCGAACAGATCAGGCAGCTCGCGGCTCGAGATGGGAAAGCTCTTCAGATCCGCGTTCATCGCCTTGTTCGCCACCGCCCGGTAAAGATCCCCGATCGTTCCCGTGGTCCGGGTGTGCCTGCCCGTAAGCAGATTCCCGGCGTGTCCGGCGACGATCACCGACAGGCCGTTGTTCTTGTGATCATTGGCTTCGGCATGCTCGTGCACATACACCAGCGTCGTGCGATCGAGCAGCGTTCCATCGCCTTCCGGCGTCGCTTTCAAACGGCCCAGCAGCCAGGCGAACTCCTCGACGTGCCAGCGGCAGATGTCGCGCATGATGCGCTGCCCGTCCGGCCCGTCCGCGCCGGGCGCTTTCCCGTCCCGATGCGTGTAATCATGGTGCCGCGCCGCCGTGTAGCCAAGCCACGGAAAGCGGGACAGACCCTGGCACTTGGTGAGCATGTAGGACGCCACCCGGGTCTGACCCGATAGAAACGCGTGCGTCAGCAATTCGCTTTGCAGCTTCGCGATGCGCGGCCAGTCTTTCATGTCGCCATCAAAGTCCGGCGGATCCAGGCGCCGGTACTCCGGCGGCAGGCTGGCAATGGCGCGCTCGACATCCCGCACCGAGGCCAGGTGCTCCTCGAGGCGCGCGCGATCCCCCCTGCCCAGCGCCTTGCGTAAGGTGGCCGCATCTTCCTGGACCGCATCCAGCACGCTCTTCTTGCGGTTCACCCAACCCAGATCCCGCATCCCGAACAGGCGATCAAACAGCTTGTGCGGAAGCATCTCCGGCGGCAGCGCACGGTCAAAACCGGCCCAGCTCATGTTGCGCTGGACGCTTTCGCCGAATGACTCCTGCGAGACGCCGGCTTCGAGCGAGCGGAAACGCGTATCGCCGCCCACTTTCGCCGCCACCACCTGATCGATGGAAGCGCCGCCGGCGCCACGTCCGGTGAACTGCGTCCCCGTCATCAGCGCGCTCATCGAGCGGTGATGATCATTGCCCGGCCCCGGCAAACGGGCCGCCGGGTTGTCCAACCCGGTCACAATGTGGATGTCGTTGCGGAACGGCGCCAGCGGCGCCAGGCAAGGAGTGAGAACGAAATCGGTCCCTGTCTCCGCCGGAATCCAGTAGCGCTCGACAATGCCGTTGCCGTTGAACCACAGCACGAAACGGGTGGGAATGGCTTTGCCGGCTTCGCCCGCCGGGGCCGCATACGCCGTGCCGTTTGCGTTGAACATCGCAACCAGCGGCGGCAAGCCGACAGAGGCGCCAACTCCCCGCAAGAACAGGCGGCGCGATAACGACCGGTCTCGTGTGATCCCCACTGCCATTTCAATTCTTCTCCACGGGCGGAAGTGCGCTCCACCTGCTGAGCGCCACCATCAACTCCTGAAACTGGAACCCAGACCTGGTGAAATCCTCGAACGCGCGCTCCAGAACAGCGCGGTCCGCCTCCGTTTCGCGCCGTCCGGCCATCCAGCGGAACAACTGCTTGACAACGCACCGCTGGCACTGGGCGCTTGCTGCCAGAATCATACCAAGTTCCCGAGGAGAAGAAAAGCCGGAGTTCGCGATCCCGGCCACCGACCCTCTTGTGTCCAGCTCCATCTCGACCGTCTTTGCTTCGTCCCCTCGCTCAAAGCGCGCCGGGAAGATCGTCAGCTTCAATGTTTCACGCCGCCCGCCGATCGCATCGAACTTCTCCATCGCGAGCCCGATCGGATCGATGAGAGAATGGCAACCGGCGCAGCTTTCGCTGCTCAGGTGAACTCCCAGCCGCTGGCGCTGTGTCATCGGCTTTTCGCGGGTGACCGGCGGCAGGTTGGAATTGACGCCCGGCGGCGGCTGTGGCACCTCCTGGCACAGAAGCTGCTCCCGCACAAAGAGTCCTCGCGCCGTGGGCGACGTTTCCGCCGGCTTGCTGGTCAGCGTGAGGAAGCTGGATTGCCCCAGGATTCCGGCGCGCTCACTGGTCACTGGCAGCGGCACTTTTTCGTATTCCGCTTTTGGCGGCGGCAGCCCGTACAGCCGCGCCAGATCCGAGTTCGCGAACGTGTACGCCGCCGAGAAAAATTCCATGAAGTCGCCCTTGTTCCACACCAGATCGGAAACCAGGCGTCGCGTCTCTTCCATCATCGCCAGCGTCAATTCCGGAGTGAATTGCGGATAGAGGCGGCGATCGCGCACCGTGCCGATGATCCGGTCAAATCGCAGCCATTCGGCCAGGAATTCATCCACCGCTTCGGGCGCTCTGGGCGATTCCAGCATGCGCCGCGCTTGCTTGGCGACGCCTTCCGGCGTGTTCAATTCGCCGGCGGCGGCTGCCTTCAGAAGAGCGTCATCCGGCATCGTGTTCCACAGGAAGTAGGAGAGCTTGGCGGCGGTCTCATAGGGCCGCAGCGCCGGATCCAGCCCGTTCTCCGATCGCATCAGGAAATTGGGCGACTGGAGCATGATCTCGACCACCACTTGCGCGCCGGCCACAAAAGCCTTTTTCGCTGCCGCTTCGGCGGCAAACAGCTTCTGGTACCGCGCCATTTCTGTCTCCGTTAACGGCCTTCGAAAAGCCTTGCCGCCGAATCGACGCACAAACCGCGCACGGCATTCCGCGTCGTCGAACGATTTCGGCTTGCAGGGAAGGATGCCCTGCGTGTCGCCGCCGAGAAATGCTTTCTTCGCCAGCTTTTCGGCGGCCACGCTGTAGCTTTCCGCCAGCAGCGGCGAAGTGTTCTGCGCCTGGTACTGGTTGCGGAAGCCGTTGACGAAATCCTCCGGCGGGAACTGATCCGCCAGCCGGCTGGCATCGCCGAGCAAGTCGCGAATGGTGTTGTTGTACTGGCTGTGGGTGAGCCTGCGCAAGACAGGACCGGCGGCAGCATGCTCCTGGGTTGCGGCTGCCTTGAAGAGGTCGCTCGGCGCCGTGGCCAGAAAATCGATCCACGCTCTGAGCGCAGCTTCTTCCGCGCTTCCTGGCTGGATCCGCCTGCCGCCTGCATGCGCCATGCGTGCCGTCGGCTTGTTGAGCAGCAGCGACTTCTCGGGCACGTGCCTGTCCACCAGCACAACCAGCGATCTGCCGAATGCCTCAATCTGCTCTGCGTTCGGCGCTGCTTCGGGAAAGCGAAGCCTGGTGGCGGAAGCGACGCCATTGTCATGATGGCATCCCGCGCAGCCGGCTTTTTCGAGCGCCGGATACACAGCCGTTCGGAAATCAACGGCCCACAATGACAGCGACAGCGTGCCGGTCAGCAGCAAGGATTTCCGCATCACATCTCCTCCCGCGCCTTAGCGATCGCCGCCAGGTACTGCCGGGCTCGCTCGGTGATCACCGCATATTGCCCCGACTTCAGCGTCTTGGGGTCCACCAGCTCGCTGCCCACGGCCACCGCGCAGGCGCCGGCCTTGAGGAACTCGCCCGCCGTCTCCAGATTCACCCCGCCGGTGGGGATCAGATCAATCTGTGGGAATGGCCCTTTGAGCGCCTTGATATACTTGGGCCCGCCGACGTTGCCGCAGGGGAACAC
>JACQDF010000338.1 GCA_016201205.1 Acidobacteriota bacterium
CCTTCGGTCGAGAGTTTGCTAGCCGCTTCCTTCAGCTTTCGCCTCACGGTTAGGCCTTGCGGTTTCGCTACGGTTGCCGTCATCGGCTCCGGTTGGCTCCTTTCATCCAACAAGATTCTGCCCATGCTGGGCACACTGGGGTGGGCTTTCAGCCCGCAAGCCCGCTTTCAGCGGGGTTAGCAGTAGCCGCCTGGAAAGGCGGCTGCGGCCAGGATTGGCCGCCCCACCATCAGATGAGAATCTCGCGGATCACGTGGCCGTGCACGTCGGTGAGGCGGCGGTTGAGCCCGTTGTGATAGTACGTCAGCCTGGTGTGGTCAATCCCAAGCAGATGCAGGATGGTGGCGTGGAAGTCGTAAATGGTGACCGGGTTCTCGGCCGCCTTGTACCCCAGTTCGTCAGTGGCGCCGTGCCAATAGCCCGCCTTCAGACCGGCGCCGGCCAGAAACGAAGTAAAGCCTTCCGGGTTGTGGTCCCGGCCGCCCTCACCCAAGCCTTCGCTGATCGGCAGCCGCCCGAATTCCGTGGTGACGACGACCAGTGTTTCCGAGAGCAGTCCGCGCTGCTTCAGGTCCGCGATCAGCCCCGCCGCGGGCCGATCGAAGGTGCGCGCGTTCTTGGTGTGATTCGCCACCAGATCCTCGTGCGCGTCCCAATTCACACGCGGCGAGCCGAAATGGCCGCCGTTGAACAATTGCACGGAGCGAACACCCCGCTCGATGAGCCGCCTGGCGAGCAGGCAGTTGTAGCCGAATCCGCGCGAGGCCGGGTCGTTCAGGCCGTACAGCTCCTTCGTCTTTTCGCTCTCGCCGGCAATGCTGGTCACCTCCGGCGCGGTCAACTGCATCTTGGCCGCCAGCTCATAGGCTTTGATCCGCGCCACCAGCGCATCTTCGCCCGGGTTCTGCATGAGGTGCCGCTCGTTGATTTCGGTGAGCAGGTCGTAGGTGGCCGCCTGCACCGGGGCGGAAACAGACGGGGGCGGGCGCAGATCCGCGATGGGATTGCTTTCGCCGCCAAACACGACTCCCTGATGGGCCGCGGGCAGGAATCCATTGCCCCAGTTGGCCACTCCGCAGGGTGGCACTCCACGCGGATCGGGCAGCACCACGAACGATGGCAGGTTCTCATTGTCCGAGCCGAGTCCGTAGCTGATCCACGAGCCGACGCTGGGGAAGCCCTGAAAGATGAAGCCGGTGGACATCTGGAAAATGGCGGGCCCGTGGGCGTTGCTGCGGGACACCATCGAGTGAAGGAACGTCAGATGGTCGGCCTGCCGCGCCAGATGCGGCAGCAAATCGGAAACCCACTTGCCGCTTTGGCCGTAACGGCGGAACTCCCACGGACTCTTCATCAGCGCCCCTCGTTTGCCGAAGAAAGGCTTGATGGTGTTGGCGCCCTGCGTCTCCCTGCCGTGATGTTTCGCCAGTTCCGGCTTGTAATCGAAGGTGTCGACGTGACTGATGCCTCCGGGCAGCGAGATGAGAATCACGTGCTTTGCCTTAGGGGCAAAATGAGGCGCAGTTGAGGCGGCCTGCGCTTCGAGTTGCGCGAGCGCGATGCCCGCCATCCCGCCACCGATCTCCCACAGCAATTCGCGGCGCGTCGGTTTGCGATTCGTTTTAAGGCACGTAGATAAACTCATTGGAATTCAAAAGGACCCGTGCATAAGCAGCCAGCGATTGGGCGGCAATAAATCCCGCATCGCGCTCGATTTCCTTTGCCTCCGGCTTGCGCCCATACAACAGATGATAGGCGAGGCGGATCTGCTCGGTACGGCCCCGCGGGGCCTCCCGCTCGAGACGCCGGGCAAACAGACCGGCCTGGCGAATCACGAATTCATTGTTCATCAGCGCCAGCGCCTGCACCGGAGTGTTCGATATCGCGCGTTGCGGCGTGGCTACCGAAGGATCGGGGCAATCAAAGCTGTCCATCATGATGCGCTCGCCGCCGCGCACAACAAGCCTGTAAACGGCCCGGCGCCACACCTCGGGTCCGTCATTGTTGAGAGCAGCGTAGATGTAAGAGCCGCGGCTGCCCTTCTTCTGGAGAAGGAAGCTCGGGCCGCTGGCTTCGGGATTCAGATTGCCGCTGACGTCGAGAATCGAATCGCGGAGCATCTCGGCGTCCATCCGCTTGAGCGGCATGCGCCACACCAGACGATTCCCGGCGTCGATGGCGAATGCTTTCTCCTCGATGGCCGCCGATTGCTGATAGGCAAGCGTGCTCACGATCTGGCGGTGCAGCCACTTGAGGCTCCAGCCATTCTCGATGAAGGCCACCGCGAGCCAGTCGAGCAGCTCCGGATGCGACGGCCGGTCGCCGTTGACGCCGAAATCGCTCGGCGTATTCACGATTCCGTTGCCGAAGTGGTAGTACCAGACGCGGTTGACGACCACCCGGGCGGTCAGCGGATTCTTTGAGCTCGCGATCCAGTTTGCCAGAGCGAGACGCCTGGGGCCGGCATCCTTCGAATCCGCCGGCAGCGGCTCGCCGCCAAGGGCGCTCAACACGCCCGGCGAGACCTCCTCGACAGGGCGTTTCACATTGCCGCGTTCGAGCAGATAGGCTTTTTCCAGCTCGCGGGGTTTGGCGGCGTAGAGAGTCACGACGGCGGGCGCCTCATCCATGTTGCGCTGAAGCCGTTCGATCTCCGCCAGCATCCTCGAGCGCTCCGTGCGCGCTTCCGGGGTGAGCGCCGCCTCGATCTCCTCCCCGGAGACCGTGGGCAACTCGACTTCCACGTTGCCGACGTGATCGAGCGAAGAGCAAAGCGTGCGCCAAACCTGGCCATCGTCGGAAGCGTCCAGCCGGTACACCGACACCGCACCGTCTTTGGAGCCGCGGCGCAAATCGCTCGAGAAGCGGATCTCGCTGACGGCTCCCGGCTGTTGGAAGCGGATCTCGATGGTCTGCGGCTTATCGGGAGTGGCCGTCTCCTCCGCCGTCCAGTTCTCGATGCGGTGGCCGGCGGGAGACAGCTCCAGAAAATCAAGGTGGGCTTTCTTGCCGCCATGGCTGCTGATCACGAAACGGAAGCAGCGGGCGCGAGTCTCGGAGAATTGATTGCGGTTCCAGATGGGGTTCACGGCGATGCGGCGCGGCTCGCCGGCCCGCTGCCTGTCGAACTCCTGGTAGCGGGTGATCAGCAGTCTCGCGCGCACGGGGTCTTCGATGTCCGCCAGCCGTTTGCGGGCCTCGTCCATCTCTTTGCGCAAGGGCTTCAGGTACTCAGCCCGGAGCTTGCGCTGCTGACCGGTGGCGACTTCCCGCTCGCCGAATCCGACAGCGGAAAAGAACGCAGTCATCCGGTAGTAATCGCGCGAAGGGATCGGATCGAACTTGTGATCATGACAGCGGGCGCAGTTCACGGTGAGCGCGAGAAAGCTGTGGCCCACTGTGGTGACCATGTCGTCCAGCTCATCCATGCGGGCCTGCAAACGCAGCGTTTCGTCCTTATTGAGCACGGCGCTGACGGAATCCCACGGTCCAGCCACCAGGAATCCGGTGGCGGCAACCGTCTTGGGATCCTCCGGGTTGAGCACGTCGCCGGCGATTTGCTCGCGAATGAACTGGTCGTAAGGCTTGTCCTGGTTGAGCGATTCGATGACCCAGTCGCGATAGGGCCAGGCGTTCATGCGCTCGTAGTTGTGCTCGCCGCCGTCGGTCTCACCGAAGCGCACGACATCGAGCCAGTGGCGCGCCCATCGTTCGCCGTAATGGCGCGACTGAAGCAAGCGCTCGACCGCCTGTTGGTATGTCTGGCCGTAGTCTTCGGATTTCGGCGGCAGTCCGGTGAGATCGAAATAGAGCCGGCGGATCAGGGTGCGGGGATCGGCGGGTGGATTGAAGTCCAGACGCTTCTCGCGAAGTTTCGCCAGCAGAAATGCGTCAATGGGATTGGCAGCGCCGGCGATCGCCGGCGGCGTCCGCTTCAACGGCGGCTCGAAAGCCCACCAGCGCTGCCGGTTGCTGGTGGTTTTGCCGCCATCCCACGGCGCTCCGGCATTGATCCAGTCGCCGACAGCGGTAGTCGTGGCGGCGTCGAGCTTCTCGCCGGGCGGCATTTTGCCTTCCACGATCCATTGGTACAGGCGGCTCCCGGAGGCATCGCCAGGGACGATGGCGGGGCCGTGCTTGCCTCCCTTGAGGAGCGAGTCACGGCTCGAGATATCGAAATCGCTGAGATGCGCGCTTCCAGCGCCGTGGCATTTTGCACACTGCGTCGCCAGCAGACGCCCGACTGCATCCGGAGGCGCGGCAGGGGCGCCGGCCGCAAGCAGAGAGATCGTGGATATCCAGCCCAGCATCGGTCTATTATTCTCCTATGCTACTCCTTGCATCGCTGTTGTGCTGGGCGGCGGAGAAATAATGACCCTGCTTGCATTCTTCCTGGCGGCCCATGAAATCGCCGGCCTGTGGCACGCCGCCGTCCTGAATTCCGCAGGCGAGCCGGTCGCCTTTCAGCTCGAGCTGAGCCGCAAAGGCAACCACTGGCAAGGCGCCTTGATCAACGGCCCGGATCGCAATCTCTCGACCGCGGGAACGTTCGACGGCAAGGCGCTTCGTCTCGAGTTCAATTACTGGGACGGCGTGCTGGAAGCGACCCTCGACCAAGGGCGGCTCGAGGGCGTCTTCACTCGGACGTATCAGAAGACGAAGCTGGTGCGAAAGTTCCGGGCGCAACGCGAGCCTGTCTACGTCCCCGGCAAACCCGCCGGCGCCAGCGTCCAAGGGGAATGGATCCTCGAAGTTCACGACACCCGGCGAAGCGTTTGGCGGGCGCAGTTCCGGCAAAACGGCAACCGGCTCGAGGGGACGCTGATTCCCGTGACCGGCGATTCGGGCGTCCTCACCGGGTACATCGAGGAAAACACGCTGACCCTCAGCCGGTTCGACGGCATCCGGGCCACTCTGCTCAAGGCGCGTGTCACTTCGCAAGGGACGCTGGACGGCAAGCTGAATTCGACGAGTCCGCTCACCGGGCGGCGCGCCGGACAGGCGGCCATCGCACCCCCGGACGCGGCTGCCTATACGCGCATGCGCAATTCGCAAGAGCCTTTGCGCTTCGCGTTCGAGGACTTGGACGGCTGGATCATCTCCTCCGCCGACCCGCGCTTCCACAACAAAGTCCTCATCGTAACGATCACCGGGAGCTGGTGTCCGAATTGCCACGATGAAGCGCCGTTGCTGAAAGAATTGTACGAGCGCTACCGCCGTCTCGGTCTCGAGATCGTCGCCATTGGATTCGAGTACACCGGCGACGCCGGGCGCGACAAGCGCCAACTACGGCTGTTCGCGCAGAAGCACGCCATCTCTTATCCCGTGCTGTACGCGGGCTCGACGGATGAAGCGGCCGCAAAACTCCCGCAACTGGAGAACTTCGGGGCGTATCCGACGACGATCTTTATCGGCCGCGACGGCCGTGTGCGCGCGATTCATGCGGGATTCGACGGGCCCGCCACCGGCGAGCGCCACCTCCAACTGAAGCGCGAGATGCACCAACTCGTCGGGCGTCTATTGGGAGAGTAGCTTCCAGCCTTTGCCCTCTCGCTGGAGGATCAGCGGGGCCAGTGAGGCAGGTTGGTTCGCGACGCCGTGCGTGTTGCTGACGATCTCGATGCGATCGGGCGTGAATTCGACCAGCAGATAGTTGGGGCCCGCGGGACCGCCCGGGAAAAACTTCTCCCAGCCGTCGCGCCAGCGGCGGCGGCGCTCGGCGACATCCTCGACGATCCGCGCGTGGCCCAGCAGCGTGACGTAATTCGGGCCCGCGGGATCGTAACACGCGACTGTCGAGCGCGGATTCCTGCGGATCTGGCCCACTTTGCGTGTTTTCGGATTCGTCCCAAACCAGATCCGCATGTCCGCTTCCGTCGCAAGCGGCTCCATCAGGCGCGCCTGCGGCTGGCCCCCGTCGAGGGTGATCAGGAAGCAGTAGCGGGCGCTCGAAATCACCGCCCGGGCCGCCTCGAGCTCCTTCTCTCCGGCAGCCACTTGCAGCGCAAACAGGACAAACAGAAGCATCAGCGATCGAACATCAGCAGCGACTTGTCGATGTGCTTGAGAGTGGGTTTCCCGCTCAGCCCCATCGCCAGCGCCAGCTCCGTCTCGAGCAATTGAAGCGCCTTCTCGACGCCGGGCTGGCCGAAGGCGCCCAGCCCCCACAGCGTCGGGCGTCCGATCATCACGGCGCTTGCGCCCATCGCCAGCGCCTTGAGAATATCCGTCCCGCGGCGGAAACCGCTGTCGATCAGAATCGGCAACTTACCGCCGGCGGCTTGTGCAATCTCCGGCAGCACTTCGATCGTCGCCGGCGCGTAGTCCAGATACCGCCCGCCGTGGTTGGAAACCACAATGCCATCAGCGCCATGCTTTACAGCAAGGGCCGCATCCTCGGCCGTGAGAATCCCCTTCACCAGAACAGGCACATTCGCCCACTCCTTGATCCGGCTGAGATGCGACCAGTCCATGCGCGACACGAGGACGGGATCAAGGCGGTAGGGATGCGGCGGCTCGGCCTCGCCTCTCCGGCGGCGGGGCGCGTTGCTCGTGCCTGCGCCGCCGCCCCCGGGCGGCACCTGCACGCGGATGCGATCGCGCAGCAGCCGCTCGCGATGCGAATTGTACGGCCCATCCACGGTCCATACGACCACCTTGTAGCCCAACGCAACCGCCCGCTGGATGCGCTCCCGGGTCGCGTCCAGGTCCTCGCGGGCATAGAGCTGCCACCATTTGACAAAGCTCGTTGCCTCGGCCACCTTTTCCATCGGATAGCTCGAGTTGCTGCTCACGCAGAGGATGGTTTTCGCCGCCGCGGCAGCTTTGGCCGTCGCGATTTCGCCATCCGGGTGAGCCAACTGGTGGCCTGCCATGGGCGCGATCAGAATCGGCATCTCAACCCGGGCGCCGAACAGCGTCGTGGAAAGATCCATGTGCTCGGTGTTCACCAGCATGCGCGGCCGCAGATGGATGCGGTCGAAGGCGTCGCGGTTATGGCGCAGCGACCACTCATTGTCGACGCCGCAGGCGATGAAATCGTAGTTCTGCTTCGAGATGCGAGCGCGGCAGAGAGGCTCGAGCTCGAAGACATTCGCCATTTCGTCCAGGCCCGGCAGAAGGTCCGGGTTGTAGGGCAGTTCGCGCTGGGAGCGGGCGAGCGGTGAGGCCGCCAGGAACGCGGCAAATTGCCTCAGCGCGCGCCGGCGCGAAAGTCTCATCGAGTGTTTATCGTTGTTCATGGCAATACAGACAATCGTTGGAGGCGCCCCTGGCGCGGTGGCAATCCATGCAGGCTTGCATGCCGACCTCCTTTTCGCGGCGCAGGACGTCCCGCTCGGCCACCGGACCGTGGCAGGTTTCGCAATTGACGCCGTCCACGCTCACGTGCTTTTTGTGATTGAAGAAGACGTAGTCTGGAATGCGGTACACCCGGGCCCAGGGGATCTTCCTGGCAGCGTTGTGGAATTCGGCGAGTCTGGCGATGTGCGGGCTCTCTTTCTTCACGGCCTGATGGCAACTCATGCAAAAGGAGGCCGGCGGCAGGGTGGCAAAGTCGCCCGGATCCGGCATCGGATGGCATTGCTTGCAATCGAGGCCGCCTGCAACATGCGTCTTATGGCTGAACGGCAGCGGCTGATCCGGCGCGGGACGCTGGATCCTGGGCGCGGAAACCTGGCCAAATAACAAAAGCGTGATGCAGAGAATCAAGTGCACCGCCGCCTATTTTACTTCACCTTCAGCACGACCATGGCAGCGCCCCCGGCGATCTCGAGGCGCCTACCGGACAGGCGTGCCATAAGGAACCAGCGTCTTGATGCGCTCGGCGCCGTCCACGCGGGCGATCTTCCAGGAGCTGCCCACTTTCTCGAGATACATCCACTGCACTTCGTTGCGGTCCTGGTAGACGTATTCCACCCGCACCTTCACTTCGCGATCGGTAAGCGGCTGCGGCTCCTGAAGCGCGATGCCTTTGATCGGCGCGTTGGTCTCTTTGAGGTACTTCGCGAAACCCGCTTCAGTCGCCTCGGCGACAGCTTTGCGCAGCGATGCTTCCATCTGGCCGGTGTGCGCGGCAAGGTAATCCGCCGCCTTGCCGTCGCGAGCGGCATCGAGCATGGCGTAGATGGCATCCTGCGGCGTCGCGTCGGACTTGGCCGAAGCTCGCGCCATCCATCTCGAGAAATCGAGCGCCTGAAAGCCGCCCTTGCGATAGACGGCCGCCCCGAGAGCCACGGCGAGAATTCCGGCCGTGATCAATTGCGCCTGGCGCTGCTTGGTCATTTCTTCTCTCCGGCCGGCTCGCTGGCGCGGCGGATGATGGTGAGATCGAGATTGCCGTTCTTGTCCACGATGAGCTTCTTGATGCGCGGCAGAACCTGCTCCATCGTTTCCAGGTACAGCCGGCGGCCATTGACATCGCTCGCTTTGGCGTACTCGGCGGCCACCTGAGTGAAGCGCGAGGCGTCGCCCAAGGCTTCATTGATCTTTCTCTGCTTGTAGGCGGCGGCGGTTTCCAGCATTTGCTGCGCCTGGCCCCGCGCCTTCGGAATCACGTCATTGGCGTAGCCTTGCGATTCATTCACGATGCGGGCGGAATCGGCGCGTGCGCTGGCCACGTCCCGGAACGCGTCGGCCGCCTCCGGCGGCGGCGCCGCCGATTCGATATTGATGCTCGCCAGCAGTACGCCCGATCGATAGTCGTTGATCAGCTTCTGCGCCGCCGCTCGCACCTCTTCCTGGATGGCCGCCTTCTCGGTGGTGAGCACCGCGTCCACTGTTCGCGATGCGATCCGGCGCGCCAGCTCGGACTCAACGGCTGCGCCCACCAGCCTGGCCACGTCCTCGGACCGGAACAAATAGTCCGCCGGCACGCCGACCGAATACTGCACCACGACGCGCATATGAATAATGTTCTGATCACCAGTCAGGAACTGGGAGATGAGCGGCTGCGGGCGGCCGACTACGGTATCCGACAGCGCTCCGCCGATGACCAGCCGCTGCAATTGCTGCACCTTCAGCTTGGTGACGCGGTCTAACGGCCAAGGCAGGCTGAGGTGAATCCCGGGTGTGACGCGCGGCTCCACCACCCGGCCAAAGCGGGTCACTACCGCCTGCTGATCGGCGGGAACAATGTAAGCGCTCGTCAGCAGCCACACTGCCAGCAGGCCGTACAGAATGCGCCGCCCCAAGGGTTTCTCCGACGGCGGCGCCACCGGCTCTATCAGGCGCGGTTCTGCTTCCAGCAGCTTCATTGCGCCGTCTCTCCCCGCATCAGCACCTTGAGCAATTCGGAATCCGAGCTGAGAATCGCGGTGGTCTTGTCGTCGAACACCTTCTTGTAGGCCTCGAGCGTCCGCAGGAGCTTGTAGAACCGTGGATTGCGCGAATACGCCTGGCTATAAGTGCGGGTCGACTCGGCGTCGCCTTCTCCACGCTGCTTTTCCGCATCTTTGTAAGCCAGAGACAGCATCTCCTCCTTCTGGCGGTCGGCGTCGGCGCGGATGCGCAGCGCCTGCTCCTCGCCTTCAGCGCGGTACTGCCGCGCGATCCGCTCGCGCTCGGCGCGCATGCGGGCGTAGACGCTCTGCTTGTTCTGATCGGGCAGGTTGATGCGCTTGATGCGCACGTCCACCACCTGAATCCCGTATTGAGCCAGCGCGCGCTTGTCGGTGTCGCTCGAAAGCTGGTCCAGCATCTCATTCGCCTTCACGGTATTGATGTTGGTCGAGATGATGGAATCGAGATCGTGGGTGCCCAGCGCCGCCGACAAACCGGACCACACGATATCATGCAGCCGCATCTCGCCGGCGATGGGATCGCCCACTGTTTCCACAAACCGCTTCGGATCCTGGATCTTCCACGCCACATAACTCTCGATCACCAGGTTCTTCTTGTCGCGCGTCAGGAATTCGCTCGGCCGCGGATTGTACACGCGCATCCGCTTGTCGAAGTAGGTGCTGGTCTGGAAGAACCACTTGGCGTCGAGACCCGCCTCGCTCACGGTGTACAGAGGACGGCCGAACTGCGTCACCAGGACGAACTCGGTTTCACGCACGGAGTAAAAGGTGAGCCAGAAGAACAAAAGCAGCGTCACGGCGCCGGTGGCCGGATAGTACTTACGATAGCGTTCGAGCCAGTTCATTCTCTATTCCTCCTCTCGCGGCGGCCGATTGGGCGGCGCCATCATGGGCAATGCCTGCGGCGCCAGCTCGACGCCGTCTTCGATCAGCAGCAGGTGGCGGCGTCCTTTGCCCGCGTCGACGATCATTTTGCGCTTGCCGGGCAGGATCTGCTCCATCGTCTCCAGATAAAGCCGTGTCTCGGTGGGGCCCGGCGCGGACCGGAACGCGCCTTCGGCCTGTATGAATCTGCTTGCGTCGCCTTCGGCGCGGTTCTTGCGTCCGAGCGAATAGCCTCGTGCGTTGAGCAGGATGGCCTGCGCGTTGCCCCGCGAGAGCGCCACCTGCTCATTGCGGTATCCCTCAGCTTCATTGATGAGACGGTTCTTCTCCTCGAATGCGCCACTCACGTCGCGGAACGCATCCACCACTTCGAGCGACGGGTGCACATCCAGCAGCTTTACTTGCAGCACTTCGACGCCTGCTTTGTAGAGATCCAGGCGGGTCTGCATCTCGCTCCTGATGCGGTCCTCGATGGTGCGCCGGCCTTCGGTGAGCGCATCGTCCAGACCGGTGGTGGTGAGCACGGCGTGCATCGCCGATTCGCCGGACATGCGCACCGTCGTCTCGCCATCCATCTGTCCGAACAGGTAATCCTCCGGACGCGCCAGCCGGTAATGAATCGTCGCGGTGACTTCCATCATGTTCTGGTCGCCGGTGAGCACCAGCGATTCCTCGGGCTTGCGCTGGAAGCGCCCGGCGCGATGCTGCACGTTCCATTCGTAGGCCGCGGGTTCTGTTTCCGCGCCGCCGCCGGTGGAGCGGTAACCGATTTCCAGCGCCCGCGTTCGCCGCGCCTGGATGCGCGTCAGCTTCTCGATGGGCCACGGCAGCTTGTAGTGCAGGCCCGGCTCGCGATGGGGCAGCACCTTTCTCCCGAATCGCTCGATGACGCCTGCTTCATCCGGCTTTAGCATGTAGAAGCCGTTCAGCAGGAACAGCACGGCAACGGCCGCCAACAGCGGCCGGCTCCACTGCTGACGCCGCTCCCAAATGTGCTCCCAGGTGTGGCGCCAGTCCAGTTGGCGCCGCCAGTGCCGGATTTGTTGCACGCTCAGCCAGCCGAACCATTTCTGCCACCACGCGTTCTGCCACCACGCGGATTTCGCCCGCTCGATCCGCAGCAGCCGCAGCGAGCTGAGCATCACCAGAAACGAGGAGATCTGATGCGTGAATGCGGCCCCCAGCGGCCCCAGGATGCCGCTGGCGCAGGAAACCACCGCCACCAGATTGACCGCGCCGGCGAAAATCACGATGTTCTGCCACACGATGACCATCGCGCGGCGGCTGACCTCGAACACCTTGGGCAGCTTCTCGAGGGACTGGCCCATGTAGACGACGTCGGCCGCCTCAGCCGTGATGTCACTGGCGCCGGAAACCGCGATGCCGACGTGGGCCGCCGCCAGCGCCGGCGCGTCGTTGATCCCGTCACCGGCCATCGCCACCGTGTGCCCATGCGCCGCCAGGTTGCGAATGCGATCCAGCTTCTGCTCGGGAAGCAGCTCCGCTTCCACGTGCGGGATCTCCAATTCGCGCGCAATCGCCTCGGCGGCGCGCTTGCGGTCGCCGGTCAGCATCAGCACGTGGTGGATGCCCAGGTGGTGATCGAGAATGTGGACGGCTTTCTTGACCCCCTGCCGCACGCGGTCCCGGAGCAGGATCGCGCC
Organism: Acidobacteriota bacterium; assembly: GCA_016201205.1. GTDB lineage: Bacteria > Acidobacteriota > Terriglobia > Bryobacterales > Bryobacteraceae > CADEFT01. The sequence continues at coordinate 11,849 of JACQDF010000338.1, forward strand.
CAGCAGCCGGTCGTCTTCGGCGACCAGGACGGCGGTGGCGCCCAGCTTGTCCGCTTCGTCCAAAGCGGCGGCGGTGTTGCTCATCCCATGCTCGGCGAAGAAGGCTGCATTGCCCGCGCGGAGCGTCCTGCCTTCCCAGGTGCATTCGGCGCCGCGGCCCGGCAGCACGCGAGCGTCTTCGACGGGCGGGATCGCAATGCCGCGCGCCCTGGCTGCATCCACAATCACCCGCGCCAGCACGTGATCGGAGCCGCGCTCGGCGGCGGCCGCCAGCCGGAGCACTTCGTCTTCGGTGCGCTCGATCGCCATCACGCGGATGATCTCGAACTTGCCCTCCGTCACCGTGCCTGTCTTGTCGAACACAACCGCGTCGACTTTCGCTGCCTGCTGGATGATGGCGCCGCCGCGCACCAGAATACCCCGGCGGGCGAGTCCTCCCATGGCCGCAACCATCGCGGTGGGCGTGGCCAGAATCAGCGCACAGGGGCATCCGACAATCAGCACTGCCACCGTGCGCAGCCAGTCGCGGGTGAAATACAAGGTCAGCGCGGCGGCAATCAGCATCGCCGGCAGGAAGAAGCGCGCATAGCGGTCCGCCATGCGCTCGACGGGCGCCTGGCGGTCCCTGGCTTGCTCGACCAGGTGCACGACACGCGCCAGCGTGCTGTCCGAGCCGGCGCGGGTGACGCGGATCTCGAGCAGGCCGTGGCCGTTTAGCGTGCCGGAGAAGACTTCATCGCCGGCTTTCTTGTCTTTGGGCAGCGACTCGCCGGTGATGGTGCTTTCGTCAACGCTCGAGAACCCCTGCACCACCGCGCCATCGGCTGTGATTCGCTCGCCGGCGCGCACCAGGATGTGGTCGTCCGCACCCAGGGCCTCGACGTCGACTTCCACTTCCTGTCCGTCGCGCAACAGCCGCGCCTTGCGTGGCATCTGCTCGACGAAGCGCCGGATGGCGGCGCTGGTGCGTCCGGCTGCGTAGGATTCCAGGCCCTCGCCCACCAGGATGATAAACATCGCTTCGGCGGCGGCCAGGTACTCCCCGGTGCTTAAGGCGGCGATCACCGCGACGCAGATCGCCAGGTCAGCCGTGATCTGCTTTTCGAGCAGCGCTGAAATCGAGTTGTAGAACGTCCGGTAGCCGGCCAGGACCGTCAGAATGGCGGCCGTGTCCAGGCCGAAAATCGTCTTGTAGACGCCGGTCACGTTGAGCAGGAGCAGGACGCCGATGAAGGCCGCATAGACGTAATAGCGGATGCGTTCCCGCTTCTGCTGAGCGGGGGTCTGCTGCTGTTTTGGACGCGCTACCTGATGCATGATGCCAGATCGATCATTATGACACTCGCTTCACGCCGGAGGGGAATGACGGCCTGCCGCTGATCCGGGGCAGGCCGCGGCTGACGGCCGATAACACGCCTCGACCGTCGCAATGGCGGCGGTGTCCAGCCGAAGAGAGGTTCACTTTGCGGGCCTCCGAGGAGTGGAACAAGGCTGAATCGGCCAAGGACCTGGAGAAATGCCTGTCCTTCTATGCCGATCGCGGGATCGAACTACGGCGAGGTTTCTGCACTATGATCAGAGTATGCTCCGGTATCATGTGGCATTTCATCTTCCGCGGACCGCTGGTGAGATGGTTGTTGCAGAGGCTCTTGATTTTCCGGGGGCTGTCAGCCAGGGCTTCGATCTGAGCGACGCTCGTTTGATGATTGCGAGTGCGCTTGAGGATCTCGCGCAGTCCTTGCTCGAGGAGGGCCGGCCATTACCCGTGCCGAATCCCGATGCGACCGCAGCCGGCGCGGATCTGATCGAATTGGCGCCGCTCTCGGTGCACGCAGGAAGCAGCCGGGTGTGAAGCAACACGAACTCCTGGATCAATTGCGACGCCACGCAGATTGACAACCGTTGGGATATGCTCCCCTACCGTTCCGGGAACCGCTTGCGCACGGGACTCTTGACGAAGCCCTGGAGACCGAGGCGTGCCGGATCGAGGTTGCCGTCGTCACTGTAGATGGCTTCGCCGCGCTCGTTCACCCACCGATGATTCCAGGCGTTGGAACCGATTTCCACTCGTTTGGTCAGTGGGTTCACGTACTCTTCGGTTCCCATGAGGTTGTGGTACATCTGATTGTTGATTTCGGCGTTCGTGCGGCGGCGGTGCTCGACGATTTCGCGATCCAGTCGCTGGATCTCCTCCTGGGTGCGGATGGCAATCTCGTTGCGGCGGATCTGTCCGAGAATCTCACCTTCCACCCACTTCGGATTCAGCTCTACCGAATGGAGCATGACTGTGAGCACACGCCCGAGCTTCTCCAATGTACCTTCGGATGTGCGGACGGAGAACGTGTCCTTGTTGGTCCACAAGCCGGCGCCCGCGAGTCCCCAGTCCTGGATGGCAGTGTAGAGGGCCTCTTCCCAGGCAGCGCCGCTGTCCTGGTATTCGACGATCAGCAATGCCGCGTCAAACTGGAACTGGACTGGCACGCGCATCCGCTGCACCACCTGCTGATAACTTGCCGCCACCTTCGGCAGTGGATACGTGGCTTTCATCCTGACATTGGCGGCACGCTGGTGAGACTTTGGAAAGACCACCTGCTGCAGATAAGTAACGGCGTTCGTCTTGGGCCAGACGACGGCCCCGTTGTAGTTGCTACCCGGGCGGAACAGCGGCTGCGCGGGTTGACCCCGCAGGTCGACGTAGTTCATCTCGGGAAACCAGTGCAGCAGAGTGCGGCTGTCCGCGCTCGAGATATTCAGATCGAGTTTCGCGGCGATAGAGTTGAGTGGACCGCCGGCGGCCATCGGGTTCACGCGAACAATCCCCCCGGAGAGCTTCCAACCGGAGGGAATGAGAATGGTAAAAGCGCCTTCGTTAGGTTCGGCCACTTTGCGGAAGTGAATGACTTCCCCGTACGTCAGGGCTGCGGTCAACAAAAATACAAATACCTTCATGAATGCGTCCCCGAGCATCAAGCGTAACAGACTCCTCCATCGATGAGAACGGCCCCAGTTGGGTTACAATCGCAGCGTGTTCGCGGTGCTGCTGGTTGCGGCGATTCTCGGCGGAATTGCGCTGTGGGGACTTCTGCTGTGGGCCTTGATCCGAGCGGTCTTCTCGCACCTCAGCGGGTGGAAGCAACTGGCGGAGCGGTATGCCGCGCCGCGGGCTCCGGACGTCTGGCACTGGTTGAAACAGACGGTGCAAGTCGGCAAGATACGTTACCGGCGCACGATCCGGCTTTCCGTGCAACCTGAAGCGCTGTATCTCCAAGAGACCGGGCTGATGCGGCATCCCCGGCTGTGCATCCCCTGGCAGGAAATGCACAGTGCCTCAGCCACTTGTTTCTATGGGCGTCCCTCGATGAGAGTGTGCGTAGGTAGACCTCCGGTTGGGACGCTGGAGTTTCCGCTGGACCTCTACCAGGCCCTGTTCCGGTCCTGACACGCGCGGCGCCAACTACTTGACCAGGCCGCTCAGCTTGGCCATGTCAATCCTGCCAGCGAAAATCTCGCGGTAGTCCGGCCAACCCTTGATCTTCAGAATCACGTTCTGCACCGTTGTGGCGGCCTTCACCGGCGTCTTCGACCCCCACGCGTAGACATCTTCGTTCAGGCCCTTGACCGCCGCCGGCACTTGCTTCTGCTCGTTCGCCGTCGCCGTCACCAGGATCTCCGTGCTGTAGTCGGGCAGTTTGCTCCGCAGTTCCTTGATCCTCGCTTCCCTCTCCTTGATCTGCGCATCCACCGAGGCCAGGTAGTCCTTGCGAATCTTGTCGGCCCCCTTGCTGATCTCGTCGGCTTCGCCCCTGAGCTTGCGCGCCTCATCCTTGTTGCCCGCCTTCTCGGCCGCCATCGAGGCCCGGCGCTTCTCGCTCTGGCGCGCCTGTACTTCGTTGATCTGCTTCCGCAGATCGGCGGGCACGACTTGAAGCGCCGTGATTTCGTCCGACAGTCGCTTTATCTCCGCCTCCTCTTGCGGGAAGCTTCTCGGCTTTGGCGGATTCATGTAGCGGAACAGCATGGACGTCGAGATTGTGATGTCGCCGGGGGCAGTGCCGGCGCACAGCGCCGGCTGAGCCGGCGTCGCGGTGCCGTTGGAGAGCCTCCAGCTCTCCGGCGGCTGCGGCAGCGCCGCGCCGAAGGCCGCCGCCACCTGGTCATACATCTTCTTCTCCGCCGCGGTCAGCTTTCTGAACCCGTCCAGGCAGTCCGCGCGCAACAGGCCCGACAACACGACAAGATACACTGTGAGCTTCTTCATCCGTCCTCCTCCTGAGCACTTGTGTCAGATTACACCCAAAGCTCGGGGGCGGGCAATGGGTACTTACGGCAGGTTCTTCTCCACCCAGGCCAGCATCTCGCGCTGGCGCTCGAAGTCGCCCAGGCGCGCCTCGATGTTCACGTAGCGCGTGCGGCGGCGGGCGGCGGCACTCGCTAGAATCAGGAAAGAACAATTCTTATGTCTTTTGCGTCGATTCCGGAAGCTGTCGAAGACTTCCGGGCCGGGCGGCTGCTGGTCGTCGTCGATGATGAGGACCGCGAAAACGAGGGCGACCTGACCGTCGCCGCGGAGAAGATCACGCCCGAGATCATCAATTTCATGGCGTTGAACGGCCGCGGCCTCATCTGCCTGGCGCTCCCGCCGGAGCGCTGCGACCAGTTGCACCTGCCGCTGATGACGCCGCGCAACACCTCTCAGTTCGGCACCGCGTTCTGCGAATCCGTCGATGCGGCTGACGGCATCACGACCGGGATTTCCGCCGCCGACCGCGCCCATACCATCCGCTTGTGCATGGACCCAGGCGCGCGGCCTTTCGATCTGGCGCGGCCCGGCCACGTGTTCCCGCTGCGAGCCCGCGAGGGCGGGGTGCTGGTGCGCTCCGGACAAACGGAGGCGGCGGTGGACCTGGCGCGGCTGGCGGGCCTCCAGCCTGGTGGTGTGATCTGCGAAGTCATGAACGACGACGGCACCATGTCGCGCGTGCCACAGCTCATCGAATTCTGCCGGCGTCACGGGCTGAAAATGATTTCCGTGGCGGAGCTGATCCGCTACCGGCTCCAGACTGAGCACATCGTGCGGCGCCACGCCGAAGGCTGCGTCTATACCGAGTTCGGCGAATTCCGCACGATGGCCTACACCAGCAGCGTGGATGCGGAAACGCACCTGGCGCTGGTGCGCGGCGACGTGGCCGGCCGCGCCCGCGTGCTGGTGCGCATGCATTCTCGCTGCGTCTACGGCGACGTATTCGGCTCGACGGACTGCCAGTGCCAGCACCTTGTCCGCGGGTCGCTGCGCATGATCTCGCAAGAAGGCATCGGTGTCCTGGTGTACTTGCATCACACCGGCCCGGGGTTGCACACGCAGAAGGAAAACGACCGTATGAGGCTGCTGACACACGGCCGCGATCTGTTCCTGACGACACAAGTGCAGGGCCAGCGGATGTTGCAGCACGACACGGGCATCGGCGCGCAGATTCTCGCCGACCTGGGCCTCAGCACCATCCGCCTGCTGACCAATCACCCGCGCAAGGTCGTCGGGATCGAGGGGTTCGGCATCGAGATTGTGGATACGGTGCCCGTACCGGAGTGATCCGTCGGGTCACTTCACAATCCACGGGCGGGCGGCCGGATCCGTCTTGAAGAAATCAAGCATCAGCGCAGCCACTTTTTCGCGCCCTTTCTCGGAGGGATGCAGGCCATCCTCCGCCAGGTCTTCCCTCAGGAACACCAGCCCGTCTTTGCGTCCTTTCACGCCGTCGGTCCACAGGTACGTCCCCCATGCAATCCACGGCGCGCGGACGGGGCCTTTGGCCGGGTCGTAGTTCACTTCCGGCTTGCCGGCGATCTGATCTGCCACGACCCATTTCACCGAGAAACCAGTCTCGTACGCCCACGGCTCCGGGCTGCCGCCGGTTTCCGTCCAGCCGCCGTAGGTTCGGCTGGAAAGATAGGCGACTCGTGCGTTGGGAAAACGGTCGTGGGCCGTGTGCAGCGTCCCGATGTAGTCTGTGTACAATTTCCTGGATTCGATCGGAAAAGGCATGGAAGGGCCTGGAAACACCAGTTTGATCCACAGCGCCTGCACTTGTTTGCCGGTGACGCCGGCATCCCTCAGGCGCTGGGCGACGATCTTCCAGTAATTCGCTTGCGGATCGGCAATCACGTTCGAGGCCTGTTCCGAGATCGGTCAAAGGGATGAGCGCAACCCAAGCCTGCGGCGGATGATCCTTCATGTACTGCTTGCGCCGCTGTTCCCGCTGCGCGGAAGGGTCCACCTGCGCGCCTGCCGCTGCCACCAGCAAGGCGGCAAACATCAGGCACCGGACAAAAGGCATGCAGTTACAATATTAGCCGTAGTCCCAACTGAAACACGCGCCCGTCGTTGAGCGTGTTGGTGATCTTGCCGAAGCTGGTTGCGTTCATGTTGCGATTGGGCTCGTCAAACTGCGGGTGATTGCCGAGATTGATTGCCTCGACGCGGAACTGCACCAGCCGCTCGGCCGCACCGGGCAGGCGCCAGCGCTTGGCGAGAGCCGCGTTCCAGTTGGCGATGCCCGCTTTACGGAACGCATTGCGCGCCAGCGATCCGCGCTGCTCGCCGGGAGTAAGAAAAGCAAAGCGCGTCCGGCTCAGGATCTTCGGCGCCACATCGGGATGCGAAATCGTCCTGCCGAGAATCGAAGGATCCAGGATATGCGGCCGGTCGCTCGGGCCGCCGTCGACGTTGCCGTATCCCGGCGCGTCGCTTCCGATGTACAGCGTCAGCGGTGTGCCGGACTTGATCAGCGCCGAGCTGGACCATTGCCAGCCGGCGGCGATCCACTTCAGCCACCCGTGGCTTGTCTCCGGGCGCGGCAAATCCCAGCTCTGATAAACGAGCACCGAGTGGGTGACGTCGAAGTTGCTCAGCCCCTTGCGGTCCTTGAGCGATTCGTATTGCCACTGCGAGCGGGCGCGCGACTGGTCCCGGTTGGCGGCCGTAGCGGTGAAGTCCGCGCCTTCGTCAATGGCCTTGGCGAACGTGTACGTGACTCCGAGGCTCATGCCCCGCCAGCGCGGCAGATCGAGCGTCACCAGGCCCGCGTCCAGATATGCAATGCCGCCATTCACGATCTGCTTCACCTCGTAGTAGCGGGCATCCGGCCGCCGCTGGTCCACCGTCGCAGTCGCCAACGGAATACCCGGCACGGGGTCGGCCCGGTTCATGACGTACACGGTCATCAGTTTGAATGAGCGGCTGCCCAGATAGCCCACCCGCAAGTTCCACGGGCCGAATTGCCGCTCGAGCGACAGGTTGTACTGATGCGCATACGGGGAGACCAGATCGGGGCTCAGCCACGTCGGCGAGCTGCGCAGATTGGGATCGCGAAGATTGATGCCGCGCAGCGGATCGAGCAAGTCCGGGTTCTGCACCTGGATGTAGTGGGCGTAGGGCGCGTTGTAGCGAACCTGCTGGTACGTCACCGGCGGGATCTGGTCAAAAGACACGCTGAAGCTGCTGCGCAGCACCCATTGCCGCGGCATCTGCCAGGCGATGGCGAATCGCGGGCCGAAGTTGTTGCAGTCACAGCGGTACGGGATCTGGCTCCGGCCGTTCACTTCGTACGGAGCGGTCTCCAGGTTGTAGCGCAGACCGTAATAGACTTGCAGCCGTGAGTTCAGCCGCCACAAGTCCGCGGTGAACAGATTCGCGCCCCAGTTGCGGAAGCCTCGCGCCATCTCACCCACGGTGACTTCATACATCGTCGGGGCGCCGAAACGCAGATTCTCGATCGCCGTCCGGCCGAAATTGCTGCTGAACCACCATACGCCGCGGTTGTTATTGGTTTCAATGCCGTTCAACCGAAAGCGCGAGCCTTCGCCGCCGAACGTCAGAGTGTGGCGCCCGCCATCGGCATGGTGCGAGCCCACCACACCCCAGCGATACGAATTCTGCGCACGGCTGATCGGAAAGTGACTGTCGGGGCCGAGCTCTTCGATCTGGTAGCCGACGCGAACGCGCGGCCCGACGGCATTCGGCTCAGCCAGCAAAGCGAAGCGCGCGCGGGTGAACCCGGCGCCGAAGCTCAGCCGGGTGGCGGGCGAAAAAGTGTAATCCAGCGTGGCCCTGGCACGCTGGTTATGGATGTCCATGTCCGGATTCTGCCCGGCTACAAGCTGGAAGGCGTCGACGCGCTGGCGGTTGATGCCGTGCGACAGGAAGATTCTCGCCTTGCCGCCGAGATCGCGATCCAGACGCAGGCCGCCGTCGATTTCATCGATGCGCTGCGGCGCGTTGATGTTGAGCGCACGCTCGTCGAAATCCTGCCGGTTGGGGAATTGGGCCGGATAGGCGGCCAGCCAGCGCGTAATCAGCGCCCGGATCTCCGGGTTCGGAGACGTCGCCGTGCGCTCGTTCTCGAGCGGCGCCAGCACGTTGCCGTTGACCATGCCCCGGATGTCGCGCTGCGCAGAATTGCCCGTCAGCCAGCCGAGCCCGCGCACCTGCGTGGTGAAGCGCCCCCCATAGTGGTTCTGATGCGAGGGCTCAACGGCGCCCACCTGGAAAAAGGTGCGTGCATTGAAGACGCTCGACTGGTGATTCCAGAACAACTCGCCGTGGAAGCCGGAGACCGGAGGCGTGGTGCGCAGGACAACCAATTCGCCCGCCGGGCGTCCGTGCTCTGTCGAGTAGTTATTTTGCTCGACAGGCGGCTGCGCCACGATCGTGTAGTTGTCCCCGAGCCGGATATTGGCTTCCTTCAGGGCGTCCTTGTCAATGCGATGGACAGCGACGTTCTCGTTGCGGTGCGCGGCAGCCGCGCCCATGCCCGGCCGCGCCGCCGGCTTCGGCGCCGGGGCGTTCGAGCGATCTGACTTCGAGTCGGCCGCGCTGAGGAAAAGCACCAGCCAGGTAAAGAGAAAAATAAGACCCAAGTATCAGTTTACCGCCAACGGCCCTTCTGCTTGAGATGCGCAATCAGCGCCGCTGGATCGTCGGTGATGATCGCGTCCACCCCGGCGGTGATCAGCTTGTCCCAATCGGCTGGCCTGTTCGCCGTCCAGGCGACCACTTCGAGACCCGCCTGATGAGCGGCCTTGACGCGCTTCGGATTCACCAGCGAGTAGCGCGGAGAGATAATGCCGGCGCCGGCCTCGCGGGCGATGGCGGCGAAGTCCTTCCTCAGGCCGACATACAGAGCGGCGAGGCGGACATCCGGAAGCAGTTTCTTCATCGCATGCAGAGTGCGGAAGTCGAAAGACTGCACAATGACGCGGCCGGCCAGCTTGTGCCGCTCAATGGCTTCGGCGAGCAGGCGCGCGAACTCTTCGGGCGATGGCGTATACCGCGGCTTGTCGCGGGAAATCTTGGTCTCGATGTTGAAGTGAAATGAGCCGCGGCCGGCCAGCGCCAGCACTTCGTCCAGCGTAGGGACACGAGTGCCGGGGACCGCCTTCTGGCGGGGGTAGTCGGGGTTCGCCCGAGCGCCACAGTCCCAGCGGCGCAATTCGGCCAGCGTCATTTCCCGGATGACGCGCGTTCCCGGCGGACCCTCGCAGAACCTGGCGTTCATCGTGGGGTCATGCGACACCACAAGCACGTTGTCGCTGGTGACGGCGAGATCCATCTCGAGCACGTCCGCGCCCATCTCGATCGCGTATTCAAACGCGGGCAAGCTGTTCTCGGGCAGCACGGCTCGCGCCCCGCGATGGCCGTGCACCAAAATCCTGTCCGCTCCGGAAACCGTTGTCATGACCATCGCAGCCAAACAAAGTATCATGAGCGTAGCATAGCCTATGAGCACTCTTACCAGACGTGATTTTCCCCGCGCCGCCGGCATGACGACGGCGCTCAGTTATTCGCAAATCCTCGGCGCCAACGACCGCGTGCAGATGGGCTACATCGGCGTCGGCAACCGCGGCACGCAGGTACACCAGGCGTTTCTCGAGCACGGCGACCAGGTGACGGTGGCGCTGTCGGATCTTCGCGATGACTACATGGATTTCAACGCCGGGATCTCCCGCGCCACACCCAGGAAACACAAGGAATACAAAAAGCTCCTCGAGGATAAGGAGGTGCAGGCCGTGGTGATCGCGACACCCGATCACTGGCATGCGCTTCAGTTTATCGACGCCTGCAACGCGGGCAAAGATGTGTATGTTGAAAAGCCGCTCTCGCTCACCGTGTACGAAGGCCGGCGGATGGTGGAGACCGCCGAGAAAACCAGGCGCGTGACACAAGTGGGCATTCACCGCCGGTCGGCGAAGTTTCTGCGCGAGGCGGCCGAGTATGTTCAATCGGGCGCGCTGGGCCATATTACCGTGGCCAAGGGTTGGCACTTGCAGAACGAGTGGCCGGGGGGAATCGGAACGGGCCAGGATGGCAGGCCCATGAACGAATGGGAATGGGACCAATGGCTGGGCCCGGCGCCAAAAGTTCCCTACAACGCCAACCGCATGTATTACCGCTTCCGCTGGTTCTACCACTACTCGGGTGGGCAGGTGACCAATTTCGGCGTGCACTACATGGACATGCTGCGCTGGGCGCTGGGCAAGGAGGGGCCACGCGCGGTGACGGTCATGGGCGGAAAGTGGGCTGTCCAGGACAACCGCGAGATTCCCGATACGCTCGAAGCGCTGTGGGAGTTCGACGGCGGGACGATGGTGATTTTCTCGCAGTACAACGCCAACGCCGCTCCAGGCAATGTGCAGAACGCGGAGATGGAGATCCGCGGCACGAAGGGCACGATGTACCTTCACGGCAACCGATGGGAAGTGACGCCGGAGAGGACAACCGAAGTGCTGGTGCCCGCACGCACGCCGGTGGATCGCAATACAGAACGCGCCTACCGGCCCTCGATGAAGCCTGCGCTCGAGCCGCGCAGCGCCAAGGGAAGCGCGGATACGGCGTTTCACGCACGTAATTTCCTGGATTGCGTCAAGAGCCGCGCCAAATGCAATTGCGACATTCTCGAGGGACACCGCTCGACGGCTGCGACGCTGGTTGCCAACATCGCCCACAAGACGAAAGCGTATCTCGAGTGGGACGCCAAGGCGGAAAAGTTCACCAACAATGCGGCCGCCAACAGGTATTTGCACTACCAGTACCGCGCGCCATACAAGCTGGGGTGATCACCCATGACACGCAGAATATTTCTTTCGGTTCCCGTGGCGGCGGCAGCCGGCGCCGCGCCTGCCATGCCGCCATTGTGCATTTTTTCCAAGCACCTGGCCGGTTTGAACTACGACCAGTTGGGGAAGGTGTCCAAAGATCTGGGGTTCGACGGCGTGGATCTGGCCGTGCGGCCCGGCGGGCACGTGTTGCCGGCTCAGGTCACCGAAGGCCTGCCGCGTGCGTTTGAGGCGATTCACGGCCATGGCGTGTCTGTGCCGATGATCACGACGGCGCTGACCAGGTCATCGGATCCGGCGGCGCGGCCGACGTTGAGCACCGCGGGGCGGCTCAAGATCGGCTGCTTCAAGACCGGCTACGAGTATTACCGAGGGGTGGATCTGGAGAAGAAGCTCGCCGAGGTGAAGGAAGCCACCCGCGGGCTGGCGGAGATGGCCCGCGAGTACGGCATCGCGCTGGGCTTCCATAACCACTCGGGCGATTACGTCGGCGCCCCCGTCTGGGACACGCGAGAGATCCTGGCGGGCCTGGATCCTAAATGGGCCGGCTACTACTTCGATCCGGGCCACGCCACGGTTGAAGGCGGCTTGCAGGGATGGGCGCTGAGTCTGCGGATGGCGCTACCGCGAATCAAGATGGTGGCGGTGAAGGATTTTGTCTGGGAGAAGTCCGGCGGCAAGTGGAAGGTGAAGTGGGCGCCCTTGGGGGAGGGCATGGTGGATTGGCCGGCAGTGTTCGGGATGCTGGCGAAGGCTCGCTTTCCGGGGCCGGTGTCCCTGCACCTGGAGTATCAGGCGGCCGATGAGCGGGCTGCGATGGCGAAGGACCTCGAGTATCTGCGAAAGCAGGTGCGGGCGGCGTATCTACTCCCCGATTCGCGGTAGCCCGCGCAGCACAGCCGTTGTTTAGAATGGCGGAGCGTCGTCCGTCCCGGCAGGTCGCGGCTCTGTTACGGAGCCGCGCGCGTTAGCAAGCGGTCTTCCGTGACCAGTCTGCTGAGAAAACCGCCGAGCTCCCGGATGGCCGTCTCGAACGCCTCGAACGTACTGGATAGAAAACGGCCGGTCAGCACAAAGACCCTTCCCGTGAAGATGATGTCCGGCGGCGGTTGTGTGAGTGGAAAGAGAGCCTGCATGTCCCTATACAGGTTCTGATGATCCGGGTACGGCACGATGTTTCGGAACAGATCATGCAGCTCATCCATCTCGACCGGATCAACCTTCCTGTCAGCCATCGCCCTGCTGACTCGCCGGCACAACGTACTCAGCGGCCAGCTCGCCTCCGCGTCCAGGCTTTTCGCCGAGAGCCACCAGGCGAGTGAGGCGACTTCGGCTGGGTGCAGCTTTCCATCGGCCAGAATGCCGCTCAGGAATGCAAGCACCTCATCGTAGCAAGCAGGCTTGCACCCATCCGCGGGACCTTGGGATGCCACACACTCGAACCTCCGCCGACCAGGATATCGTACGGGGGTGCGCCGCGGACCCATTCACCTCGGGTTGTTCTCCTCCGGCGGTTTTCGAGAACTGAGCGGAAAAGCCACCTTCGCCCCGAGAAACTGCGATTGATACACGCCCGCCGCCATCTCCACGGTCCACCACCCGTCGCGAGCGCTGCAAACCGGCTGGCGATCCTTTTCGATCGCCTCGATCAGATCGAGCGCCATCAGGCGGTTGGTTTCAGCGCGCGTCGGAACCTCAGCGCCCGGCGGATATTCGATGCGCTCCCATTTCTCGCCCTGCCCGGGCGCCCAGGACGGGCTGCGCAGCAGGAACGGCGGCGCGCTGGGCACATCGGACAGCGGCACAAACACGAAGCCCTGGCTGCCGTAAAGCGTAATGCCGAAGCGGCGTCCGTCCCGGCGGTCATTTGCTTTCGAGCCGAAATAACCGTGAACGCCGCCCGGGAAACAGAACATCGCCGCCACCTGATCGCCACCTACCTGCCCGACGGGCTCGGTGGCCTGCCGCATCATGCTCCGGCGCAGCTCGCGGCCTTTCTCAGTGACATGCGCGAACACCCACTCCGGATCGCCGGCAAAATAGCGCATCAGGTCGAAGGTGTGTGTGCCGAGCACGATCAGGTCTTCGCCTCCTGCGCGCTGGTCTTCCTTGCCTCGGGCGCGCAGTTCCTGCAATACGCCCAGCTTTCCGCTATCCAGAAGTTTCTTTGCTTCCACCGTAACGGCCAGCGCGCGCGCCGCGTGCCCAACCTGCATCTTCACGCCGTACTGTTCTCCGCAGGCGACGATGGCGTCCGCTTCGGCGAGCGTGCTCGCAAAGGGCTTTTCCATCAGGATGTGCGCCTTGGCTTGGGCCGATACCCGCACCATCCCGACGCGCTCCGCCACCGTGCGCGGGCAGATGGTCACCACATCCGGGCGTTCCCTGGAGATCATCTCGCGATAGTCCGCATAGCCGCGCGGTGCGCCACTCCGCTTCATGGCTTTGCCGCGTCCGGCTTCGTCGGGATCAGCGACCGCCGCCACCTCGACTTGCGGAATCCCTCGCCAGGCCAGATCCCAATCGTGCCCGTAGCCGCCGCTGTTCGTGTTCCCGATGATCACCGCGCGGTACCGGCGCCGGGGAACAAACTGAGCCGCCATGGCCAGAAGAGCGCGCCGCTCCATATCAGCAGATGATATCGCTTTCAGACGCCTGCCACCAGCGCTGTACTGGTACGAAACTCCGCTGGTTCTAGCCCCAAGTAAGCGACACGCCCGGCCAGGATCTATTGGTTTTCGAGGCGCGCTTCCGCATATTGGATTTCGCAATGCAAGATCCGCGGCTCCGCGTGCTTGTCGAAATCATCATTTACACGCGCCACTGGATTCACTATGGCACGCTGCTCTTTGTGGGCGTGGTGACGCTGGCAGCCGCGGCCGAAGGCTTGTTGCAGGGCCTTTAGTCAATCGCAGGCCTTGCAGGCTAACAATCCACCCACGCCCGCTTCCGGGAGCTTTCCACAACCTTGCCAAGCAAGTGCATGCCCCACATCCCCTCGGCGAAGGTCGGGTAGTCCACCGGCGCCGAAGCATCCGCCACCTTGGCATAGAAGCGTTTGAAGATCTGCTTGTGCGAATCGTCGTAGCCTTCGCTGTGGCCGCCCGGCAGATCCGCGAAGCCCTGGGCGGCGCCTTTCAACAGCGAAGGATCCTTCACGATCACCTGGTTGGCCGAATTGCGGTGGCCGATCCACAATTCATCCGGCCGCTCCTGGTTCCACATCACCCCGCTCCTGGAGCCGTAGATCTCGAAGTGAAACCGGTTCTTGTTGCCGGCCGACATCTGGCTCACGGTGTAGCAGCCGCGCGCGCGCGTCCCCAATCGCAGCAGGACGGCGCCAAAATCCTCCGTATCAATGGGAATCGCGTCATAGTCCTCGGGCCGCAGCGTCTTGCCGGTAAAGGTCTCGACGGAGTGCTTCGGTTTCCTGCGAGTCGTGTGAAATGTGGCCAGCTCTGCGCACAGCGCGGTGATGTTCAGGCCCGTCAGATGCTGGATCATGTCCATCCAGTGCGAGCCGATGTCGCCGATGGCGCGCAGCGCGCCGTTGGCGCTCTTCTCCACCCTCCAGTTATAGTCCGTGTCGTAGAGCAGCCAGTCCTGCGAGTAGGTTCCCTGCACGATGAGAATCTCACCCAGATCGCCGCCGGCGATCATCTGACGGATGTGCTGCACCACCGGGTAATAGCGCAGGTTGTGCTGCACGCAGTTGGGCAGCTTCTTTTTTTCCGCCATCTCCGTCATCTGGCGCGCTTCGGCTTCATCGAGCGTCAGCGGCTTCTCGCACAGCACGGCCTTGCCCGCCTCCATCGCCGCCATCGAGATGGGGCAATGCAAAGCGTTCGGCGTCAGCACGTGAACGGCGTCGATGCTGCCGTCATCGAGAATCCGGCGATAGTCGCCCGTGAACCTGTCGACGCCGATCGAGTCGGCGAACGCTTTCGCCCTGGCGTCGCTCGATCCCGCGATCGCGGCGATCTCGACGTTGCCCAGCCGCCGCACTCCTTCGGCGTGAACCTTGCCCATGAAGCCGGTGCCGATCATGGCCGTTTTCAGCTTGCGCATAGGATGGTACGATCCTCCAGAAAAGTGGGGAACGGGTAGCCTGTCCCCGGTTTTTCACTTTATCGCAATTGCTGGTAGACTGAAAACCAGATGCGCGTCCGCATCCGCTTCCAGGAGGGGCCGCAGGTCCGGCGCACCGCGGGCAAGAATCGCCACCTGGCCGCCGCCGCGGCTGCCTTGCTGACCCCCGCCGCTGTCGCAGCCGCTGTTCTCGGCGTGTGGCGCATCTGCGCCGACATCGGCCTGGCTCGCGAATTCGCTATCCCGCAAGGAATCTTTTCGCACTGGCAGGTGTGGCTTGCCTTGGCCGGATTGCTTCAGCTTGGCGCGTTTCTGCTCAACCGGTACGGATCTCTTCGTAGAACGCCTCGTATTCCGGGATGACGTGGGACGTGTCGAAGCGTGTTTCCGCCGTGTAGCGCGCGGCGTGCGACATGACGCGGTAGCCGGACTCGTCCGACAGTAAATCAATCACACGCCTCGCCTGGGCCTCGATGTCCCCCACCGGCTCCAGAAAGCCGTCCACGCCATGCGTGATCAGCTCACCCACGCCGCCGCAGTTCGTCGCTACCGGCGGCACCCCGCAAGCCATTGCTTCGAGCGCGGCCAGGCCGAATGCCTCGAGCTCGCTGGGCATCAGCAGCACCCGCGCCTGTGGCAGCAGCCGCTCGATGTGATCCTGCTTGCCCAGGAACATCACATGGCCGGCCACGCCCAGCTCCCGCGCCAGCGACTCCGCCGGCCCTCGCTCCGGGCCGTCGCCCGCCATCCACAGCTCGGCGGGAACCTGGCGGCGCACCCGCTCGAGGATCCGCACGCAATCAAGCACGCGCTTCACCGGCCGGAAGTTCGAGATATGCAGCAGCCGCATCTCCGGCGGCGGAAGCGCCGCCGGGCGGTAGATGCGGCAATTCACGAAATCGCGAATCACCCGCAGCGGCCGCGTGATGCCGAACACCTCGCGGGTGCGGACGCTCAGATACTCACTGATGGCCGTGACGCCATCGGATTGCTCGATCGAAAACTTCGTGATCGGGAAGTAGGACGGCTCGGCGCCCACCAGCGTGATGTCGGTGCCATGAAGCGTCGTGATGAACGGCAGGCGTCTCCTGGCAGCCATGATCTGTTGGGCCAGCAGCGCCGAGATTGAGTGCGGAATCGCGTAGTGCACGTGCAGCAGGTGCAGGTCGTAGCGCTCGGCCACTTCCGCCATCCGCGATGCCAGCGCCAGGCAATACGGCGGGTACTGGAACAGCGGATAGCTGGAGACTTCCACCTCGTGATAATGAATCCGTTCACTGGGACCACCCAGCCGGATCGGGTTCGCGTAGGTGATGAAATGCACATCATGACCGCGCGCCGCCAGTTCCAGCCCCAGCTCGGTGGCCACAATGCCGCTGCCGCCGTAGGTCGGATAACAGGTGATTCCGATGCGCATAGATCAGCGAGAGCGCCACCGCAGCAGGCCATAGCCGATCTGCCCGTTCAAGCGCTCGTCCGGACGGGCGACGTTGCCGCCGCCAAACCACACCCGCACGCCTTCGGGAGCAGGCTCGACGGTTGCGTCGCAGACGACGTTTCCATTCCAATCCTCGGTTCCGCTGATCACCGGCCGAGCGACCTTTTCCCATTTCACGCCGTCATGGGAGCGCGCCAGCCCCATTCGGCGGCGCTCGTTACGATCGCGTCCGGTGTACAGCATCCAGTAGGAGCCCCGGTGGAACCACACCGCCGGCTCGCCGAGCCCGTCTTCATCGAACGCGGCTGCCTCACCCGGCTCGAGAACAGGATTCGCGAGCAGCTTGGTCCACACGATGCCATCCTCCGATCGCGCCACCCCCAGCCGCTGCCGGCGCGCACGGTCCTGACCCAGGTAGTAGAGATAGAACACACCGCCATAGCGCACAACATAAGGATCGGCGACGCCACGCTCATCCCAGCTCCCGCGCGGCCCCGCATCGAGCACCGGATGCGTCTCCCTGCGCCACCGGCGGCCGTCCGCTGATCTGGCCAGCGCGATCCGCGGCGGCCGCCCCGCCTGGTACCAGTAATGGAATTCCCCATCCGCCCACATCGCGGACCCATTCGCGGCAATATAATTCCCTTCCCAGCCTTCCGGCGACAGCACCTTCCCCTGCTTGCTCCACGCGATCCCATCGGCCGACGCAGCCAGCCCGGTGTGCCACGTCCGTCCATCGAAGCCCGAGTAGAAATTAAAATAGAGGCTGTCGCGCCGCGCGATGGACGGATTCAGCGCATCCACCGCGTCCCACTCCCCCGCCCCGCCGCGTTCCAACACCGGTTCTTTGCGAGGCTCCCACTCCCAGACGCCCTCGACCGGAGCGCGCTCGACAGCCGGCAGCCGGAAATCGCTGTAGCGCCCGCAGCCGGTCAGCACCAGCGCCGCAACCAAAAACCGGGGACAGGCTACCCGTTCCCCTATTTCCGCCCTCATAGGGGAATCCGGATCCGCAGCAAGGCGCCGCGGCCGGGGTTCGATTCCACGATCAGCTCGCCGTTCAGCGTTCGCACTCTCCGCTTGATGCTCTCCGGACCCATCCGCATCAGCTCGAGTTCTTCCAGGCTGTACGTCCCGCCAAACGGGAAGCCGCTGCCGTCATCCTCGACCTGGATGTGCAGCGCGTCGTCGGCCTTCTCGACGGCGAGGGAAAGCTTGGATGCTTTCGAGTGCTTCTGGGCGTTGTGAAGCGCTTCGCGGATGATCTGCAGCACTTCATGAGAAACCTCCGGCTCGAGGCCGCTCAGCTCATCCGAGACATTCCAGGTGAGGGCGATGCCGCTGGTTTTCTGGAAGTCTTCAGCGATCTGGCGCACGTTGGTGACCGGGCTGGCGCCGTCGGCCGACATCCACATGCTGCGCACAAAGGCTCGCATGTCCGTGATCTGCTTGCGGCAGATATCCTGGAGCTGCGTCATGTCGTTGACCGCCGCCTGCTGATCGCGCGCCAGCAGCCGCTTGATGATCTCGAGCCGCATCTGGAAGCTGATGAAGCTCTGCAACGGGCCGTCGTGGAAATCGGCGGCGATTCTCTGCCGCTCGAGCTCGCGGGCGTTCTCCGCCTCGGTTCGGAACATGACGCTTTGCCGGGCCGCCACCGACAGGCGCTGTTCGATCTGCTCCCGCTGCCATCCAAACAGAACGGCCAGCACGCCGGGCACGATCACGATCGGCCCCAGCGCCAGCGCGTGCTGTCTGCTGATGAGCAGCACAAAAACCACCACCGCCGCCACCACCACCCCGATCTCACGCTGCTTGTGCAACAGCGTCGCTTGCACCAGGACGAACAGATAGAACAGCCCGATCAGCCAGCCTCCCCGGTCTGGCGGGTGAATCGCGCACACCAGCAGCAGGATTACGTCGATGATCAGGCGCAGCAGATCGGAAGCACCCTGGTCCCGCCACTGCCAGCGGAGAGCAAAGAGGCTGTATGCCAGATAAACGGCGTAGGCGATGGCTGCGACCGTCAGCGGGTGCCAGGACGGATAGGACTCCCACACGTACAGCATCAAGGCCACGGCCAGACGCGCCGTGCCCAGTGTCAGTCTCCAGGAGTCCGGTACGACGACTCGTTCGCCTGCCAAGGAAACTACAGTTTAGCGTACTGGCTATGCCAGGTGGGGTAGAACTTTTCCGCCTCCGGCTGTCAGAGCACCTGCTCGGACCAGTTCTCGAGCGATGCCTTCACGTTCTGGCAGAACTGATCGCCAAGCGCGCCGTCGATGAGGCGGTGGTCAAAGGTCAGCGCGAGATAGCACACGGAGCGGATGGCGATGGCGTCGTCCACCACAACCGGCTGTTTCTCCACCGCGCCGACGCCGAGGATGGCTGCCTGCGGCTGGTTGATCACCGGCGTGGCGAACAGGCTGCCATAGGTTCCGAAGTTCGTGATCGAGAAGGTGCCGCCCTGCACTTCGTCGGGCTTCAACTGCTTGGAGCGGGCGCGTCCAGCCAGATCGACGATCGCCCGCTGCAAGCCCACCACGTTCTTCTCATCCGCATTGCGAATCACCGGCACGATGAGACCGGACCCTCCTTCGAGCGCCACCGCGATGCCGATGTTGACCTCGTTGTGGTAAATGATGCTCGTCCCTTCGATCGAAGCGTTGACGATGGGGAACGCGTGCAGGGCTTCGGCGGCGGCCCGGGTGACGAAGGAGAGGAAAGTGAGCGAGAAGCCGTAGCGCTCCTGAAACTGGCCTTTGATGCGATCGCGCAGTTTGGCGATTCTCGTCATGTCGACGCGGTGCACGGTGGTGACATGGGCCGAGGTACGTTTGCTGAACACCATGTGCTCGGCGATCCTGGTGCGCATGACGCTCATCGGCTCGACACGCGCCTTGGCGGGAGCAGGCCGCGGGACGGGAGGAACCTCGGCGCCGGCCGCGGGGGCCGGCGCTGCTGCGCTGACGGCGGCGACGGTGCGGGCTCCCTGGGCCGCCATGTAGGATTCGACATCGGCCTTGGTAATCCGGCCTCCGGCGCCGGTTCCTTTCACTTGCCCGAGGTCGATGCTGTACTCGCGCGCCATCTTGCGCACCAGCGGAGAGAGCGGGCCAGCCGCTTCTACGGCGGCGACGGGCGGCGGGGCCGGAGGCGGCGCCGGAGGAGGAACAGGCTTGGCAGCCACTGGCGCGGGTGCAGCCGCGGGCCTGGCCGCCGGCGCCGCGGCCGCTGCGCCATCTGATTCGCGGATGCGCCCCACCACCGTAGCAATGGCGACCGTCTTGCCTTCCTCGACCAGCACTTCGGCCAGGACACCGGCAGCGGGCGCCGGGATCTCGCTGTCGACTTTGTCCGTCGAGATCTCAAACAGCGGCTCGTCCCGCTCGATACGCTCACCGGGCTTCTTCAGCCATTTGGTGAGCGTCCCTTCGACAATGCTCTCCCCCATCTGGGGCATCACGACGTCAATCATGCAAATGTCTCCAAAACCGCGGGCATGTCCAAATCGAACACACCGGCAAAATGCTCAGCCAGTCGCGCCTTCACTTCTTCGCACGTGGCGAGGGAACCCAATTCCCGCATCGACGTGACCGGCCTGGTGAGTCCGCAGGGCACGATGTAGCGGAAATAGTCCAAGTCTGTGTCCACGTTCAGCGCCAGCCCATGCGAGCTCACCCACCGGCTCATGTGGACCCCGATGGCGCAGATTTTCTTGCCCTCGGCCCAAACGCCAGTGCAGCCCTCGAGTCGGCCGGCGGTGATCCGGAAATCGGCCAGGGCGTCGAGGACGGCCTGTTCGAGGCCGCGGACGTAGGCAACCACGTCACGCTTCCACTCCCGTAGATCAAATATGGGATACGCAACCACCTGGCCGGGACCGTGATAAGTCACATCGCCGCCGCGGTCGGTGTGGTGGAACCCGATGCCGGCTCGCTCGAGCAGTTCGGCGCTGGCGAGCAGGTTTTCCATCCGCCCGTTGCGGCCCATGGTGATCACGTGCGGATGCTCGACGAACAGAAGATGATCCGCCACGAGTCCTTGTTTGCGCTGCCCGGCAAGCTGCTGCTGGAGGACGCAGGCTTCCTCAAAGCCCATTCGGCCGAGATCGCGAACGACGCATTTACGCATTGATGGCCAGTCCGTACACCGCGTTGAACGCTTCCCCCACCGCCTCGTAGAGCGTGGGATGCGCGTGGATGGTGCGCATCATCGTGTCGGCGGTGGATTCGGATTCCATCGCCGCCACCGCTTCGGCAATCAATTCGTAGGCGTGGTAGCCGATGATGTGCACACCGAGGATTTCGCCGAACTTCTCCTCGACCACCACTTTGACGAAGCCGTCGTGCATACCCACGATCGACGCTTTGCTGTTGGCGGCAAATGGGAACTTGCCTATCTTGACTTTGTAACCTTGTGCTTTGGCCTGCGCTTCGGTCAGGCCGGCGCTGCCGATGCCGGGCTCGGTGTAAGTGACGCCAGGGATGCGGTTCTTATGGATCGGCACGGGGGACTTGCCGGCGATGTGCGCCACGGCAACCATTCCTTCGGCGGTAGCCACGTGGGCCAACTGGGGCGTGCCGGCGACGATATCCCCGATGGCGTAAACGCCGGGCTCGGTGGTCTGCTGCATGCCGTTCACTTTGATGAAGCCGCGATCGGTCGCGATTCTGGTATTCTCCAGGCCAATGCCGTCCGTGTTCGGCTTGCGGCCGACGGCCACCAGAAGCTTTTCCGCCTCGAGCGTCTCGGTCTTGCCGCTGGCGAGCGTGACGCTGAGTTTAGCGCCGGCGGCGGTTTTCTCGATGTTTTCGGCTTTCGCTCCGGTCTCACAGCGGATGCCGGTTTTCCTGAAGAATCGCTCTAACTCCTTCGAGACATCCTCATCTTCCACCGGGACCAAGCGGGGCAGCATCTCGAGGATCGTCACTTTGGTTCCGAAGCGATGAAAGATGGAGGCGAACTCGACCCCCACCGCTCCGGCCCCGATCACAATCAGCGTTTTTGGAACCGAGCGCAGGTTCAGGATCTCGATATTGGTGAGGATCACATCGGGGTCCGGCTGCAACCCGGGCAGCATGCGCGCTTCCGAGCCGGTGGCGACAATGATGTTCCTGCCCTCGACGACCTGCTTGCCCTTTTCACCGCTGAATTCCACCTTTCCCTTGCCGAGCAGTCTGGCGTAGCCCCGGAAGACGTCGACCTTCTGCTTTTTCATGAGAAACTCGACGCCTTTGGCGTGCTTGTCGACGATCTTCTGCTTGCGGTCAATGACTTTGGGATAATCCAGGCGCGGGTTCTCGCAGAGAATGCCTTCCTCCGGCCCGTGGACGAAATGCTGCCAGATTTCGGCGGTGTGCAACAGCGCCTTGGTGGGGATACAGCCGACGTGCAGGCAGCAGCCGCCGAGTTTCGGATCTTTTTCAATGATCGCGGTTTTGAGGCCGTACTGGCCGGCCCGGACCGCTGCCGAATAGCCGCCCGGACCGCTGCCGATTACGATCACATCGTAGGACACCAACGTATTTTAGCAGGAGAGCCCGGCTACGTAAGAATATCGCGCGGCGTCTTTTGCAGCGCCCACAGCGCTTCTGCGTACCGCACGCCGCATGTTTTCCCGCGATACGCAGCCAGCGCCTGTTTCATCTCGACGGCTGCATCGGGTTTGGACTCGTCGTACTCCTCATTGCGCACCAGCGCCATCAGCCGTCCCAGCCATTCGCGCGCCGTGCACCACTCGGCCGAAATGTCGACAAACGTGTCCGGCTCGAAACCGATCGTGTGCCGCGGTCCGTTGTCGTATGCGTACATCGCACGCGGCGGCCGGTGGTTCCTGCCCAGCAGTTGTCCGGCATTGCTGAGCGCGATCTGGCACAGCGGCGACGCCACCCGATGATCGTCGTGATGGTCCTGCGGCCACAGGATCAGCGCCACGTCCGGCTTCACGTCCGCCACCAGCTCCGCCACTATCTTCTTGTTCTCGGTGGTCACTTCAAACAGGTGCGAGGCGAAGTTCAGAAAACGCATCTCGGCGCCGTAATAATGCGCCAGGTCCTTGCTGCCCTTGACCAGCTCCTCATGCCGCCCTTTCACCGGCGGCCAGTTGCGGTAGTCGCCGATCAGCGCGGCAATCACCACGCGCCACTGCTTTTGCAAGGCTTGGAGCATGATGCCGGGCACTCCGAAGACGCAATCGTCGTAGTGCGCGCCCATGGCCAGCAGCGTGTTCGGCATCTTGCGATTGTACCCTGCCGGTTCAGGCAAAACCGGGGACAGGGTAGCCTGTCCCCGGTTTGCCTCACGTTACAATAATCTTTGTATGCACAGGACCGCGCTGCTACTCGCCCTGTGCGCCGGCGCTTTCGCCCAGCAGAAAGCCAAGTCGGCGCTCGACAAGCCCACGCTGGAAGCCTACCTGCGTCATCAGTTCATGCTGACGGCCAACCTCAAGGTGTTGATCGATGACCCCAAGCCCTCCGATCTGCCGGGCATGCTCAGCGTGGACGTCGTCGTCACCGACGGCGGCTCGAGCAGGCAGCAGGTGCAATTCTACATCTCCAAAGATGGCTCCAAAATCGTGCAGGGAAAAGTGTTCGACGTTCGCGAAAGCCCGTTTGCCGGCGACCTGAAACTGCTCAAGACCGAAGGCCAGCCCGCGGCCGGCCCGGCCGGCGCCAAAGTGACCCTTGTTGTTTTCAGCGATTTCCAATGCCAGTACTGCCGCGAGGAAGCCAAAACGCTGCGCCAGAATCTGCAAAAGTCTTATGCCAATGACGTGCGGCTCGTGTTCAAAGACTTGCCCCTCGAGCAGATTCACCCCTGGGCGAAACCGGCCGCTGTCGCCGGCCGCTGCATCTTCCGGCAGAATCAAGCCGCGTTCTGGGACTATCACGACTGGATTTTTGAGCAGCAGAGCAACATCACATCCGAAAATCTGAAATCGAAGGTGCTCGAATTCGCCAGCGGCAAACCGCTCGACACGCTCCAATTGACACAGTGCATCGACGCCAAATCCACTGAGAAGGAAGTGGATCGGAACACCGCCGAGTCGCGCGTCTTGCAGATCAGCTCGACGCCAACGCTGTTTGTCAACGGCCGCCGTCTGGTGGGCAACGTCACCTGGGAGCAATTGCGCGGCGTCATCGACTATGAGATCGACTACGCGCGCAGGAATCCGGTCAAGGAAGAGCCGTGTTGCGAAGTAAAGCTCGCGATCCCTGTTCAGAAATAAGACCAATGCGTAAGACATCGCTATTCACCGTACTCGCACCCCTCTGCCTGGCCGCTGCGGCCGCCGATTTCGAGCCGGAAAGCTATTTGAGGCACATCCGGTTTCTCGCCTCCGAGAACCTGCAAGGCCGCGGGACCGGCGCGCCCGGCCTGGAGAAAGCAGCCGATTACATCGCCCGGCAGTTCCGGCTCTCCGGCCTCAAACCGCTGAACGGCGGGAGCTACTTCCAGCCGCTGACGGTAACCGTAAAGGCCCAGCTTGGCCCGGCGAATCACCTCGTGTCGCACATAGACGCGAAAAAGCAGGCTTTCAAACTCACTGAAGATTTTGTTCCGCTCAACTTCTCTGACAGTTCGAAGCTGAGCTGCCCGGTAGTCTTCGCCGGCTATGGCATCACCGCAAGAGAACTCAATTACGATGACTACGCTGCTGCCGACGTCAAAGGCAAGTGTGTGCTGCTGCTGCGTTATGAGCCGCAGGAGTTTGACGAAAAGAGCGTGTTCGCCGGCAAGGCGTACACCGAGCACGCGCAGTTGCCCAGCAAAGCGTTCAACGCGCGCCTTCACGGCGCCAAAGCAGTGCTGTTCATCAACAATATGGCGGCCCGGCCCAGCGAAACGGACAAGCTCGAAAAATTCGGAACCACCGCCGGCCCGGCCAACTCGGGGCTCCCGTTCGTTCAATTGAAGGCCGAGATCGGCGAGCGCTGGATCAAAGCCGCCGGCAGGGACTTGCGCGAGATCGTCTCCCAGATCGACAAGGACCTCAAGCCGCGTTCCTTCGCCCTTCCCGACTCGCTTCGGCTCGAGCTGGAAACCGATGTCCGTCAGGTTCGCAGACAGGTGCGCAACGTCGCCGGCTACCTGCCGGGGGAGACCGATGAGTACGTCATCATCGGCGCGCACTATGACCACCTGGGACTGGGCGAGCAGCATTCGCTGGCGCCGTCGCTGGCCGGAAAGCCGCACCTGGGCGCCGACGACAATGCTTCGGGAACCGCCGGAGTCATCGAGCTGGCCAGCTACTTCGGCTCCCGCACCAGGCCGCGCCGCGGTCTTCTGTTCCTCGCCTTTGCAGGAGAAGAATTGGGCCTGCTCGGGTCCAGCTATTACGTAAACCGGCCCTTGCTTCCGCTCAACAAAGCGGCCGCCATGCTGAACATGGACATGATCGGCCGCGTTCAGCAGGGCAAGCTCTTTGTCGGCGGCTCGGGGACGGGATCCACGCTGAAGTCCGTTCTGGGGAGCGTGGCCACGACCGTGGACCTGAAACTCGATCTGTCCGAGCAGAGCGGCTACGGCTCCAGCGACCACACCTCGTTCACCACCAAGGAGGTTCCCATTTTGTTTTTCTTCAGCGGCCTTCACGCTGATTACCACAAGCCCAGTGACACCTGGGATAAGATCGACAGCGCGCAAGCCGCCAAAGTGCTCGGGCTGGTGGCCGGCGTTGCCGGCGCGCTGGCTGCCGCCAGTGACCGGCCATTGTATGCAAGAGTAGACCCGCCGAAGATGCCCGCTGGCGCCTCCGGCGGCGGTTCCGGCTACGGCCCTTACTTCGGAAGCATCCCCGATTTCACCGAAATCCCCAACGGCGTCCGCTTTTCCGATATCCGGTCCGGCTCTCCCGCCGCCAAGGCCGGCTTGAAGGGGGGAGACATCCTGGTGGAATTCGATGGCAAGCCGATCCAGAATCTGTACGATTACACGTTCGCGCTGCGCAGCAAGAAACCCGGAGACACGGTGAAGGTGAAAGTGCTGCGCGAGGGAAAGCCGCTCGATGCCCAGGTGGTACTCGAGCAGCGCCAGTAAGTCAAGGCTATGGCGCCGCCTTTGCGCTTCTAATGTTTTCACGCGATATGTCGATGGAGGGGTAGCGAAGCAATGGAGAGCGCGATCAGCCCGCAACGTGTGTGGAAACTTCCCCCATTGATTCTGCATCCCTTTTCTGATTCCAGTGGGCCAAACAAATTGCTGGAAAGCTCCCGGGCGAGCCTCATGTTGCAGGGGCTGCTTCCGCCTGGACAACAATCTGCCTTCGAGCTGGAGAAAAAGCTGTTGGACGGCCGTTTCTGCGAGCTGCGCATGCTCTTTTATCTGGGCCGCGATCTGGCCCGCTGGATCGAGCAGTGTCTGGAGATCGTAGACCGCGACGAGGAACTGAAGAATTGCGGCATCCGTTACCAGAGCTTCGCGACGCTGCTGGTCGAGGATCCTCCCGACAATGTGCGCGAGAAACTGCGCGCCTGGGGCGTCGCCGATTACAAAGCCATCTTCTCCCGCGCTTTGGGGTTGAACGCCGTCTTCAGCGAGGTGCCGGAGCACGAAAAGCTGAACGCCGAGTTCGTCCGCAACTACTACCGCTACGCCGACCACATGTTCGCCTGCACCCAGCAGATGGCGCCGTTCACCGAGATCCGCTGCAAGAACTTCCAGTTCGACCTGTTCGCTTCCGGTGAGTACACCCGCATGCTCGAGCGCGAATGGGAAATGGGCGGCGAACACGCATAG
>JACQDF010000343.1 GCA_016201205.1 Acidobacteriota bacterium
CGCGATTCAGAAGACGAAGATCACCAAGCTGTATTCGTTCGAGGGACTCAAGCGGGTGGAGGAAACCGAAGGCATTCCCGGTTCCATTCTGGCGATCGCGGGCGTGGAAGGGATCACAATCGGCGAAACGGTGTCGGACGCGGAAAACCCGGCGCCGCTCAAGCCCATCCAGATTGATGAGCCAACCATCGCCATGACGTTCACGATCAACACATCGCCCTTTGCGGGAAAAGAGGGACAGTACGTCACTTCGCGGCATTTGCGGGAACGGCTGGACAAAGAGCTGCTCACCAACGTAAGCCTGAAAGTGGAAGAAGCAGGCGGGCCGGACGCGTTCAAAGTGATGGGCCGCGGCGAATTGCAGCTTGCGATTCTGATCGAGATGATGCGGCGTGAGGGATATGAGCTGATGGTGGGCAAGCCCGAGATTCTCACGCGCCCGGTGAACGGGAAGATGCAGGAGCCTCTGGAGACGCTGACGGTGGATTGCCCGGAGCCGTATGTGGGCGTGGTGATGGAGAAACTGGGTGCGCGAAAAGGCAAAATGACCAAGATGGTGAATCACGGCTCGGGGCGGGTGCGGCTGGAGTTTCACGTGCCCTCCAGAGGCCTGATCGGGCTTCGCAGCGAAATGCTCACCGACACCAAGGGCACGGCGATCATGAACTCTCTGTTCGCGGGTTACATCGACTGGCAGGGCGATATCCCGATGCGCCCCACGGGCTCGCTGGTGGCGGACCGGCAGGGAAGGGCGACCGGGTACGCGATCTACAACCTCCAGGAGCGCGGCGAGATCTTCATCACTCCGGGGACGGAAGTTTACGAAGGCATGGTGATCGGAGAGAACTCTCGCGACAACGATCTCGATGTCAACATCATCAAGGAAAAGAAGCTGACGAACATGCGATCGTCGACGGCGGATGAAGCGATCCGGCTGGTGCCGCCGCGGCTGCTGAACCTGGAGCAGGCCATCGAGTTCATAGGCGAAGATGAATTTGTGGAAGTGACTCCGCAATCGATCCGGCTGCGGAAGAAGGTCCTGAAGGCAAACCAGCGGTAAATGTCCGATTCGGCCAAAGCGCGGCGCATCGCCGTGATCAGCATGACGATCAGCGGGGTGCTGGCGGTGATGAAGATCACCACCGGCCTGCTGGCGGGATCGACGGCGGTGGTGGCCGACGGGATCGAGTCAGCCGGCGATGTGGTGGCCAGCGGCGTGGTGCTGTTCGGCCTCACGATGGCGTCCCGGCCGGCGGACGCCAATCATCCCTACGGGCACGGACGGCTCGAGACCCTGAGCGGATTCGTGGTGGGGATGATGCTGGCGCTGGCGGGCGCGGGGATCGCAATGCGGTCGATGCAGAGGGTGTACGAAGTGCATCCGGCGCCCCAGGCGTACGCGGCCTGGGCGCTGGTGATTTCGATCGTGATGAAAACAGCTCTGGCGCTGTGGAAATTTCAGTTTGCGAAGAAGACGCGGAGCGAAGGGCTCCGGGCGGATGCCTGGAATGATGCGGTCGATATCCTGTCCGGAACGGCGGCGCTGACGGCATTAGGGCTGACGCTGTATGAGCCGGCACGGTATCTGGCGGCGGATCATTTCGGCGGGCTGGCGGTCGGCGTCATCGTCATTTTTCTCGGTCTGCGCGTGGTGCGGGAGACGTCGCTCCAGTTGATGGACACCATGCCTTCCGAGCGGGTGATGGCCCAGATCCGTGAGATCGCGCAAAGCGTGCCGGGCGCCATGGGCGTCGAGAAATGCTTCGCTCGCAAGACGGGGCTGCAATATCACGTGGACCTGCATCTGGAAGTGGATCCCGGCCTGACGGTGCGCCAGTCGCACCAGATCGCGCATGAGGTGAAACAGCGGCTGTTGGAGAAGCTGGAGTGGGTGGCCGACGTGCTGGTGCACGTCGAGCCGCATGACGGGGAGTAGCATGATAAGCTGGCGGGAAATGGCCGGCAGGCGATTTTTTCTGGCCGCATTGGCGGCCGCTTCTGCGCTGCTGCTGTTCGCAGCCGAGGACAGCTTCCAGCGTGTCGAGCGCATCGTCGCCGTTGGCGATGTGCACGGCGATCTGGAGCAGTTCGTCGCCGTCCTGCGGGATGCCGGTGTGATCAACAACAGGAACCGCTGGTCGGGCGTCAAGACTCACCTCGTGCAGACCGGCGATCTGGTCGACCGCGGACCGCAGTCGCGCAAGGTGATGGACTTGCTGATGGAACTCGAGCGGCAGGCGCGCCGGGCCGGCGGCCGTGTGCATTCCCTGATGGGGAATCACGAGGCCATGAACGTCTACGGCGACTTGCGCTACGTCACCCCGGAAGATTACGAAGCATATCGCACGGATAATTCGGACCAGGTGCGCGAGGCCTTTAAGAAGGAGAATCCCGCGATCGGCGATATCCCGCTGGGGTGGCTCGAGCATCGTTTCTCGTTCGGCCCCAACGGCGCGTACGGAAAATGGATCCGCGGCAAGAATGTCGTTGTGCGGATCAACAACATGATCTTTCTGCACGGGGGCATCGGACCGAAGTACGCGGCCATGCCTCTGTCACAGATCAATGAACAGGCGCAGAAAGAACTTGATCAGACAGGCCCCCTCGATGGCACGCTGATTACGGACTCCGACGGGCCGTTGTGGTACCGCGGCCTGGCCCAGGACGACGAAACGGGGCTGGCGGCGCACGTGGAACAGGCGCTGAAGACGCATCAGGTCGAGCGCATCGTCATCGGACATACGCCCACCAAGACGGGCGTGGTGGCGCGGTTTGGCGGCAAGGTGATCCTCATCGATGTGGGGCTGTCGAAATACTACGGCGGGCCGCCGGCGTGTCTCATCGTCGAGCAGGGCAGGCTCTTTGAATTGAACCGCGGCAGGAAGAAGCCTCTGCCGGGAAGCTAGTCCGGACGGCGCGGCGAGCTGTACAGCGCGGACGGGCCCATCCTTTCGAAAGTCTCGACGATCTTGTCGCGGCGTTTCAACAGGCCCTGAATCTCCATGTTGTTTGTATAACCGCCGAACTCGCGGCTCAGCGTGGCCGCGTCCAACTGTTTCATCCGCGCCAGGAATTCCTTGTCGCACCGGGCCAGGTTCTTCGGCTCCTTCAGATCGGTGCTCATGCGGAACGCCCGCGTGTGGTCGATCATCCAAACCAGCCAGTTGTTGTCGATCACCAGATTGCCGAGTCAAACACCCGCACGATGAAGATCTGCTTGTTCCAGGCGTCGTCGTCGGGAGGCGGAACCTTCTTGTTGTAGCGGGTCAGCTCCGTCATCAGGACATCGTCCACCCACCAGGTGGAGCTGCCCAACTGGTTGCGAAACCGGCGCTCGACGGTGACCGGGACCATGTTCAGTCCAAGCAGACGGTCGAGCTTGTAGGC
>JACQDF010000022.1 GCA_016201205.1 Acidobacteriota bacterium
ATGATGCTGACGTCGGTGCTGGCCTGGTGGCCGAAGTGCGTATGGCCGTCGGCGCCCCAACCTGGCGGAGCGCCGAACGCTTCCGATGCCCATGCATTCCAGCGAAACAGCGGGTGGCCCTCCGGATAGCGGAATGCATGAGAGCTGGTGCGGAACCCGAACATGGGCTTGCCTGCTTTCATGTAGCGTTCGATGTGCGCGACCTGATCGGCCGGAAGGCGGCGCCAGCGGAGATAGAAAACCGCCAGGTCGGCGCCAGCGAGCGCTTCCAGGCCAGGGATGTCCGTCTCACCGTTCTGATCCGGCACGGACTTCAGCACGGTGCATCGGAAACCGTAACTTTTTTCCAGCTCCGCGGCCACCAGCGGCAGCGTAGCTTCGCCGCTGTATTCGTGGTCGCCACAGACGAAGACAATGCGCTTGGGGAAGGCCGCGTCGAGCAAGGCGGAGGCTCCGCAGGCAATGAACGTTCGGCGGGGAATCATGCAGTCTATAGTAATCTGACTCGCGTGTCGAAATGAAGTCAGTCTAAGATCCCGAAATCCTCGTTGCGTCGATGACTTCCACGTCCTGGCAGGAATTCAGAGTGTGGGTGGCGAATATGCCGGGCATCCAGTCCGGCGGAATCACCTCCGCCAGCCGTTCCTCATATTCGTCTGGCGACAGCTTCAACACTTCGTTCAATGCGATCGCATATCCGTAGCGGATCGAGCAGTCCTGTGCGGGACGGATTAACTTGCCGTTTCGGTAGAACAGATGACCCGCCGGCCGCGCCCGCCGCGCGTCGGAACAAACCGGATTCCGGGGGTGATAAGTCCACTCTCCATCCAGGCTGCCGGAATAGAACAGCCAGGTTTCCAGCCAGTTGCCGCTGACCTCCTCCACTGTCGCCGTGAAGAAATACCAGACGCCCTGGTGAAAGAACGGTGTGGTATCCACCAGCAGAATGCCTCGCTGAAGGACTTTCTCCAGTTGCCAGCGCCGCGGGAACTCCAACGCCCGGTACAGCTCCACCGTCCGGTTGGCCGCTGTTTCCGGCAGAAGATATACATTTCCGTCGTGCTGGATCAGAGACGGATAGGAAATGTGATACGGCCTGCGCAGGACTTCGAAAAAACGCCCTGGTCCGTTGGAAAGAATCTCGCATGCTGACAGGTGCGCGGTATCGGTCGAAGTCACAATCTCTTCCACAAAGAGGTAGTTCTGTCCGTTGTGACCCAGGACAAATGGATCGGCGAACGTGCTGCCGTCGGGATTCGGAATTGCCACAAAGCCATCCGGCAGAAACCGGGACTGCACCGATGTGAACAAGTCGCGGTTTCTGCGTAGGCAGACAAACCATTTCGGGTCGCCGCGCCAACTGGCTGCCTTCTGGCGGATCCGGTCTTGAAGATAGAGCAGAAGGAACCGTATCAGCGTCCAAGAGCCTGGATATCCGTTTCGAGCCTCCAGCTTCACGGGTCCTTCGCGCCATGACGCAAGACCGTGCAAAGCATTCCAGCCTCGTTCCTGCACGTCGAGCAGCCGGCGAATGAGGATCACCGCCGCCATACTCGACGGCTCCACTGCGTTCTCGGCGTAATACAACGTCCCGCGCGTGGCCGCCCGGTATTGGTAGATCACTCGCCCTTCCTCGAGGCGCTCCAGATGCACATAGAGCAGAAGGTCACTGACGGGATTCCGCTCGAGGAGTTCCCAGAAGTAGGCAGGCTGGATAGCGCCGGTAGCGGGTCGTGTCGCCGAACCCCAGCGACCAGACACCGTACCTGGCCCACCCGCGGCAGTCCCCGCTCCTCGGTTCGCATCCCAGGAACACGAGGACGTCCAGCTTCCACTGGCTCACGAAATGTCCGTCCGGCGGCGCCGCAACCGCATCGACGTCTTCAGGGAGCGGCCGCAGATCCACAAAGCGTATCGGATTATCCTCACCGCGGGCATCCCGGTTCTTCCGCTCGTACCATCTCCATAAGGGATGCCCGGCCGGCCGGGTTGTCCCGTCCTGCTCCTGGAAAAAGAGTGCGACAAGCTCGAAGCCGCGTGTCTTGCTGACCCGCTCGATCACGTCGGCGATCCAGGGCGGTCCCGAAAGATCCAGCCGCCTCGTTATAATTGGGGTCTCATGAAATGGACTTTCCCCGGCGTGGGGCGGCCATTCTTGGCTGCCGCCGGCTTTTCAGCCGGCGCTGAGTGCCGCGCCAGTATTGCGCTTAAGCCCGCCGCCTGCCGTTTGAGACGCGCGGCGCCAGGGCGCTGACGCCGGAGATCCAGCTTTCGAACTCGACCGGCGTCTGCCCGGAGGTGTCCACGATGCGTGGCAGCAGCAAAGGGTGGTCCTGCCGGGACGCCAGGCCTGATTCGCAGGTGGTGGCGGAAACGATTCCTTGCTGCTCGAGCCAGGGCAGAAACTCGCGGTCATAGACGCCGTCGGGGTAGCAAAAATGCACTGTCTCACGGCCGGAAGCGCCGGTCATTTCGCAGATTGCGCGGCGGTTGTCCTCGATCTCACGACAAAACAAGCCGCGGTCTTTCGGAGTGCGGTGGCGATGCGTGTGGAGCTGAATATCGATGCCGGCCTCCGATATGCGCTTCACTTCATCCACGGTCATCAATTGCAGGATTCGCTTGGAAACCACCTCCTGGTAATCCAAGCCGAGTTGTCGCGCAAGCTCTTCGGCGAGGGCGTCCCTGGCGGCCAGGGACATTGCCTGTGTCTCGGCGGAGCGGATCACTGATTCCGACGCCCTCCGGCGTCCACGCTCGCTGCTCAACTCCGGAGTGTGATCCACACCTGAAAGACGGCCTCCGGCGAAGCTGTGTCGTCCTTTCCACATGAGGTAATGACAGAACATGTCGAACACCGGCTTCCGATGAAAGCAGTAGAACGTGGTCAGATAGACGGTGGCGGGCAGTTTGTACTTTTCGAGCAGCGGGAACGCCTGGCGGTAGAAATCGTAGCAGCCGTCGTCGAAGGTAAGGGCCACACTTCTGGGGGGGAGCGACCCCTCGCGCAACCGGCGCACCCCTTCTCCGAGCGGAAGAACGTGATAGCCGCTTTCGAGGAGGACATGGAAGCGTTGCTCAAGGATCGCGGGACTCACGTAGAACCGCGGGTCCCATTCGTGCTCATCTTCGATCGAGACTCCGTGGTAGCACAGAATCGCCAGTCGCTCCCGCCGCCACCGGCTGTTCGACACCGCGCGGAACAGAGACAAGCTCCGGGCAATGCGAAGAGCCGCCAGTTTAGCCGGTTTAGTCATGACCCCAGAGGCGCGGAGCGCCAGACTTCCATAGTAACCGGACGGCGTCCGAAGCAGAGCCGCAAGTGAAAAGAAACGGTCGCTATTCGAGTACTATCTCGTACCAGGGAGAGAAGTACTGGCCTTCGTCCTGGAGGTGGATGCGGAAACCGTTTGGGATAGAGCTGGCTTCCAGAGCAGACATGCGCTCTCCGGAGCCGTTGAGCGGGTAGACGATCATGCGCGACGCGCTGGCGCGCAGCGTGACAAAGCATTCGACTCGCTCGAAGTAGGTAGGCCGCTGGCCGCCGTTCATATTGCCGGAGGGCTTGTTGAAGCCGGGCTCGCGTTCCAGTGTCCACCAATCGGTTGTGCCGGGGTAGTTGACGAGCTTCTGCGGCTCGTCGGCTCCAGGCTGCGTACGCAAAGTCTGGCCGGGCAGGCTGAGCAACATGCGGCGCGACTCGGCCAGTGGCTTGCCGTCGATCGGAGTAAGCAGCACAACAGCAAATCCGCGGGCCGATTCGGCCAATTGCAGAGTCAGCGGTCCCGCATCCGCTTCCTTCTGGCCAACGAAGCCGATGACGCCGGCGGCCCACGGTGAATGCACAAAGAACACCCGCGACTCGGAGTCGTACTGGAATTCTTCGGTATCCGCGCGTATCAGCCCCCCCTTCGGCTGCCGCGCCGTGGCGGGCAATTCGCCGGGGCGGTCCACGAGGCGCACGGGATGTTCGATCGCGACCAGCGGTTGATAGCCGTACACCGCATTGAAGAAGGAAGCGATGCCGCCGCCGTTGCGCCGCTCGGCCAGGGCGCGGATGCGCAGATCACGCGGAACGGGCACATCCACCGGTTGGACGCCGGCAGCGATGGCGCCGCTGCGAAACAGCCAGGCGGATTGGCCCAAGACAGCGAATTTCGTCCAATCGCCATTGAGGTTGAATCCGTTGGGGACGCCGTCGTCCCAGTTGCGGCCATGCGAATAGGCAAAGTGCATGACTGAATCCCAATCCTGAAACGCCCCGATCACGGCGACCACCGGATCGATCTCCGCGGCTTGCTGATTGGGCCAGTTCTGGTTGTACTCGCTGACGGTGTACGGCCGGCCGGCGGGGCGTGCGGCGGCAAGGTTCAGAATCGGGGAGAGGCCCGAGCCCACCGCCGAGGAATCGCGAATGCGCCAGTCGCGGCCATCCCAGGCCACATTGGGGAAATTGTAGTGGTCGATGTAGAAGTGGTTGTCGTGGTAATCGAGATCGCGGTGCGAGTCGATGGTGGCCAGGCCGCCGAAGCCGATCTGGGTGCCGGCGACGGGCGCCAGATCGTCGGTTGATTCGCGAATCGCCGACAGCATGCTTCGCAGATAAGCGCGATCAGCCTCGATCAGGAAATCGAGGAAATCGTTGCGGCGTCCTGGTGAAGAGAACTCGGTGGTCTTCACCAGTTGCACCGCGCCATCTTCGAGGTTTTCTGAAGGTGTGAGGCCGCGCTCGCCCGCTTCGTGAAACGAGGGGCCGCGGATTTGCATATTCGCGCCGACATTCTCGACCGAGAGGCCGAAGCGTCCAATGCCCTCCATGGAGAACTGCGGCTCGACGAGCATCGAGTAGCGTTGCCATTGGTTCGTGACCGACACGGTGCGACCGGTGGCCGTCCGCCAGGGGCTGATATCCTGCTTCACGTCCCAATAGACGGGGCGCGAAACGCCGTCGGCGAGCTCGGCTCGCATCTCGACTTCGGCCAGGTATGTCTTGCCGGTGGTCACCGAGAAGCCGACCTGCTTGATGATGATGGCTGCGCCGCCCTGGCGAAAGGTGACGTCCAGCAGTTGCCCGGAGGGCTGATCGCTGACACGGAGGTCGGCGCGGGCAGGAGTATGCAGTTCGGCGGTCCAGCTTGTGCCGAGCAGTTGCGGACCGTCGTTGACGCGTGGCGTCCAGCCGCGGCGCAGCGCTTCTGTAGCGCCGTACTGTTTGGTGAGGCGCACGTTCCACTGCCGCGAGAGCTCCTCCAGGTAAGCGCCGTTCAGCCTTGTATCGAGGTTGGTCACCTGCCATTCCCAGATGAGCGAGGATTCGTTGTCGATCTCGACCATCGCCAGCACGGGATCGCCGCGCAGCGAGAGGGCGGCGATCACTTTGCGCGTGAACTCGGTTTGCATCTCGACCATTCGTGGATAGAAGATGTGGAGCGGCTTGCTCTGAGTAGGGATTTGCGGCTCCATGCCCGGGATGCCGTCGATGGCGGGGCGGAACTGATAGCCGACGTGCAGATTCAGGTTGACATGGATCCCTTCGGCTGCGAGGGCATCCAGGAAGGCGCGAAGCCGGGTGACCGACTGCGGGTTGAGCGTGGGATAGGGTCCCGTGGTCAGGAGGCTGGCGGCGTTCGCCGGATTCGCGTCGGGCTGGCTATCCATGTGGTGCATCCGCACCAGGTTCACGCCGATCCGCCGGAGACGTTTCGCGATCCGGACAGCATCCTCCGGAGCGGGGAAGTTCGCCGAAAAAGCCAGGTTGACGCCATACAGGCGTACAGGCTCGTCGTCGGGTGTGTTGGGGCGGCGGTCCGGACCCACGCGATAAAAGCGCCCATTGCGAACAAAGAGGCGATCGGCGGGCGTCAGCGGATGGTTCAGAGAGCTGAAATCGGGCGGGCCGGAGAAAGCGTCCTGGTCGATCGAGAAGCGATAGTATTGCGGCTGTGCCTGGAGCGACCAGGCCAGCAGGAGGCAAACGATGGAACCGGACATAGGCTTCGCCTTCATGATACGCCCGGCAGTCTGCCGTAGGGAGGCGTCGCGCGGAAGGGCTACGAAACTTTTTCCGCCCTCCCGGTGTCTAACCTGATGAGACCAGGGGATTGTAAGGAGTACAATTCGAGATAGAGGCGTTCCCGCGTGGCAGATACGACAGTCAGCTTCCCCGTGGAGACCTGCCTGGAGCAGGCGGCTCCGACAGAGCCGGTGTGGCTGCTGGAAGGGTTGCGGAGTGGATCCAACGAGGCCTACGAAGCGCTGGTGGCCCGTTTTCAACAGCCGGTCTACAATCTGGTCTACCGGCTGATAGCGGACCCTTGTGAAGCCAGTGATGTGGTGCAGGAAGTGTTCTGGAAGGTGTTTCGCAATATCGGGACGTTCCGGGGCAAGAGCAGCCTGAAAACCTGGATCTATCGCATCTCGGTCAACGAAGCCCGCAATTATCGCCGCTGGTTTGCGCGTCACCGCCGGAGGGAGATCGGATTGGAGAGCGAGGACGACGGGGCCCGCTCGTTAGCGGATACGATTCCGGATGCGGGGCGCTCGCCATTTGATCTGGCCGCGGGCCGCCAGACGCGTGAATTGGTCGAGCAGGCGCTGGCGGAGGTGAAGCCGGTTTTCCGTGCGGCGGTGATTCTGCGCGACATGCAAGACATGAGTTACGAGGAGATCGCAGACGTGCTCGAGGTCTCCATCGGTACAGTGAAATCGAGGATTCTGCGCGGCCGGAACGCGCTGCGTAAAGCCTTGGCCGGGCGAGTCGAGCCGGGACTGGCCCTGAAATGGAGGACGGAACCGGCCGAACCTGTATGAGATTCCTAGCCGCGTTTTTGACCACGAGATTTTCCACGCCGTGCCGTCGCGCGGAACAGAAGCTGTCCGCATACGTGGACGGCGCCTTGCCGCACGCCGAGCGCCGGGAAGTGGCGGTGCATCTGCGGGAATGCAGCAACTGCGCGTACCGCTATGATCGGCTGGCCCAGGTGCGCATGCTCATGAAGCGCTTGCCACAGGCGCAGCCGCCTGCTGATCTGACCGCGAACCTGCACGCCATGGCGCAGCGCGAGAGCCTGCGCAAGCAGGTGCGGATCGCCAGACGGCTTCCCTGGGCCCTTGCCTTCGATGGCCGCCGGGTGCGCCTCGAGAATCTGATGAGACCCCTGGCGCTGCCCTTCGCCGGCGGGCTGGTTTCCGCTCTGGTGCTCTTCAGCATGCTGATTCCCACCTACCCGGTGGCCGCCCACGTGGCTCTCACCCGGGATGTGCCGACCGCATTCTATACCGATCCTTCGGTTTCGAGCGTTCCCCCCTTCGGTTTCTGCGAGAATGAAGTGGTGGTGGAAGTAGTGATCGATGAGCAGGGACGCGTGGTGGATCTGACCTTCCCTGACGGAATTGGAACCGACCATCTTCGCCGCGAGATCGAGAACAGCCTGCTGTTTGCCCGCTTCACACCCGCCATGGCTTTCGGATACCCGACTTCGGGACGCGTCCGGCTCTCCTTCCGCCGCAGTCAAATCGATGTGAAAGGCTGAGGTTGGGGCGGCGGCTCGGACAGCACTTCCTGGTGCAGGAATCCACGCTGGCGCGTATCGCGCGGGCGGCTTGTGATGTGGATGGGCGCGGGCCAGGCCTGTGCAGGCTGGTGATTGAAATCGGTCCCGGCCGTGGCGCGCTGACCCGGCACTTGCTCGAGCGGGCCGAAAGGGTCCATGCGATTGAAGTGGACCCGGTGCTGTGCGGGCAGCTTCGGCTCAAGTACGGGGCCAATTCGCGTTTCCAGCTCGTCGAGAACGACGTCCTGAAAGTGGACCTGGCGCAATGGGGGCAAGCAGTTATCGCTGGGAATCTCCCTTACTACATTACCTCGCCCATTCTGGAACACGCCTTGTCGCTGGGGACCCGCCTGGTGCGGGCGGTGTTTCTGGTCCAAAAGGAAGTCGCTGAACGGCTGGCAGCGGAGCCGGGAAGTCGCAACTACGGATTCCTTACCGTGCGGACGCAGGTGAGGGCCGAGGTGAAATTGCTCTTTTCGGTTCCCGCGAAGGCGTTCCGGCCCATGCCGAAGGTGGATTCCGCCGTTGTGCGGCTGATCCCCCGCCCTGTCATCGCAGTAAAGGATGTGGCAGGTTTTGTGCGATTTGCAGGCAATTGCTTCAAGCAAAAGCGAAAGACGCTGCGTAACAACCTGGAGGCTGTGTATCCCGGCTTAGGCCACTTTCCCGAGGCCCGCCTTCGGGCCGAGCAACTCACGATCCCTCAATTGATCGCCTTGTGGCAGCGGGTGGAAGCTCCAACGTAGCTATACTGGAAGATTCATGCTTCGTGTCCGATTTGCTCCCTCGCCCACCGGGTACCTTCACATCGGCAGTGCCAGAACCTTTATTTTCAACTGGTTATACGCGTGCCACCACAAAGGGACGATGATCCTTCGGATCGATGATACCGACGTCGAGCGCAACACGGTCGAGGCGCTGGAATCAATCTTCGAGGGACTGCGCTGGCTCGATCTCGGCTGGGATGAGGAATACCACCAGTCTCAGCGGTTGGAACTGCATCGCAAAGCTGCCTGGGCCTGCTTTGAAAAGGCCCTCGCCTATCGCGATTTCACACCGGCCTCGGCGGACCTGGAAGAAAAAAGCCGCCAAGGCGGACCCTGGCTGTTCAATCCCGGAATGCGTGAGATCCGGCGCGAGGAAAGCGACCGGCGGGCCGTGGCCGGCGAGCCCTTCGTGTTGCGGTTTCGCGTGCCGCGGGACAGCCGCGGCGAAGTCCGCTTCCCCGATGCGGTCTATGGCGAGCAATCGAAGGCGACGGCGGACATCGAGGATTTCGCCCTGCTGCGCAGCAACGGTCTGCCCACGTACCACATGGCATCGTGCGCCGATGACCTGGACCTGGAGATCAGCCACATCATCCGCGGGCAGGATCACCTGTCGAACACGTTCAAGCACGTTCTGATTTTTGAAGCTCTGGGGGCCACGCTTCCGCAATTCGCGCATCTGCCGCTGCTGATCGCGCCGGACGGCTCGAAGCTGTCCAAACGCAGGCACGGGCCAGTGGTCAGCGTGCTCACGTATCGCGACGCCGGCTTTCTCCCGCATGCGTATGTCAATTTCCTGTGCCTGCTGGGCTGGTCGCCGAAGGACAACCGCGAGCAGATGACGCGACAGGAGCTGATCGAGGCGTTCTCCTTCGAGGGCATAAATCGCAGCAACGCGGTGGTGAATTTCAGCGAACAGGACCCGCTGGATCCGAAAGCCGCGTGGCTGAACGCGCAGCACCTGCGAACCATGCCCGTGGATGAGCTGTTGCCGCACGTGCGGACGGTGCTGGAAGCGGCCGGGCTTGGCGTGCCGGCCGATCCGGCGGCGTTCCGGCACACGGTCGAGGTGATCCGCTCGCGGTTCGCGACGCTGAAGGATTTTGCAACACGCGGCCGGGCATATTTCAGCGACGACTTCGAGATCCTGCCGGAGTCGATCGAGAAACTGAACCAGCCGGGGGCTCGCGAGTTGCTTGGGGAGCTGGCCGGCCGACTCGAACTGAGCGCGGATTTTACCGAGCAAAGCGTCGAGCAGCAACTGCGTGCGCTGGCCGCCGAGCGAGGGGTCAAGGCCGGGCTGTTGATCAACGCGTCGCGGGCGGTTCTCACCGGCCAGCCGGTTGGTCCGAGCGCGTTCGCGGTGTTCGCCGCGATTGGCCGGGAGCGGGCGATCCATCGATTGCGAAAGGCATAAACAGCCATGGTGATTCTCGGCATTGGAGGACTTCTCGGGCAGGCGGCGACCGCCGTTCTCAAGGATGGCGAACTGGTGGCCGCGGCCGAGGAAAGAAAGCTGACGCGGCGTCGCCATCCGGGTGGGTTGCCGGAAGAATCCCTCGCCTATTGCCTGAAGCAAGCCAAGGCGGATGCGTCTTGTGTCGAGGCGATCGCGCTGGTGCGGCCGCTGGCAGCCACGCCCGACACCAAGCTGCATCTCGAGCTGCGGCAGCGTTTTCCGAATGCCCGGCTGGTGCTGGTGGATCACCATCTGGCGCACGCCGCGTCGGCCTATTATGCTTCTCCCTTCGAGGATGCCACCGTGCTGACGCTCGATCGGGCAGGGGATTTCCGCTGCGGCGCGCACTGGAAGGCGTCGGGAACGCAGTTGAGCCTCGAGCACGAATCGTATTTCCCCGATTCGCTGGGCCATCTTTATGGCCGTGTCACCGAGCTGCTGGGCTTTGAAGCTCGCGCCGACGAGCACAAGGTGCAGTGGCTTTCCGCCGACGGAGACAGCCGTTACACCGGCGTGTTTCTCGAGATTCTGGACACCGCCCAGGATGACTGGCCGCGCATTGACCGCTCGTTCTTTTCGAGCGACCGGCTGAGTCACGGAGGCTTCAGCGAAAAGTTCTATCAGCGTCTCGGCCTGGCGGACGGCGCCGAAGTTCCCGATGGGGCGAAGGTGCACGTCGCCGCCGGCATCCAGCGGGCCATCGAACAAACGGTAATCCGCATGGCCGGCTCGGGTGAGAGGCTTTGTTTCGGCGGCGGCCTGGGCCTGAACGTCCTCCTGGTGGACGCACTCGAGCGATCGGGTCATTGGAAAGAAGTGTTTGTTCAGCCGGCGGCGGGAAACTCCGGAACGGCCATCGGCGCAGCCGCCTACACCTGGCACGGGCCGTTTCGCCAGACGCAGCGCATCCGCATGGATCATCTGTTCCTCGGTCCCAGCTTCGATCCGGAGGAGATCAAGCAGGTGCTGGAGAACTGCAAGCTGCGCTTCCGCTACATGCTCACAACGGATGAATTGATCGACACCGCCGTGGGCGAATTGAACGAGCACAAGATCGTCGCCTGGATGCAGGGCCGGATGGAGTTTGGACCGCGCGCTCTCGGCAACCGCAGCATCCTGGCGTCGCCGCTCGATCCATACTCGACCGAGAATCTGAACATCTTCATCAAGCACCGGGAGTCGTTCCGGAAATTCGCTGCGTCGGTGCCGGTGGAGCTGGCCTCGAAGTATTTCGAAACCGGTTCAAACGCGCGCTTTCTGGCGACCGTGGGCCGCGTCAAGACGGCTTACACCAAGACGTTCGCCGGCGCGGTCCTCGGCGAAAACCTTGTTCGCGTGCACACGGTGACCGAGAAAGACAACCCCGATTACTGGCGTCTTCTGCACGCAGCCGGGAAGGCGACCGGGCTGCCGGTGCTGTACAACACCTCGTTCAACCTGTTCGGCGATCCGATGGTCTGCTCGCCTCGCGACGCGGTCCGCAGCTTCTATTCTTCCGGCATCGACGCGATGTTCGTCGGGCACTTCCTGTTGCAGAAATAGATCCTATGGAGCCGGTCCGATGGGGCGTGATGGGCGTGGCCAGGATCGCCGTGAAAAAAGTCATTCCGGCGATGCAGAAGAACCGGCTGACGCCGGTTGTGGCGATCGCTTCGCGCGACCTCGGCAAAGCCGAAAGGGCGGCTCGCGAGCTCGGCATCGCCAGGGCCCACGGATCTTACGAAGAGTTGCTTGCTGATCCCGCAATCGACGCCATCTACAACCCGCTGCCCAATCATCTCCATGCCCCACGGACGATCCGCGCCGCCACCGCCGGCAAGCACGTGCTGTGCGAAAAACCGGTGGCGCTCAATACGGGCGAAGTGCGCGAGATGATCGCCGCCCGCGATCGCGCCGGCGTGTGCATCGGCGAAGCTTTCATGGTGCGCACGCATCCGCAGTGGCTGCGGGTGCGCGATGTCAGCAGTCCGGCTCCACCGGAGCATGAAAGGCCGCGTTTTGTCGAGAACCGGTTTGACGTTTGCGGATGCCTCGCTGCCCAAACCCCGCTACCTCCGAGGTTGGCCCGTGATCCGACAGGAACGGTGCTGGTCAACTTCCGAGAACGGCACATCGCTTCAAGAAAGCCCAGCGCGTTGTGTACGAAGAGGACATGCCTGGCGCTCGCGAGCCTCGGTAAATCCCAATTAGCGGTTTCGGGCGCTTGGTCCGCAGACGCTTCCACCGGTGCAGCGCTTGGGACAGGAGGCGAGTCTGACGGGCACGGGCGATCCTTCGTCAACGCCATCGCCCCGTTCAGTTGCCCCGCGATCATGTAAGGCCGCCGCCTGGTTCGCTTCTGCTCAGCTCTGCCCCATAGCCCGTCCGAACCGCCATCCGCGTTCCGCAGGCCCATGGCGGTGATAACATTCTCGAAAAGGCACAGTTCGGACACGCGCCCCCCACTGCCGGCGGATGTGGAAGGAAGATGGACACTTGGCTTGGTCTCGACCGATGAGGACGGATAACGTCATCGAACCCGGACCAGCACCGACTCACTCACGGAAGGAGCAGTGTCTGATCGTTCATGTGTTCCGGGTGGAGGAGGGACTCGGAAATGCCTGTCTTCTCGAGTTTCCGGACGAAACCTGCGGGATCCTGGACTGGGGGACGCAGCGGCCGGAACCCCTCGACAGCGCCCTTCAAATCGCCGGAAGGGGAGAGATCCGGTTCATAGCTGCCTCACATGCGCACGCCGATCACACACTCGGGCTTGCCACGCTACTTCGGGAATGCAAGAAGCGCGGAATCCCGGTCCAGAGGTTCGTGTATCCCGCTTCCACGTTGAATAAGGAGTCGGCGGACCTGACAAAGGCTCGAGTGGCCGCGATGGAATGCGGTATCCGGATGTCACCGGTTGCCGT
Source organism: Acidobacteriota bacterium (assembly GCA_016201205.1). Lineage (GTDB taxonomy): Bacteria > Acidobacteriota > Terriglobia > Bryobacterales > Bryobacteraceae > CADEFT01. Next base: position 12,683 of record JACQDF010000022.1, read on the forward strand.
GGACACGTTTCAGGCACCGCCGGGGGAATGGAAGCCGCCCTACCTTGCATGGGCTGACGACAGAAGCTGGGAGGTCCGTGTTCTGAGTCCTTCGCAGACGGACACTGCGATCGCGGAGATGCGCGCCCTGGGAAGATCGATCGTGCCCGGCAATGAGACGAGTCTCGTTGTGCTCTTCCGGTTTGTGGACCAACAGAGCCGGACGGGCTTGGGCAGAGCTCTGCTTCCCGGTGATGCGACTCCCGCGACGCTCAGTTTCGCTCGCGAGACGGCGAGCAGCTTCTCTGAACTGGCCATGGACAATCACATGTTCCTAGTTCCGCACCACGGTTCACGCCACAATCTCCCCGCTTGGCTCCAGGATCATGTTCACGGCATTGTGGTAGTCTCATCCCCGACGGACTCACCGCATCATCCCTCGAGTGATGCGTTGAAGCGGCTCGCGGAATGGAGCGGCAACTCCAACCGTCTGTTCTGTACGTCTTATGCCCAATGCTGCGCAACAGCATTTGGGGGTCGCGCTCGCGCTGCAGATCGGGCCTTGGTGCAACCGGGCAGTTGTTTCGGAAACGTAGTCGTCCGCGTGCCCCGCTCAGCGCCTGCCGAACTCAAAGAGTCGTCCGAGCCCGGGGATCGCCGCCGCTCTTTCGGCTACTGCGGCCACGTCCGAAAGCGCTGAGCAGTCCGCCGCCTCACTGCTTTGTTTACTTACTGACACCTATCTCGGATGGCTCAGCCAGCGGTTGTTCCGCGGCCTTCAACTGCTCTTTGAGCCCCGGGCTTGCGCCTGCGGCTTCTTCCAAATCCAGTGCTGGAAAGAACACCGACACCTTCGTGTCCGGCGACCACGAAAGCTCGTGCAGCACGAACGGCGCGCCTCGATCCTGCAATCCAAGCGCCTTCAGGTATCCGCTGTGTACGCTCCGCAGCTCTTCCCGCTCGCCCGTATCCACCACGACCAGCGCTTCCGGTCCGTCGTGCCGGACAATACGTCCGGGCAGACGCTTCATCTGCTGAAGTTGTGCGTCGGCTTTCTTTATGATCGCACCCATTGCAACCGCCACGCTGCGTACCACGGGTTCTGTGATGGTTAACCGTGCGACACATCGGGAGATCAGTTCCGCAGAATTTGCTCGGGAGAAAACCGTCCCCGCGCTGCGGACCTCTCTTTGCAGCGCTTCGCGGGCGAGATTCAGAGCGTCGCCATATTTCTTCGACTGGACTAATTTGGTCAAGCCGGCGCTCTTGTAAACGCTGGCCAATCGGTCGGCATCGCGTGCCTTCCACCTTCCTGCCGTGGCCACGCAGTCGAGCGCGGCGACAGTGTTCAGTTGAACGGTCCCTGCCCGCCCAATCGAAAACCGAATGCCCGGATCCAGGTTCTTGCGGACGGTTTGGCGGTACTTGCGGATAGCCGCGGAGCCGACGCTGAACGCCGAGTCGAGTATGGTAGCCGAAATCAAGGGAATCTCAAGAAGGTCCTTCATGGTACCTCCATAGCTATCTTATCCACATGGAAATTATAGCACTGGATTCACAGGGGGGGCAACTGTATGGTTCGCAACAATTCTAGTCGGCTGTAAAGCATTGATTTAGAACGACTACTACTACTACGCGATCTTGTTCTCAGCGGCCGCATCGGCCGGTTGCGCAGTGTCTGCGGCTTTTTCAGCTACCATCTCACCGATCCGAACAACATCCGCAACATCGCTGAGTGGGGCGGCGGTGGACTGATGGACATCGGCTGCTATCCCATCCATACTTCCCGCTTTGTCTTCGGCGAGGAGCCCGGACGCGCGCTGGCTCTGGTGGAATACGATGCCCGGATGAAGGTCGACCGCCTTGCTTCGGTGATTCTCGACTTTCCCGGCGGGCAGTGCGTCTTCACCTGCGGGACGCAGTTGGTTGCGTATCAGCGGATGCAGTTTTTTGGAACGAAGGGGCGTGTGGAAATCGAGATTCCGTTCAACGCGCCGCCCGACCGGCCGTGCCGCCTCCTGGTCGATGATGGCGGGGATTTGTCCGGCAGCACGATTTCGGTGGAAGAAATCGCCGCCTGCGATCAGTACGCGATTCAGGGCGAGATGTTCTCACGCGCGATTCGCGAAGGCGGGCCCGTGCCGGTGCCGCTCGATGATTCGCTCAAGAACATGGCAGTGATGGAAGCGGTGTTTCACTCGGCGCGGACGGGCAAGTGGGAAATTCCACTCCCCTGACTACCAGGCCAGCGCAATCGCCCCGGAGCGCGGGTCGGCGCCGGCGGCCAGCGATCCCGTCGCCGGGTCGTTTACAATGGCGGCGTTCGAGCCTTCGCTCCAGGCCGGGTGAACCACCACTCTGTGCCCGCGGCGGACGAGCTCGGCGCGCACCTGCTCGGCTACGCGGTTCTCCAGGATCAGCTCACCCGGATGCATGGTGTGCGGAAAGGGAGACGACGGGAAGCTGCGGCTTGAAAAGCGCGGCGCTTCAATCGCCTGTTGCACATTCATGCCGAACTCGACGATGTTCAGCAGCGTCTGGAGCGTCCAGATGGATTGGTAGTCGCCGCCCGGGCTTCCGGTGACGAGAAAAAGCTCGCCGTTTTTCAGAGCGATCGATCCTTGCAACGTGCTGCGCGGCCGCTTGCCGGGTTCGAGCGCGTTGGCGTGGCCGGGCACGAGCGAGTAATAATCGCCTCGGCAGTTGAACGAGAAGCCGAGCTCGCCCATGACGATCTTCGTTCCGTAGCCGCTGTGAAGGCTCGGCGTGAACGAAATCGCGTTGCGGCGCTGGTCCACGACGGCGATGTAGCTGGTATCGCCCTCATGGTCTCCCGAGCCGCTGAACGTGACGTCCGTCGGCCGGTTGAGCATCTCGAAACCGGGTGCGAACTTCTCCGCTTCCCCGGAACGGAGATCGAGGGAGGCTTTCCCCGGGTCGATCAGCTTGCGGCGCTCGGCTGAGTAGTCCTTGGACAGCAGGCCGGCCCAAGGGATGCGGATAAAATCGGCGTCGCCCAGATACTTATCGCGGTCGGCCATGGCGAGTTTGACGGCTTCATGGGCGGTGTGGAGGTAGTCTGCCGAGTTGTGGCCCATCTTCTTCAGGTCGTAGCCCTCGAGCAGGTTGAGCATGAAGAGCTCCGAGGGGCCCTGGCTGGCCGAGGGATTCTTGTAGACATCCACGCCACGGTAGTTCACCGACACCGGCTCTTCGACCTTGGCGGTGTACGAGGCAAAATCCTCATAGCGGAACAGGCCGCCATTGGCCTCGGAGAACTGCGCCATCTCGCGAGCGATGTCGCCTTTGTAGAATCGGTCGCGAGCCGCCTTCAACGCGGCCTGCCGTCCCTCGGAGGCGGCCTGCGATTCCGCTTCGATCAGGCGGCGAAAGGTGCGCGAAAGGCTGGTGTTCCGAAAAATCTCGCCCGCTTTCCATTTCCTGCCGTCCGGCGCATAGAGGCGCAGCGTCGAGGGATACTTGCGGAAGTCGCGCGACGAGCTCCAGGTGTCGGCATCACGCTGGGAAATGGGGTATCCGCGCTCAGCGAGCTCGATGGCGGGCGCGAGCACTTCAGCGAAGCTCTTGACGCCCCACCGGGAAAGCAGCGTATACCATGCATCGATGACTCCGGGCACTGTACCCGCCAGCAGCGAGTCGTTCACCGGAAGCTTGCCATTCTGGTTCTGCTTGTACCAATCGATGGTGGCGAGCCGCGGCGCCGTCCCTTCCGCGTTGACCGACCAGACTTTTTTCTGCCTGGCGTCGTAGACGAGCAGAACAGCATCGCCTCCGATGCCATTCGAGCCCGGCTGCACGATTCCGAGCACGGCTTGCCCGCCGACGATCGCGTCGAAGGCGTTCCCTCCGGAGCGGAGGATTCGCTCGGCGGCCAGCGAGGCCTGTTGGGCCATCGAAGAGACCGCATATTGCGAACCCCAGGCGATGGGCTTCATGGTGCCGCCGCGGCCTCCGACGGCGACACGCTCGTATCGCGGCGCGGGCTGCGCAAAGCAAGCGACCGCGATGAGTAGCATGAGCAGCAAGCGGAACCGCATCACAACCTCCTTGGGAAAGTCTATCCTAACTCGCCTCGAAACTTCCGGCCGAGCGCCAGCAGCGAATCCGGGGTGAACCGCATGCCCAAGACGCCCGTCAGCACATCGTCCACTGCCACCAGATCCACCCTCTGCGTGCCTGTCACGGAATGACGTTGCCAGCCGTTCGGGACCGCTTGCTGACGCGCGCGGCTCAGCAAGGTCTTCCGAGCCGCGACGCGCGCGGCTCGGCAAGGTCTTCCGAGCCGCGACCGTGAGGGAGCGGGTGGAAAGGTTAGTTAATGACAGGCCCTTAGCGCGGTGCGGGAGGTTGTCGCTGCACACTTGCCAGCGCGGTGCGCTGCCGGTGACGCGATTCTGCTCATCGACGATGGCGACGAGCTCGTCGCGCGGCGAGGTCATACTACGCCGGCTTGTAGTACAGCACCAGGCCCGCCCCCGCCGAAGCCAGGATATACCCCAGCCACAGCAGCGGGTTCGGCGTTTCTTTGGGAGGGTGCGTGATCATCGACACCATCACGTTCACCAGCGGCGCCAGCCCGAACACCAGCGGCATCACGTAGGCAGGCGTGCCGCCGTTGCGAAAGGCAAGAATAATGAAGATGGCGCCCAGCGCACCCAGCGCTCCGGCCACCGTGGCCGAGATCGAGCCGCCCGTGCTCCAGCCGCTCATCGCGCCTTGCGCGCTCAGCATGCCGACGGGCACGATCACCGCCACCAGGAAGTAAGCGATGCCCACGCACAGCAGCGCCTTCAGCGGACTGCCCAACCCGACCTGGCCTTTGTGCAGTGTGGGGCCGTACATGCCCCAAGCCAGCGCCGCTCCGAGGGCAAAAGCCACCCATACCATAGTTTTCTTTTTCTCCATGTGGTCTTAGTAAGTGATTCTCAAGCCAAGCTGGATCTGACGCGCGCTCGTAATCGTACCGCGAATGCGGCCGAGCGTGCCGAGTGGATCTTCGCGCGCGGCCACGCCATTGAATGCCGCCAGGCTCGGAATGCCGAAATTGGCGCGGTCCAGCAGGTTGAAGATCTCGAGCCGAAACTGGATGTTGCCCTGCTCACCCAGCTTCGAAACACGGGTGTTCTTCAGCGCGGCAAAATCGAAGTTGCGAAGGTTGGGTCCGATCAGCGCGCCGCGGCCGAGGTTGCCCAACTGCCCGATCGGAGGCAGATCGAATGCCTTCGGATCCACCCACTGCTCAGGCCTGCCGAGAATCGCATCCTGGTGGGTGCGGCCGGCCGCCATGCTGGGCCGGTCGAAGCCGAGCCCGGGCCCGAGCGACGGCGCCCACAGCGAATTCGAGCGGTTGCGGGAGACGAACAGCGTCAGCGGATTGCCGCTGCGAACCGCGGCGATGCCTGCCAGCTCCCATCCGTCGAGGGCTTTACCGGACGCGCCTTTGAGGTTGCCGAAGAACGGAATCGCCCACGAGTAGTTGAGCACCCAGTTGTGCTTGGCGTGATAATCGGCCAGCCCTTTGTTGTAGCTGAAGCCGGGGTACTCGGGCATGGCGGATGCCGTGTCATTGGTGGCGTCGGAAAAAAAAGTCGAAGCCTGAGTGGTGTCGATGTTGCGGGCGAACGTGTAGCTGGATTGCAGGCTGAAGCCTCTGCTCCAACGCTTGCGCGCTTCCAGGATCATCGCGTTGTACCAGGAGTTGCCGTCGCTCTTCTTGAGCTCGATGGTCGCGAAATTCGGATTCTGCCGCGGGGCGCCGGTGGGCCAGAACAGCGTGCCATCGGACAGCTTTTGCGGAATGGCGGTGTTGATGTCAGTGCCGCGCAGCAGGTGAATCCCGCGCGAGCCTGCATAGCCCACCGTCAGCAGCGTGTCGAAGGGAAGCTGCCGCTGCACGTTGAGATTCCACACATGCGTGTTGGGGTTCTTCAGATTCCATTCCACCGGCCGAATCGTGTTCCCGACGCCACGGCCAAAGTCGGGCGTGGGGAACGCAGGGGTGGTGAAACTCAGCCGGGGCGTGGCCGGCGGATTGGTGATCGTCACGATGAGATTCTGCTGGTTGTTCGTGTTGAAGTACGTTCCAAACCCGCCTCGCAAAGCCGTCTTGCCGTTGCCGGAAAGATCCCAGGCAAAACCAAACCGCGGCGAGATGTTCCGATAGGTGGGATTCTCGTATAGCTGGCCGACCCTGGGCCTGGGATCATAGAGGTTTGGCAGCGCCGAATCGCGGCCATACAAATCGATGGGCATCGTGCTGAGCTCGTACCGCAATCCAAGATCCAGCGTCACCCGCGGGTGCACACGCCAGGTGTCCTGCGCATAGAGGCCGAACAGGGTGAACCGCCAGTAGCGGTCCAGCGCCCCGTTCGGGGCGAGCGCCAGGAAACGCGCAGGCCGCGCGCGAACGAAATCCGTGATGCTGTTGAAGGTGTGAATCCCGAGAGCGAATGTCGGATTGAACAGGTTGTCCTGATAGCGCTCGACCAGACCGCCCAGCTTCGTCAGGTGCTTGCCGCGGTTCAGAACCAGGCCGTCTTCGACGCCGTACACGTTCTGCGTCAGCTTCACGTTCACCGAAGTCTGCGGGCCGAAGCGGCCGGGAATGCCCCCGATATCGATGCCGCCCATGATGCCGCGTCCCGGGACGAATTCGGGAAGTTGCGGGTTCAGCAGGGACTCGACGGTTTGCCCGACGCGGGTTCGCGAAAAGCTCGCCCGCAGGGTGTTCAGGGTGGCCGGTGAAAACACATGCCGGTGCTCGGCGGTGATGAATTGATTGCGCGAGAGGAACGTGCGCGGGAATTGCGGATAGTCGGTCGGCAGCCGCTGGGCAGCGTCATCGTGGGTGTAGCGTGCGAAGAACTGGCTGCTGGCGCTGAAGTTGTGATCGTAGCGGCCTTGCACGAAGTCCTGATCCAGCGCCTGCGTGAAGCCGAACAGATGCTCTCCCAGGCCGAGACCGGCGGACGGCCGTCCCGGCGTGGGCCTTGGATAAGCCTCCAGATACGCCCGGACCGACGGATCGATCGCCGCGATCTGGCCGCTTCGCGCTGCTTCATCGGGCACAATCGTCAGAATCGAGCGGCCCTTGCTCTCGCGCAGCGCTTCATAGCCCAGGAAGAAGAAAGCGCGGTCTTTTCTGATCGGCCCGCCCAGCGTGCCGGCGAACTGGTGGCGCTTGAACTCCGGCTTCCGGTCGTCGAAATAATCCTTGCTATCCAGGTCGTCGTTGCGATGGAAGTAGACGAGGCTGCCGTGGAAATCGTTCGAGCCGGATTTGGTCAAGGCGTTGAACTGAGCGCCTGAGTTGCGTCCGAACTCCGCGCTGTAGGAATTGACCTCGACGCGGAATTCGCGAATGGTCTCGGTGCCCAGCGCCGTACTGGCGGCGCTGCCGGCGGGCCCGTTGGTGAAATCGTTCTGGGGAGTGCCATCGAGCAGATAGACGTTCGCCCGCGGATCCTGCCCGTTGATGCTCATCCCGAGCCCGTGCGCCACCACCGATCCGCCGTCGCGATGCGGATACGGAACGACGCCCGGTTGCAGCAGGGCCAGGTCCGTGTAGTTGCGTCCATTCAGGGGAAGCTCGCGCACCGAACGCTCGCTTACCAGGTAACTCAATTCCGCCGTCGACGTGTTCACCAGCGATGCCTGCCCGGTCACGGTGATCTCCTGGCTGATATCGCCCACTTCGAGCGCCAGATCCAGACGCACGTTCTGCGCCACCGTCAGCTCGATCGCTTTGCGCACCAGCGGCCGGAAGCCCGGCATCTCGACGCGGACGTCGTAAATGCCGGCCGGCAGTTGCGCCAGCAGATACGCTCCCTCTTCGCCCGACCGTGTCTCGCGAACGAGGTTGCGCTCCGTGTTGCGAGCGCTGACCCTGGCTCCCGTGATCACGGCGCCAGTGGCGTCATGCAGGACTCCGCTGATAGTGGCGGCCGTTTGCGCCCGGAGGACGGGCGCCGAGGCCAGCAACAAAAGCCCAATGTGTATCGCTGGGATTTGCAAGAGAGAAAGCGCTCCGGGTGGTGTCTTATGCATTCTACCGCACTTATTACTTACGCCATCTGTTGGAGGAAAGTTACCTGCTTGCGGGCGCCAAAGGCCGTAAACGGGTCGTGTCCAGGGGTGCGTTGGTTAAATGTTCAGCGCATTAGCCCGGACTCTTCGCTCCGGATACGCGCTTGGGCTTGCGGCTGAGCTTTTGCTCTAGCTGCTTTCTACTCAATCCGAGCGTTCTACCAATTGATAGGGAGATGTCTTCAGCGAGGTCTTTTTTCTTTGGGATGACAACGGGGCGGGCCAGACCTGGTTTGGTCATGATGTAGTGGTCCCCTCGCTCCCTGTCCCGCCGACATCCCTCTGCCTCACAGAGCGAGACGAGTTCCTTCCAATCAACGGGGCGCACACAAGTTTTCCGAGTTGCATCGCGCGGCAATATAGGCGGGAATGGACACCTCTATGTAGTCGCGTTTCGCTGGAAAGGCATGCGCTGGCAGGAGTTTCGGCTCATGCACCCTAACGACGCTGGCGTTGCGGAGAGGCATCTCTCCAGCCTTCGTCTTACGGAATCCAGCCTCAAGGAGAGCCTGCTCGAGTACATTGCGCTCAATGCACGACTCGAACCATAGCTCGACCGCTTCCTTCAAAGATTTGAGCGCGCCGTGTTTAGTCTCAGCTTGTGTCATTACGTCGAGTGGGAGGCACCACGCGAACCAAAGATTGCCTTCCTGACGTGTGGCTGCTTCCAGCTTTATACTGAGCGCAACAACGGAACCTTTCATGCGGCTTCGCTCACTTCCAATCCGCTCGTAGAATAGCTCTTAACACTATTCCAATCGTTGAGGCACAATACGAACTCTCCCTCGCCCTGTCACATTGGAAGTGTGACACGGCTTAATGGCAAGTGTCAACCCCACCGCATGCCGGTGGTCATGCTGCCATGAGGTCTGAAATGTCTCACGCTCGGTCGGCCAGCGGTGCGGCCATTGCTGGTGTGTACGCAGCGCGCGACGCACCCGGCAGAAATTGTAGAACGCAAAGTGCCGCCTTCAGATTCTCCCATTTCAGCCGCGTCAGCCTCCGTCAGCCTCCTGATGGGCTTGCGGGCTCTCCGTTCTGCTGTATAATTGGCGAAAGACCGTAAACAGGTGGCGGCGTTAAGCCGATTCGGGGTGAGGGAGTGCGTACAAACGGGGATGTCCTGGTTGACTCCTGTCTTGCTCGGGCTGGCCATCCTGGCCACGCTGCCGTATATTCCTGCGCTTTCGCTTCCACTGATTTCCGATGACTACCTGGTGATCGCGCTGAGCCGCCACTACGGTCCAATGGACGGATGGCCGGACCTGTTGCGGGACCCCTTGTACCGCAACCGGGCGACCTCTCTGGTGCTCACCTACTGGGTCTACCTGCTGTTCGGGCTCAAGCCACTGGTATACGGCGCAGTGAGCGTGCTGTTCCATATTTTCAACACCTGGCTGGTGTTCGCCTTCGGCGCCTGCAAAGTGATCGGATGGCGGATGGCGGCTGTCGCGGCTGCCTTCTTCGCGGTGTATGAAGGCCATCAGGAAGCAGTGATCTGGTTCTCTGCCCTGCCGGAGCTGCTCGTCTTTTTCTTCGGTTTGTGCGCCTTGCTTGCCTGGCTGCGATGGGTTTGTGAGGGCAGCCGTCTCTGGTTCGCGGCCGCTTTGACCGGCTATGCGCTGGCCCTGTTCTCGAAGGAATCGGCCGTCGCCTTGGTGCCGCTGCTTCTGTGCGCGTATCTGACGCCGCAGGCAAACCGGCGTCGGGTTTTGTTAGGGCTGCTGCCGTTCTTCCTGCTCACCGGCATCTATGCCGGGCTCGTCTTTTCAGGCCAGAGCGGCAACCATCACTTTCGCGACGGCACCTTTCACTGGAACGCGCCTTTTTGGATCACTCTGGGAAACAGCGTCGGCAGACTGCTGTGGTTCTGGGGCCTGCTCAGCATGGCGGCACTCGTTCTTTGGCGTCCCTCGCACTGGAAACTCTGGGCGGCGGTGGCCTTTGGATGGATGGTGATCACACTGACGCCTTACAGCTTCCTCACCTACATGACTCGCGTCCCGAGCCGCCATACGTACATGGCCAGCGCGGGCCTCGCTTTGCTGGTGGCGGTTGCCATCTTGCATTTTGAGCGCCGGCGATGGATTGGCGCTGCCATCGGCGCCCTGCTGGTGGCGCATAATTGCGGCTATGTCTGGATTTACAAGCAACGGCAGTACGTTGCCCGCGCCGCCCCGACGGAAGCGCTGATTCGCGTGGTCTCTCAAGCCGATGGTCCCGTCTTTGTGGAATCCTTTCCCTACAGCCGAAGCATCGCCGAATACACGGTCGAGCTGATGACCGGAAAGCCGCGCACGGTGCTGCTGTTTGACGAACGGCAGCGCCCGTCCGCAAGTGAGGTGTTTTCCTGGAGGGAATGATCGCGGATCCGACCGGCAGGCCGGACTTGACGCACGCAGTTTCAATCCACGTTACCCAAGGTTGACCCGCGGAGGCATGCACGAAGCCTTCGCTTTAGCTTCGTGCGTTAAATACAGGACGCGCCCCTAAGGGCGGATGCTGTTGCAGCGGGAGGCCCACACCTTTGCTCGTCTGGTTGTGCTAAGGATCGATTCTCGAAGCTTCCAGGCTCCATTCATCAGCTTGACGCGTCTCCCCCAACTGCCGTAGACAGGCGGCGCCTGCCCGCAGCGAAAGGGCCAGATTCTTGTGATCCACGCTTCCGTGCAGGTCGCCCTTCCGCATTGCTTCAACCGCCCGCTCAAACCACGGCCGGGCTTCCTCGAACCGGCCCATGCTCGACAGGCAGATGCCCACCTGGTGCAGGCTGCGGCCCAGACTCGCGTGATCGATGCGCCCGTGCACGTCCCCTTTCTCCTTCTCCGCCACCGCCCGCTCATACCACGGCCGGGCTTCCTCGAACCGGCCGATTTCGTAAAGCGCCCGGCCGACAGATTCGCCGCCGGCCGCCGATATCTCGCTTCCCACCCCCTCCCATCTCTGCGGAGAGACGGGGAAGAGCTTCAGGATTTTCGCCATATCGGCGTCCGCCGGATTCTCAGCGACCATTCCGGCCACCTCTACCAGCCGTCGGCTCTGAACTTCTCTCAGTCGCTTGAGCGCCGAGGCATCCTCGAACCTTCCCTCGGCGTCCCGCAAAAATCCGGCGCGGAGCTGGTGCATCCTGAGTTCCTCCGCGCCTTCCAGCATGTACAGATCGAGACACGCGTCCAGATGGTTTCGCATGTCCTCCTTACTCCACCCCGCTGCGCTCTCGAGGTGCTGGAACAGTTCGTCGCGAGGTATGGGCTCAGGCTCCAGGAACGCCGCCGCGTGGAGCAACAGCCGCGCCGGGGTCTCGA
>JACQDF010000332.1 GCA_016201205.1 Acidobacteriota bacterium
GCCAACCCTCGCCCCTCCAGGCTCATTCCACTTTCCGGTTTCTAAAGAAAACTCCCACCCAGATCAGGATGTCTGAGACTATTGCCCGCTTGGTGGCCTCATCTGGCTTGTAGTATAGACGATCACCAGCTCCGATTTCGTAGCACCAGCAGCCCGCATACTTCTTGCCTCTGAGAGCGTAACAACGCCCAGGCATCGGTCGAGTAGCGTGCCTCCGAAGCCAGTCAAATGCGTTCATTGCGTTCTGCGGAGTATCGCGGCAGAGACGTTCCCATCCTTTCAAGACTTTATGGTGTGACGCCGTTATAGTCCAAACGGATTCAAGGGCCTCCCCCTTTATAGAGGCCGTCAGTTCTAGCGAAGAGGGGAGTTTGGGGGACTCTTCCTCCTCAGGATCTTGATGCCGACCCACCTTGCGTCTACGGCTCCACTACAGTTCTGGGATCGGGGAGCGGAGCCTCTTCAAGAGGAGCATTTAGAGCCTCATCCAGCACGCCGCTCCTGGCAACGAGAGCGCTCTCGTGCCACTCGTGAATTATGGCATCCACAGCATCCCAGTCGCCAGTTTCGCGCAAGGCCGACACGGAGGCAGCCAGGATCTCGCGAACCATCTGCCGGATATCATCCGTGTGGAATGCCTTGAGCCACGCAACGGACACAGGTGGCTCTTCCCGTTCTACAACACAGAAAGCCCCCTCCAGGAACTCCAATGTCGGACCAAGGTGCAAGACCGTCCTCACAAGTTCGGCGGCTTGCTCACGCTTGAGCAGCGCAAACTGCTCCCCGTTTCGAGAGATCGTAACGGGCGCCTTACGGGCGCGATTAAGAACCTCTCCTGTTCGCCTGTTCAGGTCTGTGGTTGTGAAGAGTTCATCATTGAACAGACCCCAAGAGCCGGCGAGTGCGACACTGGACATGGCTTTCCTTCCTCTCCGAGAGCATACCTGATACGCTAGAATCTACGTATCCATCTACGTATGATATTACGTCACGATTAAATTGTAATCAAGCGTCATTCTCGGGCAAGACGAGCAGGATCGGCACGCCGAGGTAACTCCGTGCGGTCGTTCGAAGTACAATTGATGATCGCAAGAACATGATCGGCTACCTGCGCGGCACGCTCATTGAGAAGCATCCCAACGAAGTGATTGTGGACGTCAACGGAGTGGGCTATCACGCCACCATTCCGATCTCGACGTTCTCCGCCCTGCCGGACACCGGCTCGGAGGTGAAGCTGCGGATTCACACGCACGTGCGGGAAGACGCCCTGGCGCTGTTCGGCTTCCTGACGGCGGAGGAAAAAGGGCTCTTCGAGAAGCTGATCTCGGTGAGCGGCGTGGGGCCAAAGCTGGCGGTGACGATGCTGAGCGGGCTGCCGGTGGCGGATCTGGTTTCGGCGATCCGCACCGGCAATATCCAGCAATTGACGCGGGTTCCTGGGATCGGCAAGAAAACCGCGGAGCGGCTGGTGGTGGATCTGCGCGACAAGCTGGATCTGCTTGGCGTCAAAGCGCCGGCGGCGGCAGGGGCGCCGGCGGCGGCGCTGACGGGGGTGGATGAAGACGTGCTTTCGGCGCTGGTGAACCTGGGCTGCGCGCGGGCGGCGGCCGAAGCGGCGATCCGGAAAGCGCGGGCGGCCGGGGCGCCGGACGAATTCGAGACGCTCTTCCGCCGGGCGCTGGAACTGGTGCGGTAACCTAAGGTCAATGCGCGAGAAGGCGATTGCGTCGGCGGCGCGGATCGAGAGCGAGCAGCAGTTTGAGGCGGCGCTGCGTCCCAGGCGGCTGGCCGATTTCACCGGGCAGCCGAAGCTGAAAGAGAACCTGGCGATCGCGATTGAAGCGGCCTGCAAACGCAGTGAAGCGATGGATCATGTCCTGCTCTACGGCCCGCCCGGATTGGGCAAGACGACGCTGGCGCACATCATCGCCAATGAGCTCGGCGTGCCCGTCGATGTGACCAGCGGGCCGGTGCTGCAAAAGAAACTGGATCTGACAGGCATGCTGAGCAACATCCGCCCACGGCAGGCCTTCTTTGTCGACGAGATCCACCGGCTGCTGCCGGATGTCGAGGAGATGTTTTATTCCGCGCTCGAGGACTTTCGAGTGGATATCGTGGTGGGAGCCGGGCCGGGCGCCCGGACGCACTCGCTGCCGATCCCGCATTTCACGGCGATCGGCGCCACCACCCGGATGGGCATGATCAGCGGGCCGATGCGGGGGCGGTTCGGGCTGCTGCTGCGGCTGAATCATTACGACGTCGCTGAATTGCGGAGTATCGTCGAGCGTTCGGCCAGGCTGCTCGAAGTGGAGATCGATGGCCCGGGGACGGAGGAGATCGCACAACGAAGCAGGGGGACGCCGCGGATCGCGAATCGCCTGTTGCGGCGCGTACGGGATTACGCGCAGGTGCGCGCCGGCGGACACATCAATCTCGAAGTGGCCCGCACGGCGCTGGACATGCTGGAAGTAGACCGCTACGGGCTGGACGAAACCGACCAGAAAATCATGCTGACGATTCTGGAGAAATACAGCGGCGGGCCCGTTGGATTGAACACGATCGCGGCCTCAGTGGATGAAGAGCCGGACACGATCGAAGAAGTATATGAGCCGTACCTGATGCAACTGGGGTTTCTGGATCGCACGCCGAGAGGGCGGCGGGCGACCGACCTCGCGTTCCGCTATTTTGGAGTGGACCGGGGCAACGGCTCAGCACAGAGCTCGCTGTTTGAATGAAGAAGCTGATTTACCTCGGCCTGGGATCGAATCTCGGGAACCGTGAGCGCCATTTGCAGGAGGCGGCGGATCGCATCGGGAAGTCGGGTGTGCGCCTGCTGCGTGCGTCGTCGACCTACGAAACCAAGCCCATGTATTTCGCCGGGCAGCCGATGTTTCTGAATCTGGTGCTGGAGGGCGAAACGGAAGCGCTTCCGCGCAACCTGCTGAGACGGCTCCAGCAGATCGAGCGCGATCTCGGCAGGCAGCGCGGAGTCAAGAACGGCCCGCGAACGATCGACATCGACATTCTGCTCTACGGGAAGTTCATGATTCAGGCAAGAGATCTGGTGGTGCCGCATCCGCGAATCGAGGAGAGGCGCTTTGTTCTTCAGCCGCTGGCGGAACTGGCGCCGGAGCTGAGGCACCCGGTGAGCAAGCAGACGATCAAGGACCTGCTTGCGCAAACCCCACCTGAGGGCGTGCACAGAGTCACGTTCCGGATCACTTTATAAACAGTGGGGCAGACTTAAGTCCGCCCCGTGAAGCTCTTTCAGCCTAGTTGGCCATCGCCACCGAGTCAATGCTCACGGTCTCGCCGCTGAGCTTGCCGTTGACAGTGACCTTATGCCCGAGGTGGTCCATCACCTTGGACTTGGAAGCGTCATCGATCTTGTACACTTTGTCGCCGACCACGAAAACCGGAGCAGCGCCTTTGCCCTTCACGCACCCGGAAACGCACTTCATGGATCTTTCCGAACCGTCGTTGTGCTTGGCGCCGCAGCCGGAATCGGAAATGTAGCCCGTCCACTCGGCCGCAAATGCCGACATGGCGAACAGTGAAAGAAAAGCGAACTTCTTCATTCGAGCATCCTCCCTGGATAGTCCACATGGCAGACATCCCGCCGCCCCTGTCGAGGAAGCAGACCACGAATGCCATTCTGGAACAAACAGTCTTGAATATAAGACAACTGCATTGCCGACTGCAACTGTAATATACGGTGCAAGCGTCAACTCGGATTCGGCCGGGCCGGTCTAGCCTTTCGGCGCCGCCAGGGGCAGGTTCTCGCGGGTGATCTGGGCGTTGCCCATTTCAGAGATGACGGCGCTGAGGTGCTGGCTGCGGAGAGCCCAGACATAGGCTTTTTGCGGCACTTTCAGCGGGCCGGGGATGGCGTCCCGGATCTTGTTGACGCGCGCGGGAGGATCTGCGGCGCCATCGCCGCGGCCACTGTAGACAGGCCGGGCGACCTTCATGGCGATGATGCCCAGGCCCGCGTCATGCGCTCGCTTGAGCGATGCGTCGACGTATCCGTGATTCACGATGTTGTAGGCCACCATGGCGGCGGAGTATTTGCCGGTCCTGGTGGCGGCGTCGAGAATGCCGCCCGGATCGTTATGCGCGGAGACGCCCAGATGGCGAACCTTGCCGGCTTTTTTCAGCGCTTCGAAAGCGTCGAAGATCTCGGGGTAGTTGAGCAGCTCGTAGCCGGTGCAGGCGCCGTGCGGGCACATCATCAGATCGACGTGATCCGTGCCGAGACGCTGGAGGCTGGCGTCGAGCGAATCGAGAATGAGCTGGCGGTAGTTCTTGTTGCGATCGATCTGACGCCCATACTGTTTCTCCATGACATTGGCGAGCGCGGCCTCTTCGAGTTCCCGCCGCTGGCCGGCGAAGTAATGGCAGATGTAGTCGGGATCGAGGGCGCGGCGGCGCTCCATCTCTTCGGTGGCTTTGGCCTTGAGCTTGTTCTGCTCGCTTTCGGGTAGGCTCTTGAAGATGTCCTGGTAGAGACTGTTTCGATTGATGTCCCAGAGGCTGATCTTGGTGTTAAGGAAGAAAGAGTCGCGCTTGCGAGCCTTGATGACCTGGCCGTAGCCCTTCTCGCTGGCCGTCCGGCCGTAGGCGGGCGCCGTGTCGAGGTAGTTGAGGCCGTGGTCGAGCGCCATCAGCACGTGGTCGTAGTTGGTGGGGCTGATGAGATTGCCTCCCATGACAACTTCGGAGATCATGAAGCCGGTGCGGCCAAGCTTGCGGTAGGACATGCCGGATTGCTTGTTGCGCCATTCGCCGGGGGCGTCTTGGGGCGCGGCGGCGGCTTTGGTTGCCAGAACGGCGGAGAGGGCGAGGAACTGGCGGCGGCTACGCATAATCAAACAATGTATCGCGTCCCAGAAGCCACTGGGGATCCAGCCGCCGCTTGACAGCTTTCATCGCCTCGATATGCTCGGGCGTTACTGCACCTCGAGCAAGTGCGCAGGCGGTAGTAAGCGAGCATGTCGAGGTTGCGGGATCGAGGCACGGCGTAGTCGGAGGCGAGCTTCTCGAAACCATTGCGGCGAACAGTACCATTCACCGATTCGGGAAGCGCGTGGCGAAACTTGCGAAAGCGCTCGCGGTCGGCGGCGTTGGCGGCGATCTCGGGCGAATCGTCCGCACTTAGCTCCTGTTCGATGAGCAGGGCTGCGTTTGCGGAAGCCGGGATCTCGGGATACCGTGAGCGAAGAAGGCGGAGCGAGCCGGCGTCGATGTATTCGAGCATGCCGAGCATCGGGACGCTGCGCCAGGCGTCGACAGAGAGGGCGCCCTCCGAGCCGACGGCGCAAATCCAGGATTGAGCCATCCATCAAACAGACGTGCGCCGCTGGCGTTGGTCGCGATGGTGCCGCCAATGGCGGCGGCCTTCTCGGTCGGGTCCGGGGGGTAGAACTGGCTTGTGGAAAGCGCGGCAGCCTGGAACTCGCGTAACAGGACACCAGCGCACACCGAGGCGAAGCCGCCTTGCATTTCGAGGGCCTGGAATCCCGGCGCTCACACTTCGAGGATCACCGGCATGATGAGCGGCCGGCGCGAGGTCTGCTTGGAGATGAAGCGCCGCAGATCCGCGCGGATTTTTTCCTGCATCACACCCCAGTCGGTGCGTTCTTCGGCGGTGGAGTTTTCGAGCGTACGGGCCACCACCTGGCGCGCATCCTGGAGCAACTGGGAGCCGTCCTCGAGCGAAACGAAGCCGCGAGTGACAATTTCCGGCAATGCTTCGTTCTTGCCGGTGTTTTTGTTGATGGCGATAATGGGGAGCACAAAGCCGTCCTCGGAGAGGTGACGCCGGTCGCGAATAATGATGTCTTCCACGACTTCGTCAACCGAGCCCGAGTCGATGCAAACGCGGCCGACGTTCACCGTGGGGCCTCTGCGAGCGCCCTGGGCGTCGATCTCCAGCGTTTCGCCCGTTTCCAGAACAAAGGCGTCGTCGAGCGCCGGGCCGGCGACGTGCCGGGCGAGCGAAACATGCTTGGCCAATTGGCGATATTCCCCATGAATGGGCATGAAGTACTTCGGCCGGACCAGGCCCAGCATCAGTTTGAGCTCTTCGATGCTGGCGTGGCCGGAGACGTGGACGGGCGGATTCATCGGCCCGTAGACAACTTCGGCGCCGCGGCGGGCCACGTGGTTGATCATGCGGTAAATGGATTTTTCGTTGCCCGGAATGATGCGGGCGCTGAGAACGACCATGTCGCCGGGGCGCACGGACAAGTGCTTGTGGTTATCGACGGCAACGCGGCTGAGAGCGGACATCGGCTCCCCTTGGGTGCCGGAGACGATGACGGCTACCTTATCGGCGGGAGTCTGCATGATGTCCTGGGGACGCAGCAGAATGCTGTCCGGGATGTCGAGCAGATCGAGGTTGTGGGCGATTTCGGTGACGGCGAGCATGCTTCGGCCGAGAAAAGCGGCTTTGCGGCCGGATTCGGCGGCCACTTCCAGAATCTGCTGGAGGCGGTGAACCGAGCTGGCGAAGCAGGAGACGACCAGGCGGCCCTCGGCGCGGTGAAAGCACTCCTCCAGACGCGGGCGGACGGCGCGCTCACTCTCGGTGTAGCCGGAGCGATCGACGTTTGTCGAATCAGAGAGCAGCATCAGAACCCCGCGCTTGCCGTATTCGGCCAGCGTGTGCAGATCGAAGGGCTCGTTGTCGGTGGGCGTCGGATCGACCTTGAAATCGCCGGTATGAATCACCACCCCCAGAGGCGTTGTGATGGCCAGCGCTACTGAACTGACGATGGAATGGGTGACGTGGATCAATTCGATCCCGAACGGCCCGATCTCCAGACGATCGCCGGGGTTGACTTCGTGGAACTCGGCTTCTTCTTCGAGATCGTGTTCTTCCAGGCGCCGTTCAACCAGGGCGAGGGTGAGAGCAGTGCCGTAGACCGGCAGGTTCATCAGGCTCAGCAGAAAGGGAACGCCGCCAATGTGGTCTTCGTGGCCATGGGTAAGGATGAGTGCGCGGACGTGCTCGCGGTTCTCGACCAGATAGCTGAAGTCGGGCACGACGATATCCACGCCAAGCAGTTCGGCATCGGGGAACATCATGCCGGCATCGATGACGATGATGTTGTCGCCGTAGCGCAGAGCGAGGCAATTCATTCCGAATTCCCCAAGGCCTCCGAGGGGAATTACTTGCAACTTCGAAGCGGGCATGAAGGTATTAGGCTAGCACGCGGGCGACAGCGCAGGCCTCCGGACGCCCGGACCGTCAAGAAGAAGGCCGAACTTCGGCAGCCCTCCTAACGTAGCTGTATAGTGATTCGTTGGGGAGGACTTGAGATGATTCGCCCTCACCTTTTTGTAGTCCTGGCGCTCGAACTCATCACGGCGGGCTGCCTGATCGAGGACCCTGGCCCGGTCGAGAAGGCTTCACAGAATGTGGACGCCGGCAAGGTGGAAGCGGTGCGAGCGGACATCCGCATGGGAGCGGGAGAATTGCGCCTCGAGGGCGGCGCTTCCAAGCTGCTCGAAGCCTCGTTCCGTTACTCGCGGAAGCTTGGTAAGCCTGAGGTCCGCTATGATCTCACGGGATTCCGGGGCCGGCTGTCCATTGAACAACCCAAGCGCTCGGCCACTTCCGGCAACTTCACCAACGAGTGGACTTTGCGCTTCGGGGACATCGTTCCGCTGGACCTGGATATCACTCTCGGGGCCGGCCAGAGCCGCGCGGACCTGACGATGCTGCCGGTGCACAACGTCGATGCGCGCGTCGGCGCCGGCGAATTCCATCTCGACCTGAACGGCCAATACAAGCACGACGTTGACGTCCGCTTGCATGGGGGCGTGTGGTCCTCTCCCCTGTTGAACAACGGCCTCATCTACGTGATGAACAAGTCGGGCGGCACAACGGTTTTTCAGGCGAATCCCAAGCAGTTTGAAGCGGTGGCCTCGAATGTACTCGAGGAGCCGTCGAATTCTTCGGTCGTGATTTCCGGCGGCGACGTGTTTCTACGCACCCACGCCGCGCTGTGGTGCATCGGGCGGAAGGAGTGAGCCGAAGGCTACCTGGCCTTCCGGAGGGTCTTCAGACTTTCGAGGTAGTCGTCCACTTCGAGGTTGGCTTCGACGCCATAGGAGGCGAGGATCTCTATCATGTCGCCAACCGGAACACCGGCGATTTCGGCGGCTTTCCCAAGTGACGCCTTCGCCTGGCGGTACCTGTCGACAGCGAGCAGGATGCGGCCTTTGTAAACAAGTTCTCTCACCGCATTGGAGAGATCCGATTTCTCGTCTTTGGACATACGGCGGAGGAACTTATAGTTTGCTTAAGACCGCTTGCTGGACGCGCGCGGCTCCGAAACAGAGCGCGACTGTCAGAGCGGATGCGCATGTACTTATGACGCTATGTTAGCTAAAACACCAGTTTGATCCCCAATGTGATCTGGCGCTGGCCGTGACCCTTCTCATCGTTGATGCTGCCGAATGCGGTGTTCGCCGGGCTGGTGTTGGGAGCGGCGAACTGAACATGATTCAACGTGTTGTACGTCTGGAGCTGACATTGAACGGTCGCCCGCTCCCTGATCCGGAAGTTCTTGAACAGCGACAGGTCGAAGTTGTTGATGCCATCGGCGCGGATGCCGCCGAACCGGGTTGGGAAGGTCTGGATGTTGCTGGCTAACTGCTCCTGCGTGTTGCGGTTGAATCCGGCGTCAACATTGAACCAGCGCTCCGCCCGGCGTTCGCTCAGGGGAAGCGGGATCTTCCTGATATCCCCGAGAAACAGCGCGTTGCCGAAGCCGAGCACGTCGCCGGTCTGACCCTCAAACCAGCCCTGCACCTGCCAGCCGCCCAGCAAACCCTGGAGCAGGCCGCGCGCGTTGCCCAGCAGCGGCTTGCCGTTGCCCACCGGCAGCTCGTAGATGCCGCTGAGCACAAAGCGGTGCGTGTAGTCCTGCGGCGAGATCGCCTGTTCGGGCCGCGGATCGGTATCATTGCGATACTCGACGCGCTCGATGAACTTGGACCAGGTCCAGGCCGACTGAAACGTGAGCCCGCCGCCCATGCGCTTTTCTACGGCCACCTGCATCGAGTGGTACCAGGAGATGCCGATGGGCATCGTGGCGGTGATGCCGGTGAATTGGGGGAAAGGCCGCAGCAACTGCCCGCGGCTGGTTCGCTGGCCGCTCAGACCGGTGCCGGCGAACTCCGGCAGGCCGAAGAACGGGCTGGAGACCTGCGCGCTCAGAAAATCGATCACCGGCTGATCGCGGAATGGGGAAGTCGACAGGTACTGGCGCGGGACCGCGTTCAACTCCTGCGATACTCCGAGATTGGTGGCCCGGTTGCCCACATAGGACACGTCCGCCACCACTCTCCAGGGCAGCTCGCGCTGCACGGAGAACGACCATCGCTGCATATAGGGATTGAGCGGCTTGCCGTAGAAAAAGCTGATGCCGCGGCCGAGGAACGTCGTCAGGCCGCCGGCGGCCCCTTGCGGCACATCGATCCCGTTGGGGAATGGGTTGGCCAGCGTGGCGATGAAGGTCTGGCCGTTGTCGAGCGTCGGAATCAGGTTCGTCGGCTGGTTGAATCCTCCCTGGTTCACTCCATTGCGATCGACGCCCAGCACGTCGAAGAAGATGCCGTAGCCTGCCCGGAGGACCGTCCGCCTGTCGAGCTGATAAGCCATCCCGATTCGCGGAGCGAAGTTGTTGTTGTCGGACGCCCACAGCCCGCGTGGCTGCCCGCCTGCTCCGGCAAACAGCAGCCCGCCGGCCGTGCGGAAGCTCGACACCGGCACTTCCGCAATGGGCGCCCTGGCGTAGTTGGCGAGCGCGGCGGCGCTGACGGGGTTGGCGGTGGCGAAATCGAAGTCCCGGATGGTTCGATTGAACCGTTCCGTGATCGGGCTTTCGCGTTCATACCGGAGCCCCAGGTTGATCGTCAGTCTGCTGGTGATGCGCCAGTCATCCTGGAGAAACATGGAAAGGTAGCCGGACTTCTCCGCCCTCGAGGCGTTATTGTTGATCACGCCGCCGCTGGGAATGCCCAGAAGCATGGACGCCAGTCCCTGACCGATCGGAGCGCCGGTTGCGTTGTCCAGCGGTCCCCGGGTGTAGGTTCCGGCGAAGAGCAACTGGGGCGCCACCTGGCCGAACGAGTAGCCGGTCTCGAGCATCACGCGGTACTCGGAGCCGAACTTCATCGAATGCCGGCCGGCGATGCGTGTAACCGTAGCGCCGGCGGTTTGGTAATTGGTTGCGGCCGTGCTGCCCCCATTGATGCCGAGCGCCGTGTAGGCGTTCCCGTCGATTTGCACGTTCGGGAACGCAATCCCGGCAGGGTTCACCTTGGTCTTGATCGCATTCAGCAGGCTTTGCGGCAGGCCGAGTTGAAGCAGATCGAAGCCCTGGCTCCCGCGGGACGTAAGATCGCTTTGATAGGTGACTCCGTAGCGCACGTTCAGCAGCAGACCCGGGCTGAACACGTGCACATCATCCAGCACCACCCCCAGACCCGTCCGGTCGAGCAGATCGATGTTGGTGATGCCAGGCAGCGTGTCGGTGGAATTGTCGTGCTGGCTGTAATTCCAGCGGGCGAAGAAGCGGTTCTTCTCACTGAAATTGTGGTCGCCTCGCGCGGTGATGGTGTAGTTCTCGCGATCAATGGTCCGGGTCCGAAAGAAGTTGTTGCGGCCGTCCGAGGTGCCCGGCTGGTTTGGCGCCGGGTAGTAGCTCAGGATCTTCGTCGCCCTCGAGTCGATGCGGCTGGCGGGAACGATGTTGGCCGCCAGCGGCTGCCGCTGAAAGCGATTGTTGGGCGCGGGCACGGTGGTGGCCGGGTCGTAAATCTGATAGCGCGATCCGAGCGCGAGCAGGCGGCTGAAGTCGCCCTTCACCTGCTCCGGCGTCGGGACCGTGCCGGTGAAGGCCAGGTTGCGGCTGATGTTCAGATTCTCGAAGCCGTACGTCCAGAAGGTGCGGTTGCGGCCGTCGGAGATTCGCGGAATCCGGACTGGTCCGCTGATGGTGACGCCGGAGCGCTCATGCAGCCAGCTCGGGATCTGGGCCGCCCTTTCCGCGAGAGTCAGGATTGTTGCCGGGTCAGCCAGGAACCGGTTGGTGAACCAGGGAACGCCGCGCCAGCGGGAGTGGTCGTAGTAGGCCGTTCCATGCAACCGGTTCGTGCCGGACTTCATGCTGACGTTGGTGAGCGCGCCGGCGGCATGCCCGATGCTGGCGTCGTAGGTGGCGGTATGGATGTTGAACTCCTGCACCAGGTCCTGCGGCGGCGAGAAAACGGCGTTTCGGTTGGTCATGTTCGGCACGCCATCCACGGTGACCTCGCTCGATCCGCCTCGCGTCCCGTTGACGATGACGCCCGTCGCCGCGCCGGCATCCATCGGGTTGCCAGCCGACCGGCCGCCAGAGGAGAGAACGCCAGCCGAAAGCCGCGCCAGGTAGAACGGATTGCCGCCAACGGTCGGCAGTTCGGCCACGCGACGCTCGTCCATCACGACGCCGATGCTGGCGGTCGACGCCTCCAGCAGCGGTGTCTCCCCGGTCACCACCACCGATTCGGCTACATCGCCCAATTCGAGCGTGAAGTCCAGCGTGAGACGGTCGTTCACGCGCAGCTCAATGCCGTCCCGCACGGCTTTCTTGAAGCCTGGCATTTCCACCGCTACCCGGTAGACGCCGGGAAGCAGGTACGGAATTTCGTAGTTGCCACTTTGATTGGTGACGGTAGAAACGCCGGCGTTGGTGGCCGTGTTGACCGCCCGGACGGTGGCGCCGGCAATCAGGGCGGCGGTTGGATCCGCGGCACGGCCGATCAGGGTGGCACGGGACTCTTGCGCCGGGCTGAAGCTTGCAAAGACGCAGCAAAGAATGAGGAAGGAAAACCATCTTTTCATAGGACCCCCATCACAGCTTCCGTGTCCCCAATATACCTCGGATTCGTTCGATCCACGATTGCCGCATCCGCGTCGTTTCCCGGCAGCTCTAGGGTTAAGACAAGCCGCGTGGATGCCGCCCATCGCGTATCAGCGGGCTAACGACTCAGGCGCTCAGGCGCAGCCTGCGGTTGGCCGTCGCCTGCAGCGCTTTGTTAGGCCGCCTGTTTCGAAACCAGTGCCGCGAGCTTTTCTCCGTCGAGAAACCGAAGGTTTGTTGCCGCTCGCAAACACTCCTCCGCGTGCCGCACCGCCAGTTCGGCTTCTTCCCTTTCAAACAAGTCTTGAGCCGACGCAAGGTGTTCGGCTTCGAAACCGTATTTCGCCGTGATGTAGAACTGCGCCCAGAAATTCAACAAGAACAGCAACCGTGGTAGGCGGACCGTTCCCTCCAGATGCTGATCCACGAGCCCTTCGAGCAGACGGCGGTGTTGGATCTGCTCGGCTATCGCGGCGAATTCCTTCTTGTCGGGCGCCCACTCGTGGCTGCGTGAGTAATGAACATCGAGCAGCGATAAGATCGATTTGACGGACAACTCGACGCACTGTTGAGCGGCCTGTATAGCTTCGGAGCACCGACGGAAGGATTTGACATGCTCTCTCGCGGCGTCCAACTGATTGGACGCCTTGTCGATCCACCCCTCGATCGTCTTCCGCTTGGTCTTGCTCATGTCGCTAGCCTCCGACAGCTTCGCCCTTTTACGGCCGTCCGTGACGCGACCACCAATAATAAGCTGCCATCTCAATATCCGCCGGACGCCAGTTCTTCTTCTTCGAAGATGCCGCACAGACGTATCTGATTCCTTGGCGGTCTAGCCACTCTGCGATCGCCGCCAGCAACGGCAGGTAAGTCGCAACGTATTCATCGAGGTTGTACTGGTACCCGCTGTGGTAGTAGATGGCCAGCCGCGTGGTGTGGCGTCTGCCATTCGCCCACTCACGCTTGAACCGGGTACCCGTTGCTATGCCTCCGGCGGCCCCTCTAACGGGCAAAGAGTTGAAAAAGTAAGAGCAATGCCGATCTAGTGCTGCTCCGGCTTCCGGGGAGCAGAACCGAAACACCTTGGTTGCGATGACAAGACCCAGACCTGGCTGCTCTGATAGAGCCTGCAGGGCTTCTTTGACCGAGCCCGAAGTCGATAGCTTTTGGACGGAGGCCTGAAACTCGGCTTTCTGGGGGGACAGGGCAGTGTCAATACGGCATTGCGCTCGGGCATTGTTGCCGGCCCACATCGACACCTGCGAAACGATCCAGTGAGCCTTCTCGACATCCAGGTCTTTGACGCGGTGGCGCGTTTCGGTTTCAAGATCGATTATTCTTTGCTGACTGACTGCAGCTGTTTCGCCAATAGGCCACGCATACATGTTCCTGGCCTCGACGAGCAGGGCAGCGAGTTTTCCTGACAGCGAGACCGCTCCACCGGGCAACTTTGCGACGTATACGTCACTCCCGAAGACCGGCACTTGATGTGGTGCTGCCATTGGTCCAATCATGATGCTGCCCAACCGGCCCTGTTCCTATGTGGGGCTACCCTCAAATCTGGACGGACTCAGGCGCGGCGGGTGCTCCCCGCAAGAGCCCCTCGGTACTCAGATCCTCATCGAGATCGGGCCAGTGGATGCCGTAACCCGCACCGCCGATCTGCCAGTTCCCCCGCTGTTGCGGCGTGGCGTCGAGAAGCCTTGGGTACCAGGCCAAGGGAACAATAATGGTGCGTCCGTCGATGAGGTCGACTGCCATGGTATCCTCAGTGAAGTGTACATCCTTCACCCGCTCTCCTGGCTTAACTTCCGAACCTTGCATTCCATTTCTCCAGTAGCATGCTTTCGCTTTCCTTTAGGATGCGCTGTATGTGACGAAGCTCCACTGGACTGAACCCCAGGTTGTGAGCCAATGCCACGGGCTTCAGCCAGAACTTGGCCGACTGATCGTCGCGATCGACGTGCACATGCGCTGGTTCGTTGGGCTCGTGGCTGTAGAAGTACACCCGGTACGGACCTGATCGCAGCACGCTCGGCACGGACTCAGTATCTCACCGTTGCGCCCCAACCGAAAGCGGCTGCCCGCCTGGGTGCCGGTGAGGCCTGCGTCATCGGCCGGACCCGCTCCCTCAGGGTCGCGGTCCGAACTCGAACCTCGCGCGCAGCAAGCAGCCCGGCGAATCGATGCTAATACCGCCAGCTCGTCACATCCGCTCCGGCCGGCGCCGTCTTCAGGATCCGCTCCGCGATCCGCGGAATAAACATCTGGTGATACCGCAGCCGCGAGATCGCATTCGGCCGCGTGTGGTCGCCGTTCCAGCAGTGCTCGGCACGGTCGCCGTACTCGACTTCGCCGCCGTAGTATGGATCACGCGCGCTCTTGAGAAACTCCTCGACCAGGTAGACCGCGTTGTTCAAGTAGTAGCTGTCCATGTCGCCGCAGTAGATGTGAATCTTGCCTTCGAGCTTGCCGCCGATCCTGCCCCAGTCGCGTTTCAGGATGTAGCCCAGATCGTAATGCTCGCGCCAGTAGCCGGCCACCTCGCGATCCATCGTGCCCGTCAGCTTGTCAAAAATACGCTTCGGGTAGCCGTCAGCGCCAACAGGTGAATACACGGCCTCCCAGATGTCCCACTGCTCGCCGGAGCGGCTCCTGGTTCCGAGCGCCAGCTCCAGATGATTCTGCTCCTCGATGGTGGCGCTGACTTCGCCGAGGGAATTGCGCTTGCCCGGCCGTGGGGTGCGTTTGAACTTACTGTCCATGTAGTAGGCATTGGCGTGCTCATAAATGTTCACCAGCGTGTAGGCGCGGAAATCGATCGGGTCCGGGCACGCCGCGTAGCAGCCGTTGAAGTCGTCAGGGTAGAACACCTGGGCCGCCAGCGCCTCCCATCCGCCCGTCGAGCCGCCGTACAGGGACCGCGACCATCCCTGGCCAAGCCCGCGAAAGCGCTTCTCGAGATACGGAATCAGCTCGTGCACGATGGCGTCGCCATACGGCCCGACGTTGGCGGAATTCACTGCATAGGAATCATCGTAGTAAGGATTGGCGTGCTGGATCTCGATCAGAATCACGCGCGGAAAGTTGGGCCCCGTCCAGTCTTTGTAAAACTGATACGCATACTCCTGCTGGATGCGGTTATAGCCGTGCATCTTGAACCGCTCGCTGTAGTCGGGCTTGAGATCAGGATCCGGGGGCGTTTCGCGGAATCCGGTGAACGTGTGTGGGAAGTGGCCATGGAAAATCACCAGCGGGTAACGCGCCCCGGTGTGCGATTCCCAGCCTTCGGGCAGCAGCACGTTGGCGCCCAGATGCATCGGCCGCCCCCAGAACTTCGTCAACCGCTCGCTCTGGATGCGCACATGCTTGATGTAGCGGGTGTCTTTCGGCGGCTCGATCGGCGGGATCGTTTTGTCGAGCGCAATCACCTGGGCGCCGGCTTTGTTCGGATCGAAGTCGATCGCGACCGGCGTGCTGAAAAGATTTCCGGGCGCGCGGTTCCACTTCTGGCCTTCCCCCCGATCCATGGGCAGCTTCACGGCATGGCCATCCGAGCGCCGGAAAATCTCATACCTGTGCAGCAGCGCCTGTGCCCGATACTTGCCAGGAGGAACCTGTGCCAGCGAGCGGATCGGAAACCCGAACACACTGGCGTCGAAGACCGCTGCCTGCCCCGGCTTCCAGCCGTCCACATCGATGCCGAAGATGAGCGCTGGCGCCGGCGTATCCGGGGCAACCTGGAAGCGTGGCTCGGACTTGTCGCTGGGGGCGAGCATCAGCAGCAGACGCCCGTCCAGCGGCGTTGCCGATTGAGCGAATGAGAAAGTAACAGTGAAGCGGCTTTGCGCGTTCAGCGAAGCGGCCAACAGGCACACGGCTGCGAGTCTCATGCGGCTCATTGTAAGCTGAACGGCGAGAAGAAGGATACAATGGGCAAAGCGGCTCATGTCACGACTCCCCTGGCTCGTCCTTCCCAGCCTCGCTGTCCTTCTGTCCGCATTCCAGACGCAAAGCAAAGTCGACTTCAACCGCCAGATCCGGCCGATCCTGTCGGACACCTGCTTCGCCTGCCACGGTCCCGACGAAAAGACTCGCCTGGTCAACCTCCGTTTCGATGAAAAAGCCAGCGCCCTCCAGGTGGTCGCTCCAGGAAGCCGTGGCCAGAGCAAACTTTACCAGCGCATCACCGATCCGGATCCCAAGCGCCGCATGCCGCCGCCCGGCGCCGCTCGCACTCTTACCAAAGAGCAAGTCGAGCTCATCGGCCGCTGGATCGACGAGGGCGCGGAATGGCGGACGCACTGGGCTTACTCCGCGCCCCGGCGTCCTGAGCCGCCGGAGGTGAAGGACAAGGCCTGGCGCAAGAATGCGATTGATGATTATGTCCTCGCAAAACTGGAGAACGCAGGCTTGAGGCCTGCGCTGCCGGCTGACAAGGCCACTTTGATCCGCCGTGTGACTCTCGATCTCACCGGCCTGCCCCCATCGCCCTCCGAGGTGCAGGCTTTCCTCAACGACCGCTCGCCAGACGCCTACGAAAAGGTGGTCGAACGGCTGCTCGCGTCGCCCCACTACGGCGAGCGTATGACGATGATGTGGCTCGATCTGGCCCGCTATGCAGACACGCATGGCTACCACATCGATTCGCACCGCGACATGTGGCCCTGGCGCGAGTGGGTCATCCGCGCCTTCAACAGCAACATGCCGTTTGACCGCTTCACCATCGAACAGCTTGCCGGGGATCTGCTCCCCAATCCCACCCGCGACCAGAAGCTCGCCACCGGCTTCAACCGCAACCACATGATCAACTACGAAGGCGGCGCCATCCCCGAGGAGTATCACGTCGAGTACATCGTGGATCGCGTCGAAGCCACCGCCAACACCTGGATGTCGATGACCATGGGTTGCGCGCGCTGCCACGACCACAAGTACGACCCCATCAGCCAGCGCGATTTCTACCGCTTCTTCGCTTTCTTCCACAACATTGATGAAAAGGGGCTGGACGGCAAAGAAGGCAACGCCAAGCCGATACTGCCGCTCCCCGATGAGATTCAACAGGCGCGGCTCACCGAGATCGAACAGGCCATCCAGTCACGCGAAAAAGCGCTGCCCGAAAAAGAAACCGGCGCAGCACTCGAAGCCTGGGCTAAGACGGCGGAGCCATCGGGCGGTCCGCGCGGCGCGCTGGCCCACTTTGATCTCGACGGCACGTTTTCCGATCTATCGGGCAACTACCGTCACGCCCGGCTCATCGCCGGCAATCCCACCTTTTCGAGCGGGCCCTCGGGACAGTCGCTTTCCTTCGACGGCGAAACGCAAGTCGATTGGGGCGCATTCGATGCGGACACCTTCACGGCCGCCTTCTGGCTTCGCCTGAACAACAAGCTCGAACAGGCGATCCTGCATCGTGGGGCGGGTTCGTTTCTGATTCGCCTCGAAGAAGCCATCTCGATCGGCGATCTCAAGCGCGGCGCCCGGCTCCGTGTCAAGCTCGGCGATTCGCTCGAACTGCGCAGCAGGAAACATATCGTGCAGGGCGAATGGACTCACGTCGCCGTCACTTATGACGGCCGGGTAACGCTCTATCTCGATGGCGAGCCCGCCGAAGTCGAGATTCTCCGTGAGCAGCCTTCCGGAGCTATGGCCGGCGGCGCCTCCTGGGGCACGGGTGACAAAGCCGTCGACAAGCCTCTGCGCTCCCAACTCGACGACGTGCGCTTCTATCCGCGTGTCCTGACGGCCGGGGAAGTCCGCCAGCTTGCCGTCGACGCGCCCGTCCGCGGCATCCTGCACACGCCCGCCGCCAGGCGGACGCGCGACCAGAAGGACCGCCTGCGCGATTACTTCCTCACGTATGCCGCCGGCGACGCCCAGCGCCACGCCTACGCCGAGCTGAAGCTGCTTCGCTCCGCCAGGGAAAAGCTCGACAAGGAAGTGGTCACCTCGATGGTGATGGACGAGCTGAAAAAGCCGCGTGAAACGTACATCCTGGCCCGTGGCGACTACCGCAACAAGACGGAAAAGGTGACACCCGCCGTCCCGTCCAGCTTGCCGCCGCTCCCGCAAGGCGCCCCGCTGAACCGTCTGGGACTCGCGCAATGGCTGGTGGACCCGTCGCATCCGCTCACCTCTCGCGTCGCCGTCAACAGATTCTGGCAGATCTGCTTCGGCGCGGGGCTTGTGGAAACCTCCGAAGACTTCGGCTCTCAAGGCTCGCCGCCCACACACGTCGAGCTGCTCGACTGGCTGGCGACGGAATTCATTCGCACCGGCTGGGACGTGAAGGCGCTCCAGCGGCTCATCGTCACCTCGGCCACCTACCGCCAAAGCTCGAAGGCCACGCCGGAGCTCATCGAGCGCGATCCCCAGAACAAGCTGCTGGCGCGCATGTCGCGCTTCCGCCTGCCTGCCGAAGTGGTCCGCGACAACGCGCTGTCCATCAGCGGCCTGCTCAACCGCGACGTCGGCGGCCCCAGCGTCTTCCCTTACCAGTCCCCGGTGCTCTGGGAAGAAATGGCCTACGGAGACGTATTCAGCGCGCAAACGTACGTCGAGAGCCACGGCAAGGATCTGTACCGCCGCAGCATGTACACCTTCTGGAAGCGCACGGTGCCGCCGGCATCGCTGGCCACCTTTGATGCGCCGGACCGGGAAAAGTGCGTCGCGCGCCGGGCGCGCACGAACACTCCACTCCAGGCGCTGGTGCTGATGAATGACCCGACGTACGTGGAAGCGGCCCGCACGCTGGCCGAGAAGGTGCTTGCCGGGTCGCGGCCGTCCTCGAGCGCGCGCATCACGATGGCCTATCAGCTCGCCGCCGCGCGGTCGCCGGCGCCTTCCGAGGTGAAGCTGCTCGCACAGCTCGCCGAAAAGCAGCGCGCCATCTACCGCCGTGATCCCGACAGCGCCAGGAAGCTGATCGCCGTTGGAGAATCGAAACCCGCAGCCAATCTCGACCCGGTGGAACTCGCGGCCTGGACCACGGTTGCCAGCGCCGTCCTGAACCTCGATGAGGTCATCACGAAGGAGTAGCGCATGCACCCGCTCGATCACCTCCGGCTCACCTGCACCCGCCGCCACTTCTTCGGCCTCACCGGCACCGGCCTCGGCGCAGCCGCATTCGCCTCGGCCGCCAAGCTCGACGGTCTTCCGCACCATGAGCCGACCGCGAAGCACGTCATCTTTCTGCACCAATCCGGCGGCCCCTCGCAGATGGACCTGTTCGATTACAAGCCGAAGCTGAAGAGCCTCCAGGGCGCGGAACTCCCCGAGTCGGTTCGCATGGGCCAGCGCATCACCGGCATGACCTCGGGGCAGGGAACGCTGCCGGTCGCATCCTCGATGTTCAGGTTCGCGCAGCACGGCCAGTGCGGCGCCTGGATCAGCGAGCTTCTCCCTCACACGGCCAAGGTCGCGGACGACATCGCCATCATCAAAACGATGCACACCGAGGCGATCAATCACGATCCCGCCATCACCTTCATCCAGACCGGCAGCCAGCAGCCCGGCCGCCCCAGCATGGGAGCATGGGTCAGCTACGGCATCGGGAGTGAAAACGAGAACCTGCCCGTGTTTGTCGTTCTCATCTCGCAAGCCAACGGGCTCAACGTCGACCAGCCTTTGTTCTCCCGCCTGTGGTCTAACGGATTCCTGCCCTCGAATCACCAGGGCGTGCGCTTCCGGGGCGGCAGGGAGCCGGTGCTTCATCTGGAAGACCCGCCCGGGCTCTCGCGCGAAACGCGCCGTCAGATGCTCGATGCCATCTCCAGGATCAACAGGCTCCGCTCGGAGGCTTTCCACGATCCGGAGATCGAGACGCGCATCGCTCAATATGAGATGGCGTTCCGCATGCAAACCTCCGTGCCGGAGTTGATGGATCTTTCCAAAGAGCCGGAAAAGACCTTCGAGCTGTACGGCTCCGACTCGCGCAAGCCCGGCACGTACGCCTTCAACTGCCTGATGGCGCGCCGCCTCATCGAGCGCGGTGTGCGCTTCGTTCAGCTTTATCACCGCGGCTGGGATCAACACGCCGATCTGCCGCGCGATCTGGCGCTGCAATGCCGAGGCACGGACCAGGCCTCGGCGGCTCTGGTCATGGACCTGAAGCAGCGCGGCCTGCTCAAGCAGACGCTGGTCGTCTGGGGCGGGGAATTCGGCCGCACCGTCTACTGCCAGGGCAAGCTGACCGAAGCCAATTACGGCCGCGATCACCACCCGCGCAACTTCGCCATGTGGCTGGCCGGCGGCGGCGTGAAAGGCGGCCTGACCCTCGGCGAAACCGATGATTTCTCTTACAACATCGTCGCCGACGGCGTCCACGTGCACGATTTGCAGGCTACCATCCTGCACTGCCTTGGGATCGACCACAAGCGGCTCACGTTCAAGTTCCAGGGCCGCCACTTCCGGCTGACGGACATCCATGGGGAATTGGTGAAGAAGGTCCTGCGGTAGGAACGGTTCAGGGCCTGAAAGGTGCGTTGGCGATAGAATGAGTCTTATGAAGCAGAAGGGAATGACCATTGACGAGCGGCTCGACGACGCCAGCAGAAGGCGTGACAAGTACGAGGCTATAAGCCGTTCGTCAGCCTTGTGAATCGCCGGATGTTGGTTCGCATGGTCAAGGTCTGACCGTCGACGTGCGACGTACAGATTCGTTTCGGGTCAGGCTGGCCGCAAATTGGGACCACCTCCGTGCTCACCACTTCGGCGGGGCTGTAGCGCTCGCCTTCGGGTGTGGCGCGGTCTAGCTTGGAGTGGCACTCGATGGCAACGAAGCAGCAGGCATCGCCGAAGTGCGGATCATCGTCGGTCTGGACCAGCTTTTCCTTCTTCTGAATGAAGCTCCAGATTTCGTCGCATTGCACATCCTTCACGGCGACGTGCCGAATTGCGTATCAGTCTTCGTAAATCATTGATTCGATGATGACTTTCACCCCATCAAGTGCTTTTTGGAGCTTTTGTGCGTCCCTTGGCGTTAGACGGTCGGGTATCATGATTTCCGCTTGGCGACCATCGGAGAAATCAATCCGCGTGTAATGGCCGGAAGCCTGTGATTTCAAAGGCTGACGGTCTGCTCGGGCCAACGGTTTTTTCGTGTCGTCCTGCAATGTATCGCTGCCTGGGGCGCTTTTCTCTTTTTCCTTGACATCTTCAACATAGGGCGTGGTCTCGCCTACTACTGGAGATTCAACGATTTGAATTTTCCCGTCTCCGCGACCGTGAAAAAGGCCGGCGGTCATGGCGCCAGTCTTAAACTGCTTAACCCACACATCCGAAAACTCGCGGGGTATTCCGCCTTCATGCTCCAGAATGTTCCTGAGGAATTCATCGGCCGGCAGTAGCTTTCCCTTGTGTTGTCTAAAAAGAAGATTGAATTGCTCGATTTGAAGAAACGCTTCCTTCATGGCTTGGGCTTGATCTTCAGCAGAGCGCGGAAGGCCTATGGCCAGCGCCCTCTCTGTTAGCGCGAAGCTTCCATCGGCCTGGTCATCGAGCAGCCCAAAGCACGATAGAGCCCGGAGCTTCTTTGTGAAGGCACTACTCGTGGTTGTGTTGCCGAGCAGAATCGCCAGCTTTGTTACTGGGAGAGCCTTGCCTTCCTGCGCAAAACGGCCAATCGCTTCAACGGCTTGTGATAGATCAAATTCGAGAGGGGACTTGCCGTAGGGTCGTTTTTTCCTTGTATTGATACTTGGGAAGGTCTCCACCGATGCTTTCCTGGCTTCCATAGCAGCCTTATCTTAGCACAACATAGCATTGTTTGAGTAGTAGATTATTTATTCCCTTTGTTTACAATAGTTTGTGAGTTGCAGATTGCTGCAAAACATTGTTTTTGGCAGGCAATTGTAGAGCACCCGGCGCTTGCTGTACGATCGACTTGTACAAAGGGTATTGCCTAGTTGTACAAGGAGAGTGTACAATGTCCCCAAGGGCCTTAGCGAATGCCGAGATTCAAGAGGTTAGCCGCACTGAGCTCCGACAGCATCAAAGCGCACTGTTGAGACGAGCCCGTGGCCAAAAGGTGCTTCTTATCAAGGCACACAACGAAGAGGAAGAAAGGGTAGTGCTTGACAAGCAGTACTTCGATCAAATCCGCGAGAAGCTGGAGAGCCTTGTTGAGACCCTGGAAATCGCTATGGACCGAAAGTTGTTCAATCAAATCCTGGCAGCGGCGGACACGCTTGAGGAAGACCTTCGCTTAGGCAAACTCCATTCGCTGGAGGAGGCTCTTGCGGAGGACTAGTGTACGTACTCAAGTTCACCAGAAATGCCCTCATTGACATCAAGACCATAATTCCCAAACACATGAAGGGTCCACTGAAATCCGACCTGCTGAAGAAGGTAGCAGCCGATCCACTTGGGTGCTCGCGGGAACTTCAGGGAACATTGGACGGGTATCGCAGTTTCGCTTGGCAGCAATACCGCGTTGTCTACAGAGTTTTTGAGGACTTGCGAGCTGTGGCTGTAGTTGGGGTTGGGTTACGTTCGCCCGACTCGACCGAAAACATCTATCGAAGACTGGAACTGTTAGCACAAACGGGCGAGCTTGTTCAGGGAGTACTATTCTCGTTACGAGGCTTCACAACACAATCGTCGCAGCCAAAGGAAGAATAGGCGCCTGACCCTACCGCTAGGCATTACTGCTTCCTCGGTCTTCCCCCCGCCGGCGTCTTGCGCCTTGCTGCCATCTGGCTGTAGTGCTGCGGTCCGTGCCTCTGCGATGTGACGGAACCGCCCTTCTGACCGAGCACGGCAGCGGGCGACGCCTTCTGCTTCGCCTGGCCGATCAAGCCTTCCGCGATGGCGAGCGCCCCCGGAGGTTTTCCCGGCAAGCGGCGGTTCGGTTCAGGGCAAGGGGACCGCGCTAGAATGAAGCGATGCCCGAAGATTCCAAGCCGGCGCAAAGCTTCGAAGCCAGTCTCAACGAGCTGGAAGCGGTCGTCAAGCAGCTCGAAGGCGGCGACCTTCCCCTCGATCGCGCCCTCGAATTGTTCGAAAAAGGCACCGAATTGAGCGCCGCCTGCCGCAAACAGCTCGAAGAGGCCGAGACCCGGGTCGAGCAGCTCATCCGCCGCGGCGACCGCGTCACTCCGGAGCCTCTCCGCACCCCCGAAAACTCCTGATCATGTCGCTGGCCGCTTACATCATGGAGCAGCAGGCGCTGGTGGACCAGGCGCTGGATCGCATCGTGCCCCCGGAAACGCAGTCTCCGGAATCCATCCATCGCGCCATGCGCTACAGCCTCTTTGCCGGCGGCAAGCGCCTCCGCCCCATTCTGTGCATGGAAGCGGCTCGCACCATCGGCCAGCGCCTCGAGGGCATCGAAACAGCAGCCTGCACGCTCGAGTTGATCCACACCTATTCGCTGATTCATGACGACCTGCCCGCGCTCGACAACGACGATTTGCGCCGCGGCCGCCCGACCAGCCACAAGGTGTTTGGCGAGGCGATGGCGATCCTCGCCGGCGACGCGCTGCTCACGCTCGCGTTTCAGGTCCTGGCTCAATTGCCGCGCGCCGACTGCCCGACCCGCTCCGCGCTGGCGGCCGAGCTGGCCACCGCCTCCGGCACCACCGAAGGCATGATCGCCGGCCAGGTGCGCGATCTGGAAGGCGAAGGCGCCCCGCCCACCGCCGAGCGGCTGGAAGCAATCCACCGAGCCAAGACCGGCGCGCTGCTCGGCGCCAGCGTCCGCATGGGCGCCATCTACGCGGGCGCGGCTCCGGAGCAGCTCACCGCACTCACCTGCTACGGCGGGCACATCGGACTCTCCTTCCAGATCGTCGATGACATCCTCGACATCGAGCAGCCGTCGGAAACGCTCGGCAAGACCGCCGGCAAGGACGCCGCCCAGCACAAAATCACCTTTCCCGCCGTCTACGGCCTGGAAGAATCCAGGCGCATGGCCGGGCGCGAACTCGAACGCGCCCATGCCGCCCTCGCCATGTTCGGCGAGCGCGCCGCCCGCCTCCATGATCTGGCGGACTTGATTGTCCACCGCAACGCATGAAGACCGCCCGCAAGCTTCGCGCCGACCTGCTGCTGGTCGAGCGCGGTCTGGCGGAGTCGCGTGAGAAGGCTCAGGCCCTGGTGCTCGCCGGGGAAGTATTCGTCAACGGCCAAAGAGTCGACAAGCCCGGCCGAACGATCGCTGGCGACGCGCGCTTGGAAATCCGCGGCCGCCTGCCCTATGTGAGCCGCGGCGGACTCAAGCTGGCAGCCGCCCTCGAGGTCTTCTCGATCGACCCCGCCGGCAAAGTCTGCCTCGATATCGGCGCCTCCACCGGCGGTTTTACCGATTGCCTGCTCCAGCACGGCGCTCGGCATGTCTATGCCGTCGACACCGGCTCCGGCCAGTTCGATTGGAGGCTTCGCATCGATCCACGGGTCACCCTGTACGAAAACCGCAACGCGCGCTACCTCGGGCCGGAGGATCTGCCGGAGCCTGCCGGCCTGATCGTGTGCGATGTCAGCTTCATTTCCGTGACCCTGCTTGTCCCGCGTTTCCCCGCACTTCTGGAGCCTGGCGGTTCTTTCGTGATCCTGGTCAAGCCGCAGTTTGAGGCAGGCAGGGAGCAGGTGGGCAAAGGCGGCATCGTGCGTGATCCGGCTGTTCACCTGTCGGCTTGCGAAAAAGTGCGACACGCCGTCGAGGCGCTCGGCTATCATACATCGATAGCGCCCTGTCCGATCCTCGGCGCCGAAGGAAACCGCGAGTTTCTCTTGTATGCCCATCATTGACTGCGTCGGCATCATCAGCAAACCTGACGCGCCACCGGCGCGGAAGCTGGTCCCCGAACTGCTGGCGTGGCTGGCCGAACGCGGCATCCGCTATCGCTGCGACGAGAGCACGGCCGGTTACGTCGAAGGCGTCGAGCCGGTGGAGCGCGACCTGGTGCCGCAGGATGCGCAACTTCTGATTGTCCTGGGGGGCGATGGCACGCTGCTCAGCGCCGCCCGCACCGTCGCCGGGCGCGACATTCCCCTGTTCGCCGTGAACCTGGGCGGCCTCGGCTTCCTTACCGCGATCACCGTCGAGAACATTTTTCCCGAGCTCGATCGCGCTCTCAAAGGCGAGCATCGCACCGGCCGCCGCCGCATGCTTGCCTGTACGCTGGTGCGGAATGACGAGCCGATCGCCGGGTACGAAGCTCTCAACGACGCTGTTGTAACCAAAGGCACTCTTGCGCGCATGGTAACTCTTGACACTTACGTCGATGACCACTTTGTTTGCACCTACCGCGCCGACGGCCTAATCATCTCGACCCCCACCGGCTCGACCGCTTATTCCCTCGCTGCCGGCGGCCCCATCATCTTCCCCTCCGTCGCCGCGCTGGCCATCACGCCCATCTGCCCGCATATGCTCACCAACCGCCCCGTCATCGTGCCCGACTCGAGCGTGATCACCATCGAGTGCAAAGACCTGGACGACGTTTCCTACCTCACCATCGACGGCCAGGTCGGCGAGCCGCTCAAACGCGGCGACCGCATCGTCTCGAAAGCCTCTGAGAATTGCATCAGCCTCGTGCGGCCGCCCGCGCATCTCTTCTTTGACGTGCTTCGCGCCAAGCTCAAGTGGGGCGAGCGATGAAGCGGCTGTCGCTGACGGCCTGGATCTTTGTGGGTATGGCGGCCGGCATCGCAGCGGGGGTGGCTGCGCCCGAAGCCGCTTCCCGGCTTTCTCCCGTCAGCAACATCTTCCTGCGCCTCATCAAGTCGATCATCGCTCCGCTGCTGTTCGGCACGCTCGTCTTCGGCATCGCCGGCAGCGGCAACGTCAAGACCATGGGCCGCATCGGCGTCAAAGCAATCGTCTATTTCGAAATCGTCACCACCATTGCTCTCGTGCTGGGCCTCACCGCCGTCAACCTTGTCAAGCCCGGCGCCGGAATGACGCTGTCGCCCGCGGCCGGGGATCCGATCCAGCCAGCGCCGGCCAGCCTGACCAGCGTGCTCGAGCACACCTTCCCCTCGAGCATCCTGGACGCCATGGCGCGCGGCGAGGTGCTTCAAATTGTTGTCTTCGCCTTCCTGTTCGGAGCCGCCTGCGCGGCCATCGGGGAGCGTGCCAGGCCGGTGGTCGCGTTTTGCGAATCTCTCGCCGAAGTAATGTTCCGCTACACCGGGTACGTCATGTACCTGGCGCCGGTGGGTGTGGGCGCGGCGATCGCAGTCACCGTCGGCGCCAAGGGATTCAGAGTGCTGTACGGCCTCGGCAAGCTGATTCTCACGATGTACGCGGCCCAGATTCTCTTCGTGGGCGGTGTGCTGGGCGCGGTGATGCTGATCGCGCGAATTCCGTTCCGGCGTTTCTACGACTCCGCCAAAGA
>JACQDF010000023.1 GCA_016201205.1 Acidobacteriota bacterium
CTCAACCTGGCGACCATCGGCACGCTGATTCTGTCCGGTTACCTGGGCAAGGTGTTGTATGAAGCAGCCGCCACTCCGCTGACGTACCTGGTGGTCAATTCTCTCAAGCGCGCCGA
Source organism: Acidobacteriota bacterium (assembly GCA_016201205.1). Taxonomy (GTDB): domain Bacteria; phylum Acidobacteriota; class Terriglobia; order Bryobacterales; family Bryobacteraceae; genus CADEFT01. The sequence goes on from JACQDF010000023.1 coordinate 117, forward strand.
AGGGGTCGACGTGTACGACACGAGCACAGATTTCAACCCCTTCCACGGCGCTAAGTAAGAAACCGGGGACAGTCGCCTGCGGCCTCACTGGAAGCCCGCCGCCGCGCTGTTGAACGCATACGCGAGTTGCGCAAGGGTGTCCGGCTTCAACGCGAAGGCGTGTCGCTGCGCGAATACGCTCATCTTGGCCACCGCTACTAATGCAGGCTTTCGTACTGGATGTCTCGGCCTGCCTGCCGTGGTGCTGTGAAGACGAGCAGACTCCATTTTCCGACCGTCTGCTCGATAAGCCGTCCGGCGTAAACGTATCCCCTTGGACCGCGCCAACGAATTTCACGAGCAGTTGAAAACTTCCGCGTTCTCATCGACCCACCGCCAACCGTCGCCGACTTGCCCCGCCTCAGCGAACTTGCCTCCCACCACCAGATCACTTCTTACGATGCCGCCTATCTTGATCTCACCCTCGCATCTCGTCAGCGCCCGCCGTGACAGCATCCGGCGCCCAGAGTTGAAATCAACTTGGCACCATTAAGAAAGGAAGGGATCTGATGACCATTACCCTCGAACTCCCTCCCGAGCTCGAAGCACGCTTCGTCGCAGAAGCGAAGGCAACGGGTATCCCCGTTGATGAGGTCGTGAAGGCCTACCTCATCTATCACTCGCCAGCCGTTCGCACGCCAAAGCAGCTCACCGCCGAGGAGGTCGATAGAGGGCTCGACGAAGCTGCTGATCTGATCCCGAGGGCATTGCGCCGCTCTCAGACGAGGCGATGAGCCGAGACAGCATCTACACCCGTGAGGATGACTGGAATTGCTAGTGGACGTTCTTGCCGACACCAACATCATCGAGGATTTCACCCGGTATCACTATGGAATGCTGGCGAGCGCATAACTTGTGCTGCGCCCCCCTTCCGGATTGCGTACGAGAATGCCGCGTTCGACGAGAGGCAGGATGTCCCGCAGAGCCGTATCCTGGGAGCACTGGGCGAGCTTCGCGTATTTCGACGTCAGCCTGCCCTCGAAGCCGTCGAGCAACCGGTTCAGCACAAGACGCTGGCGCTTGTTGAGCGGGACACCCTGAATGTGCTCCCAGAAGCGAGCCTTGGCGAGTACAGCGCTGAGCGTACTCTGTGCACCGTCAATGGCGCGGCCCAGACAGCCGAGGAACCATTCCATCCAAGGAGTGATGTTCATCGACCCTTTCTGCGTCTGCTCGAGGATGTCATAATAAGCACCGCGGTCCTGCTGGATTTGCGCCGACATGCTGTAGAAGCGTTGCGGGTTGTTCTCGGAACGTGCCAAAGCCATATCGGCGATGGCGCGCGCAATGCGGCCGTTGCCATCATCAAACGGATGGATGGTCACGAACCAGAGATGGGCCAGCCCCGCTTTTAGGACCGGATCAATGTCGGCGTTTGCATTAAACCAGTTCAGGAATGCCTTCATTTCCCCGTCCAGGCGTGCCGCAGGAGGAGCCACGAAATGAATGTGCTACTTCCCGATCGGGCCGGCGCTGTCGTCGCGCCAGGCCCCTACCCTGATCTTGTTCATGCCACTGCGTCCGGTAGGAAACAGTGAAGCCTGCCACGCAAAGAGCCTTTCGTCGCTGAGCGGTTGGTCATAGTGGCGGTTGGCGTCGAGCATCATTTCAACGACGCCCTCGACACTCAGGTCTGCTGGCTTCAGGGCGCCGATATCCATGCCAAGGCGGCGGGCGATCGAGGATCGGACCTGTTCCGCGTCTATCGAGTAGTTCGCGAGACGCAGCAGCGGCGCGGTGAACGAGCCGTTCTGTCCAGTTGTGAGCTCTGTGACCACGTCGCCGGTTTCCGTGCCGGTGAGCCGGATCTTCGAACGAAAACCGGACTGACCTACTCAACGACAGACGGCATCAGCCGAGCGAGATCAGCGCTCGGTGCGCCGATTGTGTGCATAATTCAGGTGTATGTCTCACACTCTTGTGTTGGTTGCTCTTGTCGCCGCGTCCGCCGTCGCGCAGACGCCAACCTGCTCGAACAAAACCGTTCGGGGGGTCTATACCTTCGCAAACAGCGGTACTGCGATCGTCGATGGAAACCTCTACTTCTTCGCGGCAGCGGGAAAGCTGACTGCTGACGGAGAAGGAAATCTTGAGGGTAAGGACACCGCCAGCACGAATGGCCGCATCGAACGCCGCAGCTTCACGGGCACGTACACAGTGAACGAGGACTGTACGGGCTCAGTGCGGATGAGGGTTCAGGGATTTGTGGCCGGCTTCGACGTCGTTGTCGCTGTGGACGGGAAAGAGCTTCAGTTCATACAGACTGATCCCGGCGTGATCATCTCGGGTACCGCCAAGCGCCAGGACACTCCACCGGCTTAGAATCGGGCTACTATAGGAGCCTCCGACTCCAACTCGCCCGCACAACGGAGCGCGGCGCGGCAGGTCACTCGGTCCGGGCCTCAGTTCTTAGGTTCGGGCCCAAGCCGGAACGACGGCCCTACAAAACGCTGCCGCCGGTCGGCTGACATTACGACAAAACGAAACTCGCCCGGACCAAGGTAAATGTTCGCCCGGCAAGGCCGCGGACACTGGCCGTCGCAGCTCCACCCGTTCCACGGGACGACGACAAGCGTTTCACCACGGCGAACCAGGCGAGTGGCGCCCGTCTCGCTTTCCGTGCAACTTCCTATCAGTCGCACGTCAGCTTCAGTCCTGGTCCAGCCATTCTTTTCTCTCTTTTCCACCACGACGCTGCGTTGGAGTTCAATATCCGCACCTTTGTTGACAACCGAGAACGCACCGGCCTTAGGGAGATTGTTAACAACAACCGATTGCATAGCGTCTCCAGAACACCCGTTCGCGAGGACTGCGACCAGAAAAATGGCCTGGGTCACCGTCTGACATCGAAATTTTCCCATACTCGCGCCTCCCGCACGTTTGGACTAGTGAACGCGGCGCTAGCCACTTGGTTACAGTTTTGCGTCTGCACCGAAGTCAGGACGCCCGCAAACCGCCGGTCTGTCGCCGCCCCGGAAAAAGCCCGGCTTAAATTACCGCCAATACCGGCCGCCACCGGAGTAACGGTCAGCGAGCCGGGTCCGGGTGGAAAAGCCGTCGGAGAGAAGCGATACTGCCAGTGCATGTTCCAGTAGAGGTGTTTCAGTTGACGGAAGACCCCGCCGGGATCTCGCACCACAAAAATCGTGCAGAAGTGAAACTCGAGCTGGACTTCACGGATAAAGTTAGGTTGACTGGTCAGCGAGTTGACGACGGAAATGGGGTACGTTTCGCCTGGGGTGTCCCGGAAAACTACCGACACCGTGGCAGGAAACGCCGCACTGGTGATACCCGAGCGCAACCCGGCGCTGAGGGAATAGAAAATGTCAGTGACGGGACCGACGGTGTCACGGCAAGCCTGATTGGGGCGTGCGGGCGCGCGTGCACGTTGATGGAAAACACTGCCGTGATTATTCAGCCTGCCACGGAAATACCCCCAGTTGGTTTCAATCCACTGAGCCTGTATCCAGCCGATGAACCAGCCGGCTGTGGAATCGCCGGGCGAACCGTTGAACCGTACCTGGCCGGTCGCCTGGATGGTCCGAGAAGTAAACCGGACGTTGGTAGCGCTTACGGCGGGCGCATTGACGCCAGGGCGCGACGTCACCGCGACCGAAGCCGAACCCGGCACTATGGAGATTGCCACGATCATGCCTCCTTTCTCTGACCCTCGATTGGGCGCACGACACCGACCAGGCGCAGATTGGCCTTTAATCACCGATTGTATGACAGTGCGCGCTGCTCTATGACGAATGCCCGTGTCATGAACGTGTCATGAAGCCCACGCGCCCTTTATCAGGCGTTATCTTGGGTGGTGAGCGCGGAAGGAATCGAACCTTCAACCTACTGATTAAGAGTCAGTTGCTCTGCCAGTTGAGCTACGCGCCCACACGTGGTGGCGGGTGATGAACGACCAGATCAGAATAGCACAGCGGCGGCATTGCTATGCTGGTCTAGCAGCTCGCGGCCATGAGGGCGCATCACGCAGGCCCAAAAGAGGCTCCCGACATGATCATCGAACAAACGCCGGTTCACGACGCGCCGTTTACCGGCAGCGGCGCCTGGCGTGGCAGCGATTTCCGCAGCGCCGCGGATTGGACCTCGGAGCTGTCGCCGGCCATGCTTGCCGAGCTGGACCGTTCGATGCGGCGCATTCAGAAGGAGGGGAAGCGCCTTGCCGAGCTGTCGGCCGCCGATTACGACGTTCCCTCATTCGCCAGGGACGGGGAGGCTTTGCGGCTGGATCTCGAGTCCGGCCGCGGCTTCGCCGTCCTCCGCGGGCTGCCGGTCGATGAATACACCGAAGAACAAGCCGCGATCCTGTACTACGGCATCGCGACGTTGCTTGGACAGCCGATTGTGCAAAACCGCAACGGCGACCTTCTGTTCTCCGTGCGCGACGAGGGCTACGATTTTGTGAAGCAATATGGCACGCTTGGGGTGCGCATCTCGAGGACTGCGTCGGCGATCGATTTCCACACCGATTCCTCGGCGGCCTACGCCGGCAACACGCCGGACATCGTGGGCTTGCTGGCGCTGCGGATGGCCCGGTCCGGCGGGGTCACCGCCATCGCGAGCGCGCAAACGTTGCACAATACTCTGCTCGAAGAGCGCCCGGAGTATCTCGAGCGCCTCTACCTGCCCTACTTGTTCGACCGCCAGGCGGAGTTGAGGCCTGGCGAGCCCGTCACGCTCAACGCGCCGGTTTTTATGTTCCGCGACAACCTCACCATCCGCTATTTCCGGTTCAATCTGATGAAGGGTCACGAGACCGCCGGTGTGCCGCTCAGCCCGGCTGACACGGATCCGATCGACTATCTGGAGAGCATCTGCCGCCGGCAGGGGATCGCGGTCGAGTTCGAAATGCGGCGCGGCGACATCCAATTCGTCAACAATCGCTTCATCCTGCATAGCAGGACGGCCTTCGAGGACTATCCGGAGCCGGAGCGCCGGCGGCATCTGCTGCGTTTGTGGCTGGCGTATCGGGGGACCGGATGAACATCGAGCTCGCCATCCTCAACGTTTGCCTGCTGTGCATCCTCACTGTACCGCATGAATTTGCGCACGCCTGGGTAGCCTCGATGCTGGGCGATGACACGCCCAAACAAGAAGGCCGGCTCACGCTGTATCCGCCGTCGCACATCGACCTGCTGGGCACGATCATCCTGCCCGCGATCACCTCGCTCATCGGAGGCGGCTTTCTCGGCTGGGGCCGCCCTGTGAATACGAACCCCGCCCGGCTCCGCTTCGGTCTCTACGGTCTCGTGATGGTAGCGCTGGCAGGCCCGGCCAGCAATATCCTGCTGGCGGTGCTCTTCGCCGGCGCGGCAGTTTTCAGCGGAGCGCTCTATGCGCCGTTCAGCGAATTTGCGGGCCGCGCCTCGCAGCTCAGCGTCTACCTGGCGTTGTTCAACCTGCTCCCCGTGCCTCCGCTCGATGGGTCCAAGCTGCTGCTGATCGCCCGCATTCCTCCCATGATCTATCTCGAGCTGGCGCGCTTCGGCTTCATTCTGCTGCTGGTTGCGTTGACCGCCACCAGCCTCGGCCTCTACTTGTCCTTAAGCAGTGTGCGGCTCACGGAAATGATCTTCCGCCTGTTCTACTGGTAAACGGGATGCGCCCGCGGCACATGCGTCCCGATGCGGGCGGAAAAAACCTAGAGGCCCTGGTGCACAATCACGGTGCGGCCGGCGACGGTCAATTCTTCACTCCAGCGATGTCCCCCGATGACAAGGCGTTTCGCTGACCCATGACGACGCCGTCCGGAAGGCAAATGGGAAAGATCGTCTGCATCCCCACCGTTGGCCCCACGATCTCGGGTGAACGCGAACGCATTGTGGTGCATGATGGAGCCGTGATCGTATTGTCCGGCCAGATGTTGGCCCACACGATCACGACATAGTTGTCGCGGTCTTCGCGGGTATGCTCGTGAAAAAGGCCGGCGGCGTGGCCGATTTCGTGAATCACGTTGCCGGTGCTGCATCCGCTGCCAATGTCGATGGTCTGGACGCCCCCTCTGCGGCCGACACTGGACTGGCACACGCTGCTGCCGGCGGCCTGCCTGAATTTCACGTAGTCGGCTTGTCCGTTGCGGAGCGCCAGAATTCCCGGAAGCGTCTGGTTCCAATATTGGATGGCGGCGGTGATGCGGGCATCCGTAGCTCCATTCACGACGAGTGAGGCGTCGATCGTGTAGCGAATAACGCCGCTTGGCCAGCGGTACTGCGCCCCGGCGATACCCATGGCCTCGCGGACGTCGGATTTCGATCCGCCTGGCTCGATCTCATCGGCGGGTCCGACGACGATGTCGCCTTCAACCACTGCCTGGCCGTTGATGATTTCGCACTCCCGGCGTTGGCCTCGGAAGAGGCAGGAGCGGCGCTCGCCGCGCGGCGGTTTGCGCTCCACTTCGGTTTCATGGAGCCCCGGAACATCTGCTTGCCGCAGGGAATGCAGCGTGGCCGCGTCCATGCGGGTGATTCGCTCGAGATGGAAGGGCCAGTTCATGGGCTCACTCGCCTGAAGCTCGATGACGGCTTGAGATCCGGAGAGGATTCTTGAACGGAACTCGCCGGTGTCCAGCGGCCCAGCCTCTTCGTATGGCCCAAAGGCCGTAGTGACGGCCCCGGAGGAGTCAATTCCGTAAAGGAACAGGCTTGCGCCAGGAGGAATGCGCAATTGCTCGAAGTGGAAGCGGTACGCGGCTGCGCCGGGGCTTCCCACACGCAGGAGGGCTACCCGGCCGTTGCGGCCTTGCTGCCACGCCGGCGCCGGGAGCGCACCGAGCAGCAGCACATCGCCTTCTTCTCCATGCGTCATGGGAGAAGGCGGTGCGAAGGCGGGAACTGCGCTCGAAAACTGGAAACAAAAAAGCAAACGCACCCCGTGGCCTTGGGGTGCGTTTGCCTCTGAACCTTGGCTGCCGGCCTAAGGCGTCCTGGTCAGATTGTTGATCGCCTGTGTGACATCGCACCAGTCGCTGGTCACCGTGATTGTTCCCGAAAGCTGATTGCCGTTTACGTCCATCGAGAGCGAGATGCTATTCACAATGCTGGGGACTGTCAGATCCGCCAGCGTGCCGGCAGCGTGAGTCTCCGTGGTTCTCGCGGCGACCACCGTGGCCCTGCCTCCGAGAACCACGTCCCGCAGATTACAGGCGTTCTTAGTGATGTTGTCAAGGCGTGCGGTCCCGCCCACCCCATCGCGGTCGGTGAGATTCAGAGTCAAAGTGCCGCTGGTTCCGTAGTCGCCGTTCACGGTCCCCGACCACTGTCCCTGGAACTGCCCGGGGGCGGCGCCGATCGTCCTCGCCAGAAAGACCGCGCCGGCGTCTTGCGAGCCATTGTTTTCCCGCGGATCGCCGATCACGAGATCGGGAAAGCCATCCCGGTCGCCGTCGACATTGCCCGCCGCAAGTGCATAGCCGAACCAGTCGTGGGCCTCATTCGCGCCCTCAGGCGTCTGGTCGAGGAAAAACTGGTTCGGGATGTCGCGGCGCAGGCCGTTCTGGCCGCCCAGGTAAATGTAGACCACGCCCGTGTTGGTCGCCCCATCCCAGTCCTCCCTGAATGCGCCGACGGCGAGGTCCGCGTAGCCATCGCGGTTGAAGTCAGCGGAAACCAGGGCGGCCCCGTGCATGTCGTCGTTCTCTACGAGCCCGATCGGCAATTGGGTGAGATAGCGTTCACCGGTCGAAGCGAAGTGATGATTGGCCAGCCGAAGATAGCGTTGTCTATTGTCGTTTGGATAGGCAAGCGATCCTACCCGTCCGTTCGCATCGGCGTCGGCAATGAAGACAAAGCCTCCCGAACTCGCATCCGTGTAGCCCGAACTGGGTGCGCCGATCGCCAGATCGTTTCTCGTGTCGCCATTGAAGTCGCCGATGGCAAGCGCGTGTCCGAAGCTGCGTACACCAAGGGGGGCCAGATTCGGCATGACGTCCAGTGCATGGTTGAAAGTGCGCTGATCCTGGACGCCATCGAAGACGTAAACCATGCCCGAGTTGTAGGCAAGCGTACCTCCCGCGGTGACAGAGTGGAAGCGAAGAGTCTTGCCGGGAGCGCCGACCACCAGATCGTCGCGATGGCCATATGGGTTAACGTGCAGTTGCCCGGCGGCAAGGCTGTAGCCGAAACGCTCATTGGTCTGTGGTGTGTTCGTACCGGTGGTCGGACTGCGCTTTGCCGACGTGATGAAGTGATAGCCGCGGTTTTCCATGCCGTTTGGGCCGCCGTACCTGATGAATACGGCGCCGGCATTGTTCGCTCCATAGGCTTCCACATCCTCGTCTGGAGCGCCGATGGCAAGATCCGAGTGGCTGTCCCCATCGAAATCGCCGGCGGCGAGTGAAAACCCGAAGTGGTCGTGCGGCTCGTTCGATGCGTTGGCGCCCGTCTGCGTGATGGTGAACCTGTTGATCAGCAGTCCCGCGGGGCCTTTCGCACGGTTGCCCAACAAGACATAGACTTCGCCTGCGCCTGCATTGCCGTCCACGGAACGAAAGGGAGCGCTGATGGCGAGATCGGCAAGGCCGTCGGCGTTGAAATCCCCGGTCGCCAACGCGTACCCGAACTGATCGCCGGCGCGGTCGTTGCCAAATCCCACGACAGCAGGTTCAGTGATCCGCGTGCGGGTGCTCAGGTCGGGATTATTCAAGTCCATGCCGGAAGCACCGCCGTAGATGATTGCGACCGAGCCGCGTCCTCCGTTGTCTCCCGGCATCCCGGCGGCAATGTCGGCAAAGCCGTCGCCATTGAAGTCGGCCACGGCGACACTTTGGCCCAGCTTGGCGTCGGTGTCATCCTGCCCCGGCCGGCCCTCGATTTCCCACGCGCGGGCCACCTGGGAGATGCGAGGCGTGTTATCGGCCCGGGGATACTTTTTTTTCAGGGTGGAATTTCTTGGTGTCATTGTTGCAGCCGGCGGAGACCACAAGGACGGCCACGGCGGCCCCAAGCAGGATCTGGTTTTTCATGGGAGTTCTCCTCTCACTGGATCTTGTTCTTCGGGTCGTTGGACGACCTCAACCAGGAAGGCGGGAATCCGGCTCGAAAACTGGAAGCGCCGGTGTCGGAATGCGGAGATATAATGCCCCAGACAATATGCCGCGCACGCGGAATGTGACCGAGCTGCTGCTGGCCTGGAGAGGCGGCGACGGGGCGTGGGCGGCGTCGCATGCTGCCGGAACAACGGGCCACGTTCCTCGAACAGGCCTGTGCGGGCGAGAGCGAGTTGCGCAAGGAAGTGGAATCGCTCCAGGCGTTCGGAGCCGAGGCTTCCGGCTTCATCGAAAAACCAGCCATCGAGATAGCCGCCAGAGAAATGGCTAAGGGCCAGAGCCGCGGGAATCAGTCAAAGAGGTGGACGATCCTGATCAGAGACGTGCGGTAGATCGGCTTTCCGGGTCGCTCGGTGGTGACGAATTCGTCGGCTCGCGACAGGTTCGCGGCGGCCAAATGGAGGGCGTCCATGGCAGCAAGCCCCGATTTCGAGGCCTCTATTTGAGCTGCAGCCTCTATCTTGTCGAGATCTCGAAACCACTCCGCTGCGTTGAAGTACTCGTCATAAAACGCCTTCTCTAACCCCTTCTTATGGAAGATGGCTTTGGGAACAAGCTCGAGATGAACGAACGGGCTGGTCAGAAACCTGCGGTCCGGATGTTCAAGGATTTCGAGTGCCCGTTCTCGATCACGACCGAGCGATCGCACAGCGGCGAGCAGAACGCCGCTATCGAGGAATGTCCGCACCATGCAGGATTAGCGAACCCGGCCCCGGCGCTCCGCTAGTTCTCGTTCGAGTTCACGGCGGGTGAGCAACTTCTCGCCCGACGCCGCGATCTTCTCGCTGATCCGGCGGAGTTTCCGGCCCAACTCCGAAACAACCGGCTTCACTCTGCGGGAGTTCTTGCTGGTGGTCGTTGTTTCAGCAACTCTTGCCATAGCTCCATCTTAGTGGATACCGCTGTCTGATGCCCGCTGACAACAAACTCGAACTGGTCGTCACCGTCGAGGTGGACAAAGCCAATCGGTCCATCAAGAGCGTCAATACAGTCTGCGAGCATCGAGACCACATCGGCCAGAAGCGCGAGAAGCGCCGGTGCCGGAATGCGGAGATATAATGCCCCAGACAATATGCCGCGCACGCGGAATGTGACCGAGCTGCTGCTGGCCTGGAGAGGCGGCGACGACGACGCGCTGGAGAAGCTGACGCCGCTGGTCTACGACGAGCTGAAGCGGATCGCTCGCCGCTACATGGCCCACGAGCGCCCGGGGCACACCTTGCAGGCCACCGCACTGGTGAACGAGGTGTACCTGCGGCTGATCGATTCGCGTCACGTGCAATGGCGCGACCGTGCGCATTTTTTCGCGGTGTCGGCGCAACTGATGCGGCGTGTGCTGGTGGATTTTTTCCGCTCACGCCGCTAGCAGAAACGCGGTGGCGGGGCACGGCCGGTTTCGCTCGAGGAAGCGCTGGAAGTGGGGACAAAGCGCGACCCGGACCTGGTCGCACTGGACGACGCGCTCCGCACGCTGGCGGCGATGGATGACCGCAAAGCGAAGGTGATCGAGCTGCGCTTTTTCGGCGGATTAACCGCCGAGGAGACGGCGGAGGTGCTCAAGGTGTCGCCCGAGACCGTCTTACGCGACTGGAAGATGGCCAAGGCCTGGCTGCTGCGCGAGATGAGCGGGAAGGCGGAGGATGCATCCTGAACGCTGGCGGCGGGTCGAACCCAGTCATCAGCGGCCAACCCGGAACAGCACCACATCCGACCAGCCGTCCACCCGCGAGCACACGATGCGTGTGCCATCCGGAGAAAGGTCGAAGGAGGTCGTCCGGTCGTCGTCAAGACAGGTGACCTTCCTGGGCGCGCCGCCGCCGACAGCCTGCCGCCACACGTCCGCGCGTCCATTCTCCAGCAACAGATAGAACAGTTCTCTCCCGTCTGGAGACCAGCGGAGGGACCTCAGTTGGGCGGCTTCGTGCAAGTCCGTGACCTTGGAGGGGGCGCCGCCGGCGGCGGGCACCGTGACAATCTGCCGCGGCGCTTCCGCCTGCTCGTTCCAATAGTACAGGGCGACCGTGCGGCCGTCGGGTGAAACTGCCGGGAAGCGGGAGAGTTTGTTCGTCACGGGCTCGGCCTTGCCATTTTGCCGGTCGACTCGCCAGATGATCGGCTTTCCCCGCTCCGAGAATTCGAAGAACACCCACCGCCCGTCGCGCGAGCAAGAGGGCGAGTTGACGCCTCTCCCGAACCAGAACGGCTTTGCTTTGGCGCCGTTGGCGTCCATTTCCCAGAGCCCCGAAGTCGAGCCGCACTCGGCGGCCAGCACGATCAGCCCGCCTGGCGTTGCCGCCGGGGAGGAGTTGTCGCATCCGTTTCGGGTTAGCCGGCGACGATTCCCGCCGTCCTCATCCATTCTCCAGATCTCCCCTCGCTCGCCGCGCCGTAGATCGAACACGATCGTGCCGGCAGCCAGCCATGCCGGCCGCTGTTCGGACTCGCCGCTGTCACGGAGCCGCACCAGCTCGGTCGCGCATCGGTCCACTCCGGGGATGGGAACAACAGATACTCTCGACGTGTAGGCCCCACCCGTGGTCGCGAGCAATCCATCTCGAGTGATAGTGACGCTGCGATACTGCATCACATCCTGGTTCAGGCGAGTCGCCTCCCCACCGGGATAAGAAACGTGCCAGAGTTGCAAGGGCATCCACCGCTCTTCAGACGCCGAAGTGATCAGCCCGCTGCCGGATGGCACCCACGCCAGCCCGTTGATCGACGCCCACCTGTGGCTGGTAACCGGCCGCTCGACGCCGCCCAGGCGGGCGATTTCCACCAGCCCCAATTCCCGCGCGCCTCCGACGATCCCCGCGGCCACAACCAGAGACTTTCCGTCGGGGCGCCAGCACAGAGCGCCGTAATAGCTCGGCAACCGGCGAATCGCCAGCCTCTCCGCCGCCGATCCGTCCGGATTGCTGACCACCACTGCACTCTCTCCCGTTCCCAGATCTTCCCGCACAAAGGCCACTTGGCGGCCATCCGGTGAGAACGCCGGTGCTTCGTCCACATCGTCGATCAACTTCACGGCCGGTCCCCCGGCGAGAGGTACGTGGTGCAGTGCATTGTCAAGGACGAGGTAGATCGAGGCCGCATCCGGCGAGAAGCTCAGCCCAGTGCACTTCGAGCCGATCGGGCCTAATACACGGGAACGACGCCCCCCATCCACCTCAGAGACCCATAAACTACTTCCCTGCGAATCGTCCGCCAGGTAGGCAACCCTCTTGCCGTCTTTTGAAATCGCGGACAGCCCGGCGTGCCCGTTCCACGTGAGCCGGCGCACATCACTAAGACCCACCGATTTCGCCGTCTGCCTCTTCACCAGGAGGAGCCCTGCTCCCATCAACACGGCAGTCGCCCCGACGACCATCCAAAGCCTCCTGCTCCTTCTCCTGCTCCTGCTCCTGTTCGTGACCGGAGCAGGAGCAGCCTCGGGATCCAGCCCCGCCACCTTCACTTCCACCGGCCCAACAAACCGGTAGCCTCGCTTGGGAACTGTCTCAATGTAACGCGTGCCCTCGTCTACCCCCTCCAGCGCCCGGCGCAGCCGGAAGACGTTCTGTACCAGCGCACCTTCTTCCACGAACGTGTCTGGCCAGACCGCCTTTATCAGGTCATCTTTGCTCACCAGCCGTCCCCGGTGTTCCAGCAGGTAACGTAGCGTTTCCAGAGCCTTCGGCGGAAGTGGAACTGCCTCCCCGTTCCGCAACAGCAGAGATTCTTCCACATCGAAGCGAAACGGCCCGAATTGATAGATCAAGCGAGGTTGGTCCATGCCGCAGTAAGGATTCAGTAATCAAATTATAATGCCGCTCGCAGGACTTTCCCCTTCCTCTAACGCAAACTGCCCCTGTCTGGGATCAGAGAGGGGTCGAAGATGCGAAACCATTCTGTTCTGCTTCTGCTGGGTTTGACAGCGGTTCCCCTGGGGGCTCAGCCTGTTCCCGCCAAGCCGGAGCAGCGGTTCAAAGCGATCTGGGAGCCGGTCAACGTCAAGGCCGACATCACGCTGTTCGATGTTCTCTTTGTCAGCGAGGAGGTGGGCTGGGTCGCTGCCGGGTCGAATGAAATCGCCGGCGGGGTCATTCTCCACACGCGCGACGCCGGCGCCACCTGGACTGCGCAGTATGGCGATCCCCAGTCGAGTGATCGTGCCGTCCGCAGCCTCCGCTTTGTCAACGAGCGCACGGGCTGGGCCACGCAGGGGACCGGCGGCAGCGCGCGCCTGCTGCGGACGACGGACGGGCAGAATTGGGAACAGGCCGGCTCGATCGCCGAGCACTATAAGGATTATGCCTTTACGTCTCCGACTCATGGTCTGGTCGTGGAGGCCCGCACCATCTCCGTTACCAACGACAGCGGCCAGAGCTGGAAGCGTGTTGCTGCCTGTCAGACTCAGGCCGAAGTGGACGGGCTGGTTCGTCAAATTGGCTGCGAGTTCTCCGCGCTCCACTTCCCCACACCGGAGACAGGTTACGCTGTCGCCTTCTCCTCCGAGTTGCCGAGAATGTTCATCGTCTTCAAGACAGGCGATGGCGGCGCCTCCTGGCAGGTGAAACCTGTTCCCGCCGGCCAGGATACCCGCGACGCCCGCGACGTGTTCTTCACCAGTGCGAACACCGGATTCGTCCGTGTTGGCTACCCCGATAGCGGCCGGCTCTACCGCACCGACGACGGAGGCCAGACCTGGCGGGGCATCGGTGGTTCGCCTGGAGCCCGCATCAAGTTCACCGATCCCGAGGTCGCCTGGTCCTTCCACTACAGTAAGATGAGCTACACCACCGACGGCGGCTCACGCTGGAATTCGCGGACCTTCCGCTTCCCGGCGACGGTGTGGGAGTTCTCTTTACCCAGCCGCCGTCGCGGCTTTGTCTGCGGCGAGCACGGAATGGTGTACCGCTACCGCATCGTGCCGGAAACCTACTCGGCTCCCGGGATGCTCGATGCGCCCATGATGCCCGCCCGCACCACAAAGCAAGGCGGCGGTGCGGGTAATGACTGAAACACAGGAGGATGCAAGATGGTGACGCGGGATATTCTCGACGGGTACCTCGGAGAATCGATTTCGGAAATCTGCCCCAATGGCTATACACAAGCCTCAGACAACCACTGTGCTCATTTCGTCAGCCATGCTCTCCGCTTTCGGTTTGGCGTCACGTGCCGCGACATGAAGAAAGGCGCCGGATTTGCGGCGTGCATCCGGGTTCAGGACGTATTTCACAGTTGCCCGGCCGTTGGCACATGGGCCTCCAAGCCGGCATCAGTGGATATCTGTTTGGTCTTCATCACGCATGCTGCTAACGTAGATGTATCCACGCGCACCATGCAAAACGTTCCAAGGAAACACGTAGGTATCTTCTTCGACGGGCTCGTGTGGCATTATTCCAACAGCCGCAGCAAAGTTGTGAATCAGACTCCAACAGAGTTTAGCGGTCACTATCCGGCGCCGTCCAACTCCATGTTCTACGGACACATCCCTTGGGTGGGGGACTTCCCAACTGAGGTCCAAACATCGATGCTGGCATGAGTCAACAATGGAACAGAAGGCCAACCACAGCCTGGTTGAGCCGTGTGTGCTGTCTGTGCGCCGCCCTGATACTCTGCATTGGATGCCGCCCCGCCGGTCCTGTGCCTGCTGAGGCGTCCGTAATTCGTGTGTCGCATCTGCCGCCAAAGCCGAAAGACGTCATCGAAGCCATGATGAGGAGCAGCGAAGTCAGCCTTTCGGTCGATCGATCCTGCAACGGAGTTGGCACGGAAGCCGGCGACAACACCATTGGCCGGTACATCAGCGGCTTCCTGGCCGAACAATCTGAACGGCGCGGACAGAATTGGATTGAGACAACCATCGAACCTGGCAAAGACGCCGACGGGTCAGAGATCTGGCTCTGCCACGTGGTGATCCGGCACGTGGATGGCGACGACCGATGGGGCTGGGGAGTGCGGTTTGCCGTTCGCCAAAGGGACGGCGTTGTGCTCCGCGACTCGTTCCGCTGCACTGGCGCTGGATGAGGCGAGGCCAAGCCCCCCCTTTCTTTTTTTATTAATCGCGCTACAATATGGCCCTGAAGGTATGGGCCGCCTGTTATGCCTCGTCGCATTTCTGATAATCCAAGCCGCTCGTGCGCAGATTGGAACCACGTATTACGTCATTCAGACTGTTGCCGGCACTTATTCGCTTGGTGACAATGGGCCGGCCCGCGATGCGATGCTCTTCGGCCCGCGGGCCATGTGCATCGACCGCGCCGGCAACATCTACGTGGCTGACGAGCGCAACTCGCGCATCCGCAAGATCGCGCCCGGCGGCATCATCACCACTCTGGCGCGAAACATCGAGGCGATTGACATCGTCTGTGACGCCGCCGGCGAGAATTTCTACGTCCTCACAGGCAACTACATTTACCGCATCAATTCGCAGGGCGGCATTGGGGTGTACGCCGGCGATGGCCGCGCTGCTTTCTTCGGTGACGGCGGCCCGGCCAACAAGGCTTCTTTTGACGCGTTGGGCATCGCTCTCGATGAGCAAGGCGCTCTCTACATCGCCGATAGCTGGAACGATCGCATCCGCAAGATCAGCCGCGATGGCGTCATCTCAACCATCGCCGGAACCGCCAACTTCGGATTCGGCGGCGACGGTGAGCCGGCCACCGGCGCCCGCCTCAATTTCCCCTACGGCATCGCCGTGGACCGCGGCGGAGCCATCTATATCGGCGACACCGGCAACCACCGCATCCGGCGCATCGACGCGAATGGAATCATCCGCACGATCGCGGGCAGCGGAAATGCGGGCGCCTCCGGAGACGGCGGCGCTGCAACGCTCGCCATGCTGCGATTTCCCTCTCGCATCGCCGTGGACTCCTCCGGCAACACCTACTTCACCGATGACGATAACCGCATCCGCAGAATCACGCCGGCCAGCATCATCTCGGCGTTTGCCGGAACCGGCGAGTACGGCTTTGCCGGCGACAAGGAAGACGCCGTCAAAGCCAGGCTGAACGGCTTCAATTCTCCACTCGGCATTGCCGTGGACTCCCGCAGCAACGTCTATATTGCTGATGTTGACAACGACCGTATCCGCGTCGTCGATTCCAGCGGCAAGATAGACTCGATCGCCGGCGTTCTCCATTATGCCGGCGACGGCGGCCAAGCCACCCGCGCCGTCATGAAGTTCCCTACCGGCGTCGTTGTCGATCGCTCCGGAACCATCTACATTACCGATACGGAGAACCACCGCATCCGCTCCGTCTCCCCGCAAGGCATCATCAACACCTTCCTGGGCAGCGGCCTGTCCGCCTATCAGGACGGACCGGTGGCGGCCGCCCAGACGCCTTATCCGCGCGGCCTGATATCCGACGGCGGCAGCACACTGTACTTCGCGGACTTCTCCAAGATTCGCAAAATCACGGCCGCCGGCTCGGTGGCAACCGTTGCCGGCACCGGCACGCGCGGCTTCGGCGGCGACGACAGCCTGGCAACGGTGGCGCGCCTGAACCGCCCTTACAACATCGCCATTGACGCCGAAAACAATATCTATTTCGCCGACAACCTGAACCACCGCGTCCGTAAGGTCACCGCGGATGGCACCATCTCGACCGTCGCCGGCAATGGCAATGCCGGCTTCAGCGGCGATTTCGGCCCGGCCAAGAATGCCCGGCTCCTGTTTCCAAGAGGCGTCGCGTTGGACCGGAACGGAGTTCTGTATATCGCGGACACCGTCAACAACAGAATCCGCGTGGTGGATAAGAGCGGCGTCATCACCACCTTCGCTGGCACCGGTGAGTGCTGTTCCTCCGGGGACAACGGGCCGGCGTCCAAGGCCAAGCTCGGGCTGCCGACCGGCCTTGTGTTCGACGCGCAGGGCAACCTCCTCATTGCGGAATGGGACGGCAACCAGGTCCGACGCGTGGACCGCAACGGCGTCATCACCACCATCGCCGGCACCGGCCAGGCTGGATTCTCCGGCGACGGCGGGCTCGCGGTGCTGGCGGAGCTGGACGGGCCGGCCAGCATGTTCCTCGACGGAAACGGCGTTATCTTTTTCACCGATCAGTACAACCACCGTGTGCGGCGTCTCACACCGCTGACGCCCGCCGTGCTCAGCATGGTGAGCGGCGACGGACAGAGCGCTCCAGCTGGCGCGGCCCTGCAAGCGCCGCTCATCGTGAAAGTGGCGGCGCGTGACGGTGTGGGTGTGCCTGGCGTGCAGGTGACCTTCACCGTGGTTGCAGGCGCCGCACGGCTCTCGGCGGATACGGTCGTCACTGGTTTCGATGGCACGGCCTCGGTGCAGGTGACGCTGGGCGCCGGCGAAGGCGAAGTGAGGATTCGCGCCATCGCGCCATTGTTGCAGGAGGTTGTCTTCCGCTTGACGGCTACGCCGCCGCCATCCACAGGCCCGCCCCCGCCCCGCATTCTCCCTGGCGGCATATCGAGCGGTGGAGGCAGCGTGCCTCCACTACGCATGCTGGCTGTCAATTCGCAAGCCATCATTGAAGGCGAGAATTTCGCTGCTGCCAGCCGCACACTCGTTGCCGTGGACCTGGTGGATGGCAGGCTGCCCGCCTCGCTGCTCGATGTGTGCGTCACCTTCGGAGGCGTTGCCGCGCCCATCTTCATGGTCACTCCGGCGCGCCTCGGAGTCGTGGTCCCGGACGTAGGTGCGGGCGACTTGCCTGTCCAGGTGATCGGAAATTGCGGCCGCGGCGAGGAGCGCCGCAGCAACACTGAGATCGCGACCGTGCAGGCCAATAGTCCGGAGTTCTACTACGGCGGCAACCCTCAGGATGGGAAGCGTCCGGTGCTGATTCGCGACACCGACGGAAACCGTCTCAGCGGCGCGTCGCCATCCTCGATCATTCTTTTGACGCTCACCGGCCTTGGTCCCTCGTCGCCGCTGGTGATTCCCGGTGAGGTCGCGCCCCAAGGCGCCGTATTGCTGGAAACGCCCAGAGTCACCATCGCCGGAACAGAGCTTGCCCCGGAGAATATTCTCGGCGCGGGACCCTCCCCCTCCTTCCCGGGCCTCTATGACCTTCGTCTCCAACTGGCTGCCGATCTGGCGGAGGGGGATCAACCAATCTCGGCCAGCGTGGGTGGTGTGAGCACTCCTGATGGCGCCGTCCTCCCGGTACGCATGAATCCGGCGCCGGCGGGCACATTCCGGCGACTTCCTCGAGCAGAGCGGGTCGTTCCGATCCCTGTCCGGTAAACCTTCGGGAGCGATCCTCCGCTTGGTAGCTTACATCCTCGCCAGCACGGCCAGATCCAGCTTCCCTGTATAAATCGCCATGCCGAGCGCCGCGTGCACCTGCATTTGCTGCAACTCACGCACTTCCTCATAGCTGCTGATCCCGCCCGCTGCCGTGATCTCGCGATTCGTCGCCGCCCGCAACCGCCGGAACCAGCCGAGGTCCGTGCCCTGCATCATGCCTTCTTTGTCCACGTAGGTGCAAAGGAAGCCGCCGCAGTAGGGCTCGAGCTCGCGCACAACGGATTCGGCGGTCAGTTCGGTGGCCTCGCGCCATCCTTGCAGAACAATGCGCCCGTCCTTGCTGTCCAGAGCAATTAACAGGCGTTCCGGCTCCACTGCTGAGGAGATCTGACAAAGCAGTTCGTGATTTACTCCAGCGCTGTGAAACGCCGCTGTGCCCACGATCACCTTGCGTGCCCCTCGGGCCAGCAGCTTTTTCGCCCGCTCCGCCGTGCGCACACCGCCCCCGACGCGGGTGACGGCTTTGCCCGCCAGGTATTCGACCAGCGCGCCGTTCTCCCCGCGCCCCATCGCTCGATCCAGGTCGATCACCTGGATCTCAGCAAACGCCGAGAAGCGCTCCAGCATCTCATCCGGCGTGCCGCCTTCCAGCGCCTTCTCGCGTCCCTGCACGAGCTGCACCACTTTGCCGTCCATCAGATCGATGCAGGGGATGATCATGCTGCCGGTCCTCATCTGTGACATGAACGATCCGCGATTCTTTGTGTCATGGGAATAGTGAGCGCAAAGCCGAACCGACTTTGAAGTGTCCGGCAAGGAACGACAAGGTTGGGATGATAAGAGACGTGATATAGCCACCGACCGCCTTCGGATCCACGGCCGTCTCGCGGGCGCCGGACAGCCTGGAGTTGAGATCAACCAGTTGAGAAAGCTGCTTGCGTTCTTCATCGTCCAACTGCATCAGCCGCAAAGCAAGAACTCCTAGTTGCTGCTGCACCCGCAGCATTTGCCGTGTCTTCTCCCGGCGAATGGCTCGATAAAGGTGGAACTGCGGATAGAGGAACCCGTAGGAGATACCGGCGAGTCCAACAGCAAGCCAGGTCAATGAGACGGTAGCTGCTAGTCTGGACTCCCAGGGACGAAACCAGTACATTCCAGTGATGCAAAGTGTTAGCACAATGCCTTCACTCAATGACATGGCATTGAAGCTGAACGACAATGTCCTGATCCAGCCAGTGTCAGCAGGATTCAGCCAATACATTCGGATATCAGTCTCGGCGGCCGCCTTGGCTAGCGTTGGTGTGTACAAAGCACAGTAACCGCCGTGGAATACCCAAAAGAGACAGACGAAGCCAAGCAAATACGAAGTGACACTAAAGCGCGCCGACGTCGCATGTTGAATGACGAGAAGCGTAGGCACAATCATAATGCTTAGGAACACTGAGAATGCTACTTGACGACGCAGCGATAGAAAACCATGAAACCAATTCTCTAATGCTCGCAATGCCTCGGTGCTGGCGGCGTTGCTCATTAAGTTCGAAACATTGTCAGCGAAAAGATTATTAAAAAGAGTGTTGACTATGACAATCGCACAGGTACAGATGAAGCAGACTAGAGCTCGACCAGTGTCGAGCATGGGATTGCCGTGCGAGAGAACAAGGCCCAGGAGCGTGGAAGTTACATAAAGGAATATAAGACGAAGCAAGTTTCAAGGCATACTGCGTGAGGTCAGGCTTCTCAGTGCTTTCCATGAGATTACGAATAAGTATATGTCACATTCATCTGGGATTTCAATTCTGCCGTCGCCACCAGGAGGAATGGACCAGTCTCCGTTAGTAAAGCCAGGACAACAGGTCGCCCTCGGTTGCGTATGATCGGGGCGGCGTTCATACCACGCTCCTCACCGCCACTCCGTGCTTTGCCAGATAGCCCTTCAAGTCCGCCACCGTGTATGTGCCGTAATGGAAGATCGACGCCGCCAGCGCCGCATCCGCCTCGCCTCCGGTGAGCACATCGAGGAAGTGCTCCAGCTTTCCCGCGCCTCCGCTGGCAATGACGGGAATTCGCGTCGCATGCGACACCGTGCGTGTCAACTCGCAATCAAACCCCTCCTGCACTCCGTCGGTGTCCATCGAGGTGAGCAGAATCTCGCCCGCGCCCAGCTCCTGGCCTCGCCTCGCCCACTCGATGGCGTCGATGCCTTCATCGGTGCGTCCCCCGTGTGTATACACGTTCCAGCCGCCGCCGGATCTGCGTCGTGCATCGATTGCCAGCACGACGGCCTGGGCGCCGAATTCCTCGCTCAGCTCGGAAATCAAGGGCGGCCTCCGGACGGCGGCGGTGTTCACGCTCACCTTGTCCGCCCCGGCCATCAGGATCCGCCGCCCGTCGGCCACCGAGCGAATGCCGCCGCCCACTGTCAGCGGAATGAAGACCTTGCGAGCCGTGCGCGCCACTACATCCACCATCGTCTCGCGATGATCGCTGGAAGCCGTGATGTCGAGAAACACCAGTTCGTCGGCGCACTGCTCGTTGTAGCGCTCCGCCAGCTCGACGGGATCGCCGGCATCGCGCAGGTTCACGAAGTTGACGCCCTTCACCACGCGGCCGCCGGTGACGTCGAGGCAGGGAATGATGCGTTTGGCGAGCATCTCCTAGAGGTTTACGAAGTTCTTCACGATGCGCAATCCCAAGGGACCGGACTTCTCCGGATGAAACTGCACCCCGAACAGATTCTCGCTCTCGAGCACCGCTGTGTACTCGACTCCGTATTCGCAGACCGCCGCTGTCTGCGGCGCAACCGGACAGTAATAGCTGTGGGCGAAATACAGATAGGGTTTCGAACCAAGGTCCAGGCAAAGTACGCTCTCCGGCTTGGCACGGATCTCGTTCCAGCCCATGTGAGGGACGCGCAGATCGTCGCCGAAGCGCTTCACGGCGCCCGGAATCACGCCGAGTCCCGCCAGGTCCGGCGCTTCTTCGCTGTGTTCGAACAGCGCTTGCAAGCCCAGACAGATTCCCAGAAACGGCACGCCATCAGCGATATTGCGCTTCACCGGCTCCCGCAGGCGCATCATCTCGAGCGATCGCATCATCTGCCCGAAATGGCCGACGCCCGGCAGAATGATCTTCGAAGCCGCCCGCAGCCCTTCCGGCGTGTGCACCAGACGGTAGGCTGCGCCGATCTCGGCCAGCGTGTTTTGTGCGCTCCGTAAGTTACCCGCTCCGTAATCGATGATCGCGATCATAACAAGCCTTTGGTCGACGGCAGTTGATCCTTCAGCCGCGCGTCCTTCGAGCACGCATACTTCATCGCCCTGGCGAAACACTTGAAGATCGATTCGACCTTGTGATGACTCGATCGCCCATAGAGCACCTTCGCGTGCAGGTTGGCGCCACAATGATTCACAAAGCCCTCGAAGAAATCGTGCACCAGCTCCGCCTGCAAGTCACCCACCAGCCGCGCCTTCACCAGATCTTTGTACACCAGCGACGGCCGGCCTCCCAAATCCACAGCGACAACCGCCAGCGTCTCGTCCATCGGCTGCACGAAGTACCCGGCGCGATGGATGCCTTTGCGGTCGCCCAAAGCCTTTGAAAAAAGCTGCCCCAGCACGATTCCGCAGTCTTCCACCGTATGGTGCTGGTCGACGTCCAGATCGCCCTTCGCTTCGAGCGCCAGGTCAAACCCGCCATGCTTTGCGAACAGCTCGAGCATATGATCCAGAAAGCGGACGCCGGTGCGGATGTCATAGCGGCCTTTGCCCTCCACCCGCAACTGCCCGCGAATCCGCGTCTCGTTCGTATTACGGATGAGCCGGGCGGTTCGCAAGGAACGCCTCCAGTTGATTGATGTCCTCCAGAACAGCCGCCGCCTGCTCCTGCCGGAACAGCGCCAGCAACTCGGTTCGGCGGCCGTGCGACTGGCTGGCCACACCGATAAAAGCCACTCCCGCTCCGCGCGCACAGCGGGCGTCGTCCACCGTGTCGCCGACATACCACATCGGCTGCCCCGTTCGCAGTTCGGCCACCCGCAGCAGACCCTCCGGATGCGGCTTGCCGTGCTGCACATCGTCCGCCGTCACCACCGGATCAAACGGCAGCTCACTCGCCAGACGCGACAGCGACAGGCTCAATTCATGGCGCGGGCGGCCGGTGAAAATGCCCAAGTCAAAATCGCGGCCCAATCGCTCGAGCAGACCCGGCTTTGCAATCCATTTCTCGCGCAGAATCAGCCCGTCGTCCCCATTGCCCAGAAACAGCTCTTGAAAATGGTCGATCACAGCGTGGTAGCCGACCTCGACGCCCAGGTCCGCCGCCATTTTCTGCGACAGCGCCCAGTCGTTATTCCATCCGCCGGCGTTCTTGTAGGCCTGGATCATGTCATAAGTGACCGGCTTACCGGTGAAGTGCTCGACGGTCTGCCGGATGGTTTCGCGATAGGACCCGGTCACCTCCACCAGCACGCCGTCCATGTCGAACATGATCAGCTCGCGGGTCATCACCAGATCTCTTCCAGCGACTCGAGGAAGCGCTCCGCGTGTGGCCGCGTCCCCACCGTGACGCGAACGCCCCCGGCGACCTCGTAGCTGCGGTCGCGAACCAGCACGCCCATCGCGCGCAGCTTGTCACGAATCTCGATGGCTCTCGATCCGGCGTCAAAAAGCACAAAGTTCGCCTGGCTGCGGTAATAGCGGATGCCCAGCCGCTCCAGACCGCGGTAGATCTTCTCCCGCGCCTCGAGCACCTCGGCTGCATAGTTGCTGACGTAATCGGAGTCCTCGAGCGCCGCCCGCACGGCAATCGCCGCCAGCAGGTTGACGCTGTAAGGCGACTGCGCCTTGCGCAAGCAGGCGGCATTGGCCGCCTGCGTCAGAATCACTCCCACTCGCATCGCCGCCATGCCATACGCCTTCGAGAACGTGCGGCTCACGAAAAGATTCGAATACTCGGCCACCAGCGGCAACGTGGTGACACGGCTGAACTCGTAATACGCTTCATCGATCAGCACCGCCGCATGCGACGCCCGGTCCAGAATGCGGCGGATCGAGCCAACGTCCGTGCCGGTGCCCGTCGGGTTGTTGGGATTCGCGATCAGAATGGCGCGTGTGTCCGGGCCGATCGCATCGAGCATCTCTTCGAGCGGAAACGCCAGATCCGCCGTCCGGTAGGGGATCGCCTGCACCCGCGCTGCGGCAACCTCCGCATAAAAACGGTACATGGCATAAGAAGGGTGCGGCAGAAGCACCTCATCGCCGCCGTCAACGTAGGTGTTCACCAGAAGCTGGATCGCCTCGTCGGTGCCGTTGGTGAGCACGATCTGCTGCTCGTCCACATCAAAGAACCGCGCCAGCGCCTGCCGCGTCTCACCGTACTCGGGGTAAACAGAAAAGGTGTTCTCATCGAGACGCTGTCTGAGGTACTCGAGCACGCGCGGCGAGCAGCCCACGGTGTTTTCATTGAAGTCCAGCCGCAGCTTGTCAACCCGCCCCGCCGTGGGCGGCCGATAGGGCGCCATCCTGCGCACGGCTTGGCGTGGCTGCAGCAGCGCAGTCTTCACCTCACCGGCCAAGCCGCACCTCGACACTGCGCGCATGCCCTTCCAGTCCCTCCGCCCGCGCCAGCGTGGTGATCGACGGGCCCAGCCGGCGCAGCGCCTCTCCATTCAGCTCCTGCACCGAGATCACCTTGACGAAATCCGCTGCCGACAGCCCGCCGCGGAGGCGCGCCGCGCCGTTGGTCGGCAGCACGTGGCTGGGCCCGTTGGCGTAATCGCCCGCCGCTTCCGGGCTGTTCGGCCCGACGAATACGGTGCCCGCATGCCTTACCAGGTCCAGCAGCCGCATCTCGGGAATGCTCAGGTGTTCCGGCGCGAACTGATTCGACAGCTCCAACGCCTGCTCCAGCGAGTTCGTAATGATGATCGCGCTGTTCCGATCGATCGACTTTCGCGTGATTCTGTTTGTCGGCAGCTCCGCCATCTGCCGCTCGAGTTCCTGCGCCACCAGCGTCGCCAGACGGCGCGAGGTGGTCAGCAGCAGCGCCGCCGCATCCACGTCATGCTCGGCCTGCGCCAGCATGTCGGCGGCGATCCAGCGCGGGTCGCCTTCGGCCGAAATGATGAGGATCTCGGTCGGCCCGGCGATGAAATCGATGCCGACCTCGCCTGCCAGCAGCTTCTTTGCAGCCGCCACGTAAATGTTGCCCGGGCCCACGATGCGGTCGGCTTTCGGCACCGTTTTGGTTCCGAACGCAAACGCCGCGATGGCATGGGCCCCGCCCATCTGAAACACCTTTCTTACATCCAGCATGGCCGCCGTTCCCAGAATCTCCGTGGTCGGACGCGGCGTCGCCACGCTGATCCGGGGAACCCCTGCCACCTGCGCCGGCACCACCGTCATCATTAAGGTGGACGGCAGCGGATGGCGTCCGGAAGGGATGTACGCCGCCACCGAGTCCAAGGGCCGCACAATCTGTCCCAGCCGGACACCGGGCGACAACGCCTTGCGGAACGGCTTCGGCAATTGCAATCTGGCGTAGCTGCGGATATTCTCGACGGCGATCTTGACAGCGCTCCTGAAATCGAGGGACAGCTCCTCGGCTGCCCGATCGAGAGCGTCGGCCGGCACCGTGACGCACCCCCGGTCCAGCCCATCCAGCTTCTTTGCATACTCGACCAGAGCCTTGTCGCCGCGCTTGCGCACCGCCTCCAGGATCGGCTTCACCATGCGCTCGGCCTCTTCGAGCCGCGACGTCCTCCGCTCGATGATCTTGTTTGCGTGGTTGGCTTCCAGAATCCGGATCATGGCTACATCACGATCTTGTTCAAAGGGTATTCCACGATGCCCTGCGCCCCCGCCTGTTTCAACCGGGGAATGATGCTGCGCACGGTGCTTTCATCGAGAATGGTGTTCACCGCCAGCCATTCGGCGTCGCTCAAGTGAGAAATGGTGGGCTTCTTCAGCGCCGGCAGCACACCGAGCACCGACTCGAGGTCCCTCTGATGCACGTTCAGCATCAATCCCACTTTGCCCAGTGCGCCAATGGCGCCTTCCAGCAGCATGAGGATGTCTTCCAGCTTCCGCCGCTTCCACTCCTGCTGCCACGAGTCTTTGTTGGCCACCAATTGCGTGTTCGATTCCATCACCACGTCGATAATGCGCAGCTTGTTGGCCCGCAGCGAGGAACCTGTCTCGGTGACTTCCACGATGGCGTCTGCCAGCACGGGCGGCTTCACTTCCGTCGCGCCCCAACTGAACTCGACCTTCGCCGTCACCCCGTGCCGCGCCAGATAGCGCCTGGTGGCGCCCACCAGCTCCGTTGCGATGATCTTGCCTTGCATGTCTGTTACCGAATGGAAGGGAGACGCCTCCGGCGCCGCCAGCACCCAGCGCACCTTGCCGAAACTCTGCTTGGCGTAAATCAGGTCCGCCACCGTGACCACCTCCGCCTCGTTCTCTTCCACCCAATCCCGCCCGGTCAGCCCCGCATCCAGCACGCCGTCTTCGACGTAGCGCGCCATCTCCTGCGCCCGGATCATCATGCATTCGATCTCCGGATCGTCAATCGCGGGAAAATACGACCGGGTCGAAGTCGTGATGCTGAACCCCGCGCGCCGGAACAGATCAATGGTCGCGTTTTCCAGGCTTCCTTTCGGAATTCCTAACTTGAGTTTCAACGCTCAGCCTCCGTAAACTTTGCCCGGCTCGAAGGTGCGCTGGTCGGTGACCACCCAGGCGCCTCCGTCCAGCTTTCTGTAGAAGCAGCTCAGGTAGCCGTTGTGGCAGACGCCCGGTCCCAGCGCCTCCACTTTTACCACCACGCTGTCCTGATCGCAGTCGGTCGCGATTTCCTTCACCAGCAGCCGGTGGCCGGACGTCTCGCCTTTCATCCACAGTTTCCCGCGCGAGCGGCTGTAGAAAGTCGCAAAGCCGGTTTCCACGGTCTTCCGGAACGCTTCTTTGTCCATGAAGCCGACCATCAACACCCGGCCCGTCCGCTGGTCCTGTATGACCGCGGGAATCAATCCGTCCAGTTTGGTGAAATCCAGATCCATGATGAATCGTTCAAATGAAAAAACCCGCCGGAACCGCGGCGGGCTTCGTAGCTCTTACAAACGTTCGGTTCGCGCTTCAGAACCCTGCCCGTCGCGGCACGTCCAGGGGAGCATGATGGCCGTGGCTGTGCTGGGCGAGGTGAGCAAACATGAAGCTAACAGTATATCAGAACAGAATGCCGTGCGCGTTGTTTGCTTCTTCGCGCGGCCGCGCCTATGCTGATATCAGGCGCTCAGGGGCGCCTTCCCGCCGAAAGAAGCCTTCACCATGGAAGTTCCACCGGGTACATCCATTGCAAATTTTCGAGATGGCCAGCAGGGAGCGGGGAGTGGCCGAAAAGGAGACTGCAATGATCGATGCGATCCGCGAGCTGAAAGTACGCGCCGAGATCCTCCATGGCCGGGTGAGCGCCCGCGACAGCGGCGCTCTGAAGCGGCTGCGAGTGCTTTCCGAATTTCGCCGCTGCTCGGATCAGGAATTGGCCGCGATTGCGGGTGCCATTCGCCGGCGGCATTGTCTGGCTGTCATCGCCGCGGAGCTGGGATTCCCCGGCTGGCCGCAAGCCAGACGCGCCATTGCGGGGGAAGGCCCATTGAGCGACTTCGGCGACCTTCTTTGCCCTGCCCGCTGTTGCGGGCACCTCAACCTGTGGTTCACGCGTTACCAGGAGGCGGCTGCTGTTCGAATGGCTCGCGGGGGCTACCTGCTTGCCTACCGGCGGCACTACCTGGTGGTCGACCGCTACTATATCGATTCCCTCGGTCTCGATCCCGACGACGCGGACTGGAATGCGCTCGGGTTCGACTGGGTGCAGCCCAGGGATGCCGCCGCGCGTGGGCGGCTGTACGCCAGGCTGATCGCCGGGCTGCCTCGGGACCACGGCGCGGATTCCAGTGCGCTGAAGCAATGACTGCACTGGGATCCGAGCGTCTGGCCGGGTGCTGCTAGTCCCGCGTCTGCGGACTGACGACGTGGGTTACTTCACCGGGTTTGACGCTCTCGGCAGCTTTCAGTAGCTCCGTAAAGATTGGCTGATAGGAGCCGATCTCGTTGTTGGGCACTCGGGCCAACACAAATCCCAGCTTCAGTTTCTTGAAGTTGTGCTGCCCTTCGAGCTTTCGGTCGATGGTAACGAAGACATCAAATCGCCCTTGCGCGTAGGCCAGCAGGGAACCGTCCTTGCTGCCGCGCAAGCCAATCTCGTTGACGGTCTTGACGGCGTGCCCAGGGAAAGCCGCTTTGACTGCCGCATTCACACATTCGTCTAGGAGGATACGCACGCAAGGAGATTGTCTTTGGCCAGTTCGATAAACCGGATGGCTTGTTCACGAGTGACGGAAGGAAAGCCTTGCAGAAAGTCGTCCAAGGTGGAGTTGCCCTCGATGTGGTCTACCAAAGTTTGCACCGGCACTCGCGTACCCTTGAAGCACGGCTCTCCGCTCATCCGGTCGGGATCAACCCAAACGATGTCGTCCAAGAGGGCTTTTTGAGCGGCGGTCACATCTCCAAGTTAGACCATCCGGTTGTGGTTAGGCAAGCGGGTTTCCGAGTCGCTGACCAGCAGGAACAAGAACCGGCAAACCTTGCAGGTCCGCGCGGCGTTTATCAACGGAACTGCGGCGCGGATTCCCGCACTCGGAAGTCGACGCGGTAGGAGTCCTTCGTGCCGGGCCACCTGATTACCGGGCCAGCGTGAAGTTCACATCGACTTGCGTCATCACTTCCACCGGATTGCCGTTCAGAAGCGTGGTCGCGTACTCCCACTGCTTCACCGCCTCGACCGCAGCCTGGGCCAGCAGAGCTTCTCCGCTGATCACCTGAACGTCCATGACTTTGCCGTCGCGGCCAATGCGCACTTGCAACTGCACTGTTCCCTGCATGGCGGCCTGTTTGGCCAGAGGTGGATACGCCGGCCGCACCTGTTTGGTCAGCTTGGCCGCCAGCACGTTGCCGCCGACGCGGATGGCCATCGGCGCCGGCATGATCTCGACCACCATGTCCTCGCTCAGGACCGCTCGAAGATTGGGATCCACCTCGGACACCGCCTGCTGGATGGCGGCGAGGGCCTCATGTGTCAGCGTGTCGCCCTCCTTCACCGGCAGCCTCGGCTCGATCCTGGCTTTCAGCCTGCCATCCACGCCGGCGAACTCGATGCGGCGGAGAACACCCAGCACCGGCTGCTCCGGCGGGACTTTCTCCTGGCGAAGGTGAAACTCCATTTCCAGGTTGGCTTTCACTTGTGTGCCTGTCGGCTCGAACTGCCATTGCAGAACCGCTTGCAGGGCGGCGCGGCGCAGCTCGTCCGGCCCTCCCAGCACCCGCCCGTCCTGCACCAGGCCGCGTGCGTCGATGGTCACCTCCAGGTCCACCTTGCCCTCAATGCGCTTCAGCTTGGCATCCGGCGGATAGACTGCGTTCACTTTGTGCAGAATGCGCGGCGTTCCTGGTCTTGCCTCGCCTTGCGCCTCGGCCTTCCCGGAGCTTGTTTCCGACTGGGCCGGCGCGCGAAGAGGCAACAGCGTCCCCGCGAGAACGCCCGCGATCAGAATGGATGTTGCGCTCATCGAGAGCGAAAGGAGCATGCGCGTTCGAGTCATGTTGAGAATTGCCGCCACTCGCTCGGCGAGATGGCGGCTGCGAAGCAAAGGCGGAGCGGGAAATATGTCCGGCTGCGGCTTCCAGCCGGCGAACACCAGCAGCGCTTCCACATAGGCCTGACGCCCCTCGGTGGCCCTTATGACTTCCTGGTCGACCACCTGCTCGCGGGCCAGTTGGACGCGGCTGAGCAAATACCAAACGCCAGGGTGGAACCAGAGCAGCGCACGGATGATCTCCTCGGCTACGGCGAACAGCCAATCCCGGCGGCGGACATGGGTAAGCTCATGAGCGCAGACGGCGTCCTGCTGATCGCCGGACAGACTCAGGAATTGCTCCGGCAGCAGGATGACTGGCCGCCGCCAGCCAAAGGTGACCGGACCGCTTACTTCGCGCGAAACGAAGAATTCCGCTCCCCGACGCCCCTCGACAGGCGCTGCTCCGCGAACCAGGGCTCTGATCCGCCAGCCGCCGGCTGCCAATCGAGCCAGAAAGAGCCCGGCGCCCAGCGCCAGGATGCTCACCAGCGCCGCCTCCCAGGGAATCGGCCACGCCGAGGGCATCGAAGGCACAACCGCCACCGGCCCCAGACTCACTTTGACCGCTGAGGAAACGGGCTCCGGCCGCTGCCACTTCTCCAGCAACGGAAGAGCCAGGCACAGCGCGAGCACCGTTTGCCAGTGCCACAACCGCAGCCGCGGCGGATGCGTTCTCAGGACGAGTGCCGCGGCCATGGCTGCCGCCACGATGGCGGCAACTTGCGCGGAATACAGAAGCAGATTTTCCGCGATCAGTCGCGTCATGAGAGCCTCCTCTGCCTGAGCAGCTTCTCAATCTCGCTGATTTCGGCTTCGGAAAGATGTTTCTCTTCCACCAGGTGCACCACCAGCGGCTCGGCAGACCCGTTGAATACCCGCTCGACGAAGTCCCGCACCATGCTCTTGACTACCTGGTTCTTGGGGCGTGTTGGGGTGTAGAGGTAGGCCTTCTCGGCCGCCGTTTTCTTCAGATGGCCTTTCTGCTCGAGGATCTTCATCATGGTCATCACGGTGGTGTAGGCGATCCTGCGCCGCTCGAGCAGCGTCTCGTAGACGTCGCGCACGGTCGCCCGGCGCCGCCCCCAGATGATCTTCATGATTTCCAGCTCCTGCGCGGTGAGGGTGAGGGAAGCGGTTCTCATACTAATAAATTAGTACGACATCCCTAGCAATGTCAAGCGCTTTTTTCCCCCACTATGCCGGACCCCGGACCATGCCGGGATTTGGCCAAAGAAAGGAGGCAGGGACGGAGAGGTGTCCATGCACGCGGATCATAGGATGGCGGCTTGGAGTCGCTCATCCGCAAGGCAGGTTGATCTGGGACCCCGGCGCCGTTCCTGATGCGGACTGGACGCCGACTGGCGCTGCGGTCACGCACCATCTCGTCCTGCCGGATTCCGGGGAGCGAGACCTGACGTTGAGGAAACCGTTGATGTTGCAACTGGCTGAAGTGGGCTACTAACGCGTTTGCACGCGCCACCTGGCTCGTACGGCGGGTTGAGCGTGACGCGATGTTCTCCGACAAGCCACCGGGTGTCACACGCCCATCGAGCTATGCTGCGCAAAACCGGAGGCGTTGTGCTCTCCGGGGACCTCTATCATTTTCCCGAACCGCGCAGGCTCAAGCGCGTGGCAACGTTCGACTTCAACCAGGAGCAGACGCCCGCCACGAGAGCCGCCATCCTACCAGACCAGCTTCAGCCCGAACTGGATCTGCCGGTTCAGCGTCGATGTCTGGCTTACCCGCCCGAAGGTCCCCGAAGCCAGGTTCGCGTCCGGCAGCCCGAAGTTGGCATGGTTGAACGCGTTGAAGAACTCGCTCCGGAATTGAAGCGACAACCGCTCCAGGATTCGGAAGTTCTTGAACACCGACAGGTCGAAGTTCGAGATGCCGTCGGAAATCAGCAGATTCGGGCCGGCGTTGCCGTAGGCGAACACACCGGCCGGAAGCGTATCAGAGAAGGCGGCGGTGTTGAACCATCGCTCCGGACGCGGATCGTCGATGCGCGGGCTGCCCGCAACGTTCGGGCGGTTCTGGCCTCCGGTATTGGATATGTCGCGCGCTGTTGTGACCGTGAACGGCCGGCCGCTTTGCAGCAGCACGATGCCGGAAACTTCCCATCCGCCCAGCAGCCGGTTGCCACGGGCGAACGGCAGCTCGTAGACGGCGCTGGTGATCATGCGGTGGCGGGTGTCGAACTCCGACAGGCCGCGCTCGAGTTTGAAGTTGCGGGTGTAAAGGATGCCGGATTCACCGTTGCCTCCGGTCGCCGGCGGCGCACCGTAGTCCAAAGATTTCGACAGTGTATAGGCCGCCAGCATCGAGAGGCCATGCGAGAACCGGTGCTCGAGGCGGAGCGCCAGGGCGTTGAAATTCGAGCCGCCGACGGCGTCCCGGTAGTTGGCGGCGCCCCACTGGCGGAACGGCCGGCGATTGGCAATGGCGCCGGGACCGGGTTCCGGCTGGTTGATGTCCCAATTGAGGGGCAGGTGGGTGCCCTTTGAACCGAAGTAGCTGGCGTCGACTACCAGACTGCCCGTAATCTGACGCTCGAAGCCGAAGCTCCACTGCTGAATGTAGGCGTCCGGAAAGTTTGCGTTCATGCCCTGCGGATTCAGCCCCCCGCCGGCGACACCCGATGGGAACGGATTGGCCCAGGTGGCGATGACATTGGTGGTTTGGTTGATAAAGGTCTCCGAGCGCCGGAACGGCAGCCCCCGGTACATGGTGGAAAGCCCGTTGGCGGAAACAATCAGGTTGTAGAAGATGCCGTAGCCGGCGCGGATCACGGTGCGATTATCGGCAAAGGGCCGCCAGGCGAGCCCAAATCGCGGGGCAAAGTTGTTGCGGTCCGGCCGCCACATCCGCCTCCCGAGCGACGACGTACCCACCGCAACGAGCTGCCCGGCGGAGTCGACATTCATCAGACGCCCGTCAGCCACAATAATATTGCCCGTTCCCGGATCGTAGCTTGCGTTCTTGTTGACACGCTCCAGAATCGGCTGGTTGTATTCGTAGCGCAGCCCCAGATTGAGTGTCAGCTTGCGCGACACCTGCCAGTCATCCTGGAAGTACCCGCCGAGGGAGAAGTTGAAAATGTTGTTGAACGGCTCGCCCGGCTGGCGCTGCGTCTGGCGCAACCCGCCGAGCAGAAAGTCCGCGAATGGATCTCCGGTGAATTGCCCGTTAAAGGTAAAGGCCGCTCGCCCAAAGCTGGTGAAGAAGCTGTTGAAGAGGTATTTCTTGTAATCAACGCCGCCTTTCATGGTATGGCCGGAACGGACCCAGGTGACGCCATCCACCAGGTTGTAATTGGTGACGCGCCGGCCTTGCGGCAGGTTGGTGGGGCCTCCGATGGTGGCATAGCCCGTGATCGTGATCTGGGGCACGCCGGTGTTGAAGTACTCCGGCCCGGCCAGGCCCGGGATTCCGATTTTCTGGACCACATTGCCGAGCGCCATATCATCCTGGAAGCGGTTGGTGCGGATGCGGTTGAAGCCGAACCGGAGCTCGTTGAGCAGGCCCGGCGAAAAGACGTGCATGTGAACAATGGATCCGGTCTGGGTCCGCTCGGGCTCGGTGCAACTGAAGATCGGAAGGCCGCGGTCGCCGCAAAGCGAATTGGAAGGCTCATTGTTCTGGCGCTGGCTGAACTGGTAGCTCACATAGATGCTGTCTTTTTCGGAGAAACGGTGGTCCACCCGACCGGAGAACTGATCCTGATTCTGCGTTCGGGTGCCGCTGAAGGCGTAATTGTTGATCACGCCGGGCAGCGCCGGGCGCGGATAGTACTCACGAAACTTCAGGCTGGTGGCGTGCAGGCGGGCGGCCGGAATGACGCCGCCTGGAAAATTGCCGCCGCTCGGGTCGCGAATAACGCGATTCAGCTCGGAGAGATCTCCTGTCCACATCTTGTCTGTCGGCGTCGTGCGCAGCCGTGCCACCCCTTCCCCGAGCCGCAGCGCCTCCCAGGTGCCGAAATAAAAAGTGCGGTTGCGCAGCATCGGGCCGCCGGCGGACCCTCCATACTGGTGCCGTTTCAGGTCCGGCAACGCGCCTGGTGTGAAGAAATTTCGCGCATCCAGGCTGTCGTTGCGATGGAAGTAATAGGCCGTGCCGTGCAGCGTGTTCGATCCGGACTTGGTGGTGATGACGATCTGCCCTCCGGACTGCCGCCCGTACTCGGCCGAATAGATGCCGGTGAGCACCTTGAATTCCTGGATGCCGTCGACCGACGGCCGGTGCGTGGGCTGGCCGGTCGTCTGGTCGTTGTTGTCGATGCCATCCATGATGAACGCGTTGTTTACTTCCGGACTGCCGGCGACGCTAAAGCCGCCCCGGAAGCCGAGAGTCGAGCCCTGCGTGGGAGACAGGACCATGGGAGAAAGCTGGGCAAGCTGCCAGAACTCGCGGCCGTTGAGCGGCAGCTCCCTGATTTTGCGCTCGTCGATGACCGCTCCGGTGTTGGCGTTCTCCGACTGGATGAGCGCCGCTTCGGCCTGCACAATAATCTTCTCCTGGGTGGCGCCGACGCGCAGCGAGAAGTCGATGCGATACTCCTCGTTCACCTGGAGGATCACGTTCTGGCGCTCCTCGGGAACAAAGCCTGCCGATTCCACGGTGACGTTGTAATGCTCGGGCGCAAGCTGCGTGAAGACGTAGCTGCCGGCCTCATCGGTTTCCACGGTCCTGGTCCAGCCTTTTTCAAGACTGGTGACGCTGACTTTGGCCCGTGGAATGACGGCGCCGGTGGGGTCGGAGACGAGGCCGCGGAGCGTGGCCGTTTGACCAAACAACGAAGCCGCTGCCGCCAGCAGCAATGAGAACAGAAGCATAGGCCTCCCTCGTTACGGAAAACTCTGTTCAGGGTATGGTCTGGGATAGCCGATGTCAAGGGCAGAGCCGAATGGAACCGGTTCTACGCCGCTGATCCCTCGCGGTATCCCCTGAACGGGGGACACTTGGTTGGAATCTTCGAGGGATGTGGAATCCCTGACAACCGCCGTAGACTTAGGGCATGGTCAGTGGACAACGGCTCGAGGCAATCGATACCCGCATGGTTTTCCGGGTCTATGCTGTTCTGGCTTGCCTCGCCGGATTTGTTCTGATGAGCTGGGGTCCGATGTGGCTCGGCGCCGATCTGGCTGGCCAACGATGGGGCAAGGCAGCGCTAATCCGAGTTCTAGGTTCGATCGTGATCGCTGCCGGGTGCTGTGCCGCCGGGTTCGCCGCGGTAGATCATCCACCCGCCCGACGGCGCGGGTTGTTTTGGTTTGCTGCCGGACACGCCGTCCTCTGGCTCGTAGTGTTCACGCAGCGGATCGCAATATGGGGCCCGGGACTCGCGGAGGGAGCCACCCAGTTGTTGGGAGCCGTTGTCTTAGTTCTTTTCTACCTTTGGGGAACCTCCGAAGGTGAGTCCGCGCGTGGGACTCTGATCAGCTTGTTCGGCGGCAGCGCTCCGGATTCGGCTGAGCGGTTGCGCTCGCAGTATGAGCAGCAGATTCGTGAGGCTGCAAGGCAGGAAGAGCGTAACCGCCTGGCGCGGGACTTGCACGATTCCATTAAGCAGCAGATTTTTGTGATGCAGACGGCGGCCGCGACAGCACAGGCGCGATTCGACGGGGATCAAGCCGGCGCGAAAGAGGCGTTGGATCAAGTCCGCGGCTCTGCCCGCGAGGCTATGACCGAAATGCAAGTGATGCTGGACCAGTTGCGGGCAGTACCGCTCGAGAATGCCGGCCTCATCGAATCCCTGAAGAAACAGTGTGAGGCGCTTGGGTTCCGAACAGGCGCACGGGTCGAGTTCAAGATCGAGAACCTCCCTCCGACCGAGGCGCTCCCCCCAGGAGCCCACGAAGCGATTCTGCGGGCGGCACAAGAGGCCCTGGCAAACGTCGGCCGGCACGCACGCACCCAAGTCAGAGCGGTCGAGGCCAAGGCATCGCGAACATGCATGCGAGAGCTGAGGAGTTTGGGGGGAAGTTCGAGTTGATAAGTCAGCCGGGCAGCGGCACATCTGTGGCGTTCTCTGTCCCATACACAACTGCCGGGACGCCGCGAGAATATCGGCGTCGGGCCGTGGCCTGGGGCGTGCTGCTGGTGATCTCGATCCTGGTCCTCGTTTGGACGAAACGCATGGCGGCGGCATCGGCAATCGCCGCTATTGGCGTCGTCCGCTACCTGATGGCAGACCGCCGCGCGCGAATACGAAGTGAGGCTGCCCAATGACCCCGGTATCTATCGCGTTGGTGGACGATCACCGGGTAGTCGCACGCAGCCTGAAAGCGTATCTGGAGTCATTTCCGGACTTGCAGGTGGTCGGTATCGCGGCCAGTGGTGAGGAGCTGCTGGAGAACCTCGAACGATGGAAACCGCAAATCGTGTTGCAGGACTTGCTGATGCCCGGTGGAATGGATGGCATCGAGACCACTCGCCGGATCTCGGAATGCGCCCCGTCCGTCAAGGTGATTGCCCTCACCGCGTCCACCGAGGAGGCGCGAATGATGGGTGCTCTGCGCGCCGGTGCGGCCGGGTATGTTCGCAAAGACGCGGAACCCGAGATCCTGCTGGCTGCTGTTCGTGCGGTCGCTCGTGGAAAGACCTACATCGATCCTTCTGTGAGCAGACAGATTCTGCAGGCCGCGGTTCCCCATGACGATCTCACGCCACGGGAAGTCGAAGTGCTACGGCAACTCGCGCTCAGGCGATCGTCCAAGCGCTCAAGCGCGGTCTTGTTTCGCTCGAAGAGCTGCAGTAGAACCTTGGCCGCGCGGGCAACCCCGTCAGCGGCGCGCGAGGGACAGCCGGAACGCGGCCATCTCCTGGCCGTTGCGAACCAGCAGGTGGTCGCCGGCCAGCACCGGGTGGTTCCAGGTCTTGCCCTCGATCGCCGGGACCCGCGCGAGCTCCTTGAACTGGTCGACGGTCGCTCCGACCAGCGCCAGCTCACCCTCCTCCGACACCACCAGCAGCAAGTGCTGGTCGGGCAACAGGACGAGCTGCCCCTTGCCGTAGCGTCCGCCCTTCCACTTGCGCTTGCCGTCCTCGAGGTCGATGCACGCGAGTATGGAGCCGTCGAAGCCGAAGGCATGGC
Organism: Acidobacteriota bacterium; assembly: GCA_016201205.1. GTDB lineage: Bacteria > Acidobacteriota > Terriglobia > Bryobacterales > Bryobacteraceae > CADEFT01. The sequence continues at coordinate 36,209 of JACQDF010000023.1, forward strand.
CATTGTGAACGACGAAGTCGTTGAAGTCGGGCTTCAGCCCTTTCGACGTCCAGCGCTCTTCGATGGTCCATCCGCCGGGTCCGTGCGCGAC
>JACQDF010000033.1 GCA_016201205.1 Acidobacteriota bacterium
AGCAGCACTTCCTTGCGATACTTCTTGTCGCCCCGTTGGGCCGAGATGGTCAGCAGGTCGTCTTCGACGGAGACCTGGACATCCTCCGTGCTGATGCCCGGCATCTCCGCCACCACCAGCACGTGGCCCTCTTCCTCGAACACATCCACGACGGGCTCGCGCATCTCCTGCACCACGGTGCGTCCGGACTTGGTGTCTTTGCGGATGTTGCCAAACGGCTCGACCCGCAGCTTGTCCTCTCCCAGCCCTACCTTTACGGTGAAGCCATAGATTCCTTTCACCTCCTTGCCCGCGCCGTGGATCTCTCCGGATCTGGACAACTGCTGGCCGGTTTCCCCCAACTCGTGCAGTTTCTCCACCAGATCGCCCAGGCCCTTCAGAATCCCGCCGAGCCCGAGTCCGAAGCTTCCTTCCGAAGACTTGCCTTCGTCTCTATTCTTCTTCGCCACGGGGTTACTCTCCTTCGATCTGAGTTTTGTATTCCTTCACCTTGGAATGAATGGTCTTGTAATCAATCTGCAGCAGGCGCGCGGCCTTCGCTTTGTTGCCGCCGGTTCTCCGCAGCGCCTGCGCGATCACTTCCTGCTCGAGGCGGCTGGTGTGGCGCCGGACAATCTCTCGCAGCGGGAGGCCCAGCCAAGCCCCGTCCGGGCCATTCCGGCGGCCAGCCGGGTCGCTCGTCGCCGCGGGCGCCACTGTCTCATTGAGTTCCAGTTCCTGTTCTGTGATGATCTGGTCGGCCAGGAGCACGGCCCGGCGAACGATGGAGCGTAGCTGCCGCACGTTGCCGGGCCAGCCATAGGCGAGCATGGCTTGCATGGCAGGCCGGGAGAACCCCTTCACCGCCTTGGAAAGCTCGATGTTGGTGATATCCAGGAACCGCTTGGCCAAGTAAGGGAGGTCCTCTTTGCGCTCGCGCAGCGGCGGGATCCGAATCGTGAATTCATTCAGGCGGAAGTAGAGGTCGCGACGGAATGAGCCGCTTTCCGCCATCCGCTGCAGATCGTCGTTGCTGGCGGCCAGCAGTCGAGCGTCTGTGCTGATGGGCCTGGTGCCACCTACACGGTAGATCACCTTTTCCTGGAGCGCCCGTAGGAGCTTGGCCTGCGAGGGCAGCGGCAGGTTCGAGATTTCGTCCAGGAAGAGGGTCCCCCCGTGGGCCGCTTCGAACTTCCCGGCCTTCTGCTGGTTCGCGCCCGTGAAGGCGCCCCGCTCGTGCCCGAATAACTCGCTCTCCAGCAGGGTCTCGGGAATCGCGCCGCAATCCAGCGGAATGAAGGGCCCTTCCGAACGCGGACCGGACTGGTGGATCGCCCGCGCCACCACCTCCTTGCCCGAACCGGTCTCTCCCAGAATGACAACGCTGAAATTCGACTTCGCCACCCGGTCGAGGTCGGCGATCAGCCGGCCGACCACCTCACTGGGTCCCAGAATCTCCCGCAGCGAGCCGTTCTGATGCATCTCGCTCGACAAAGTGTTCAACCGCCGTTTGAGGTCTCGCTCGCCCAGGGCCCGTAGCACGACTCGGATCACCTCCTGATGATTGAACGGCTTGGCCAGGTAGTCGTGGGCGCCGGCCCGCATCGCCTCCACCGCCCCCCGCACCCCCGCAAAGGCGGTGATCAGGATCACCGGCAGGTCCTCATCGAGGCGCTTGGCCCGGCGCATCACTTCCACCCCGTCCATCCCCGGCATCTTGAAATCGACGAGAAGGACATCGGGAGGCTCGGCGCCAATCAACTGCAAAGCCGCCGGGCCATCGCTGGCCAGGACCGCTGTCAGGCCCTCGCGGCGCACGAGGTGCGCCAGAGTTAAGGCGATTTCGCTCTCGTCATCGACAATCAGGATCTTGCCGTTCATCCGGTTCATCTTCTTTCGCCTCGCCGGTCTTGGGGGGAACGAAGAGGGTAGACAACGTGGATATCCGGCTCGAGGTACCGATTCACAGCGTGCAGCATCCCCAGAAACAGAATGCCCGTCTCCCCCGCGGCCAAAGTGGTGTTGATGCGACCGGCAATATAGCGGTCACGCCTTTCCAGCAGCGTATCACGCAGTGGCTTCTGGCGTGCCTCCGTACGGGCAGCTTCCCCGGCTGTGCCGGAAGCCAGAGCCGAGATCAGCAGTTGGTACTCCTCGACCAAGAGTTCCGGGGACTCGGTACCCATCAGCACAGCGCCCCGGGCCTGGAAACGGAGCAGCAAGCGATGATTACGGTTCCCCGCCGCCGCTAGTTGGGAGACGATCTGCTGTTCGTGCTCGCAAACGGGCAACCCGTCCTGATAGACCCGCACTTTGCCCGCCATTACGGGCAGGTTCTCCACCACGCGCTCGATCTCATCCCACATCTTCGCCACCAAGCCCGCGTGGCGCGTCGAACCTTGCCGGCCCAGTTTGGACACTTTCATTCTTTCCAATGACGGACTGAGCCCGCCCATGTCCGCCTGTGTGTGGATGATCGGAATGTAGAGGAGCTTTCTCTCAGGAGTTTCCATAGGCTGGCGGCAAGATTGATCATCCAAACCCTACGATGCGCCTTGTATGGAGCGGAGCCATATCCCATGGCCAGGAATCGTCCTTCCAGAACTGGAAGGGGCGGGACACGCAACCCCACTTTTAATGGTAACACAACAGCGTGGCATCACCCCCGGATTTTTTCTCATGAAGATCTCTCACTGGCCATGCTTCTCCTGACCGCAAGCCCAAAGCCGCACGCCCCATGCTTGCGCTCCATACCGCCTGATTCCAAAGGGGGCAACAAGGAAGAAAAGACTACCACTGGCTCCTCCAACTCCGGCCAGTCCCGCAGCAACGCCGCTCCGAGGGTTGGCCTTGTTGGCCTTCTCAATGATCTTATCGAACAACTCGGCGATAATCTGTACCGAAGACTGGACACTTCTCTCTAGACCAGGACGTTAATCTTGCACATTTGTTCTGACTCTCGTCACTCTCTCCCTTTGCATTTCGTTTCCCCGTCCGTCTCGGGGAGCCAACCCATTCCCGCGCGGGCGGGTCTGTGCTTGCAGGTGAGTTGCGCACCTAAGCTGGACGGCCCCAGATCGGACTCGAACGCAGGCTGCGTTGCATGGTCCGCATTTGTGTCCGACTCAGAGACACATTGGCGTCGGGGCGCGAATTCGCCCCCGCACCGGGATCTCCGAGGGATAATGGAGTGGGAAATGAGACTGAGAGGGAGCACGATCGAATCCTCCCGTGTCGCATGTCGCGCGTGCGCGCTTACGATCGCGCTGTCATGTATCCTCCTTGCCCAATCCCCCGATCGCGATCAGCGTTTTCGCGATGACCTGACTTATCTGGCCAACGAGCTTCCGGCTCGCCACGCCAACGCGTTTCACACCACCAGTCGCGCTCAGTTCAACACGGCCGTTGATGCGCTGAGCCGTGACATCCCGCTCCTCGGGGACACCGAGATTATGGTCCGCATGGCCCAGATCGTCGCGAGCATCGGCGATTCGCACACCAGCCTGCCCCTTCCACAAGGCCGCGCGCCGTTCCCCAGGTTCCCGTTCACGTTTTTCGGATTCGAGGACGGGTGGCGCATCAACGCCGTCGGCCCGGAGCTGGCGCAACTGCTCGGTTGCAGGATCGTTCGGATCGGCGATACACCCATCGAAGAGGTCTACACGAGGGTCGCCTCGGTGATCTCACACGAGAACGACGCCTGGGTGAAGCAGCAGTTCCCGAGCTATGCCAGATGGGCCGACATCCTGAAAGCGGTGGGCATCATCGCCAGCCTCGACTCGGCTCACTGGACGTTCGAAACCCTCGGCGCCGAGCAGTTCTCCCTCGACATCGCACCGATCTCGCAACAGAGCTCCATCGCAGCGATCGGGCTGCCGGACAGCCAGGGCTTCACGCCGCTCTACCGGCAGAACACGACACAGAATTACTGGTACGCGTACATCGGTGGGTTTAGCAACGTGATCAATCCGTTCCTGGCCGACCTACAAGCGCGGCAGGCCCGCTTCGCGAGCGGGACGAAGAAGATTGTGATCATCGGGCGGCGAACGGCGTCCTCGGCGATGTTGAACGCGATTTCGCTGAAACAACAGCCGTATTCGGTGCTGATCGGCGAGCCGACTGGCGGGAAACCGAACTCCTATGGCGAAGTTCAAACTCTGACGCTGCCGGACTCAGGCGCCACCGTCAACTATGCGACCAAGCTCATCGACTCGCCGATCACTACGCAGTCCGTCCTGCCGGACCGGAGTATCCCTTTCTACTCGCGCGACTATTTCGCACGACACGATCCGTTTCTCGCGGCGGCCCTGGCGGACGTGGCGCCCGTTTCGACTCCACCGGGCGATTCTCCGCTAGTGAACAGCGCGACCTTTCGGCCGGGTCCGATGGCGCCGGGCTCGCTCGCTACCTTATTCCTGTCGCTGCAAGGCTTGACCAGCGAGGTCTCCTCATATCCCTCTCCCGCGAAGCTCGCGGGAGTGGAGGTCCAATTCGACGACAAAGCGGCGGGCCTGCTCGCAGTGACGCCAGGCCAGATCAACCTGCAAGTTCCTTTGGGTCTCGCGCCGGGAACAGTGAATCTGCGGGTTGTCCGCGATGGAGTCGAGGTGTTGTCCGCCGTCGCGCAGATCGCGTCGTCGAGCCCGGCCCTCTTTCTTGCGGACCTTGCGCGCGGCGACCAGCCCGGGGCCGTATTGAATCAGGATTCGAGGCTCAACACATCCCAGCGTCGCGCGCGGCGTGCTGAGGTGATCCAGATCTTCGCCACCGGCGCCGGTCCGGTAGAGGCCGGCATTGGCGTGGGGGTGCCGCCGCAGACCATAACGACGCCTCGTGTGTTCGTTGCATCCGAGATCGCCGTGGTGACTTACAGCGGCATCAGCCCGCAATTCCCGGGAGTGTGGCAGATCAATGTCCGGCTACCGGACGCACCGTCGGTCGCCAAGCAAGTGCCGGTGTTCGTCATCGGAGATGACGGTACGGTGAGCAACGCCGTGACGGTGTGGGTGGAGGAGTAACGCGAATCGTCCCGCAGTTCGGTCGATGTGACCCGCTCGCTGACAATCAGCGGACCGCCGCGAGGGGATCCGCCGCTGGGAGCCCCGTCTGGAAGGTCTCGCCGATCCTCCTCAGAGGACCTGGTGAATCAACGCGCTAAGTTGGTTTCGGGCGTGCCGGGTTTGTGCCGCCAGGGTTCGAGATGTCCCCACTACGGGGACTCGAGACTCACCGCGCGGGACTTGCACAGGAAAGACTCACGGACGCTTCAGGCCCTCGCAAGTTCTTGAATCTGCTGGAAAACCGCTCTGATGGCCGATGGAGGACAGACCAAGAAAGTTCGAAACGCGTCCACGACGGGGAGCCACACATTCGTTGTTCTCGGCTCAGTGATTCCAGCGAGTTGCAGGTCTCAGTTCGCCAGGCCCAAGCGGGACTCGAACCCCGGCTGGGGCAAGAAGCCGCGTGAACTCGTCCACTGTCAGCCCAGCCTCTCCAATCAGCGCCCGAAGGGTCCCTTTGGCCAGTTCTTTGTGGTTGGGAACGGAGAGGCGTCTGTGCGGTGACGAGAGCTGCTCCGGCTCACAGCCTCGGGACGGCTTTTGACGCATCAGCCCGGACCCTTGTAAAATGAGCTTGATGAAAGCCAAGACTCGCAAGGCACTCTCTTACTCCGTGTTCTATGAACAAGCCGCTGAGGGCGGCTACGTGGCTTTCGTCCCTGCATTGCCCGGTTGCCACACCCAGGGTGAAACCCTGGAAGAGGCAGAGCAGAACGTCAGGGAAGCAATCGCGCTCTACCTCGAGAGTTTGGTCGCTCATGGGGAAGCCATACCGGAAGAAGGACGCTCGTTTCAAGGCCGGGTGATAGTGCCGGTGTCCGTACCCGCCTGAGTCATGCCGAGACTTCCCTCGCTGACGGCACGGAAGGTGGTCCGGGCCCTCAAACGCGCCGGGTTTGTCGAAGACCGCCAAAAGGGGAGCCACTTGATCCTGATTCAACCAGAGACGAAGGCTCGTACCGTCGTGCCTGTTCATGCAGGCAGGACCATTAAGGAGCCACTCTTGCGCGGCATCCTCCGCGACGCAAATCTCAGTTGAAGACTTCATCGAGCTGCTGTAATTCGCGACTCTCCCGAAACGGTGGGAGTATTCGGCTGACTGGCGCTTTTCCGGTACTTTCCCTCTTTTGCATTTCGTTTCCCCGTCCGTCTCGGGGAGCCAAAGTTTTCCCCACGCCGGAATGAACTTCCCCACCGGTTAACACGCCTCGGCTGTCGCGTGCCGATTCGACGCGTCGTTGTTTCCTCAACATGGCCGAGGGGTTGCATTGGTAGCCCGCTCTCGGCGTGCCCGCGGCGAGTGACGGGTGACGAGCGGCTGCAAGTGCTTGCCGGCCATCCACACCTCTACTGGCGAGTTCACTATCAGCATTGGAATCGAGATCCACGAAGGAGGCGCATTCGCCCAAGCGCGACCCAATTCGCCAACTTGACACCCCCCCGGCCCGCCGATAGAATCTGCTCGCGGGCCATTCTTACGGGAGGGAAGCGTATGAGCGTCCATCGCGCAGTCTTGAGTGTTTTCCTGCTTGCTGTTTCCAGCGTGAGCCTTTGGGGACAGCCTTCGGCGGGCCTGGTGGTGGTCACCGTGCAGGATCCATCCGGCGCCGCCATCGCCGGGGCGAGTGTGACCATCACTGACGAAACCACATCCGTGGCGGCTACGCAAA
>JACQDF010000334.1 GCA_016201205.1 Acidobacteriota bacterium
CCAACGCGAAGCAGTATGGGGTGCGCACGAATCGCATCGGCGCCGCCGGCGGCTCGGCGGGCGGGCATCTGGTGGCGTTGCTCGGCGTCACTGCCGGCAAGCCGGCTTATGAAGGCGATGTCGGCGTCAAAGGCCCATCGACCGCGGTGCAGGCCGTGGCGGCATTCAATCCCGCCGTCGACATGGTGTCCTTCGGCAAGTCCGCGCCGAACAACGCCCAGAATTCGGTGGTTCGCTTTCTCGGCAAGACGTACGCAGAGGATGCGGAGCTTTGGAAACGGGCGAGCCCGCTGGAACAGGTGCATTCCAAAGCGCCGCCGTTTCTGTTCCTGCACGGCACCGGCGACACGACGGTGCCGTACGCGCAATCTGAGCGGATGATGGAAGCGCTGAAGCGCGCCGGCGTGAGCGCCGAGATGATGAGCGCTCCAGACGCCGCCCACGGTTTCTTTAATCGCCCGCCGTGGTTTGAGCCGACGCTGAAGCGCATGGAGGAGTTCTTCTTACGGACGCTGGCAAAATAACACCGGCGAACGCCGTGGGTTGAAGGTAACCCAAGGCAGTTCAACGCGAGGGGTTTTGTCACGGTTTTGCCACAGTGCCGGCACGAGGCGAATTCGCTCACCATGGAAAGTCCAGACGGTGTCTGGAGTATCGGGGGGACCGAATCTCTTTCGCAGTTCAGCAATGGCGTTATCGAAAACGACGAGTCCGGCTTGATCAGCCTCATCGAGAACCGAGAGCGTGCCCGCAACCTTCAGCCCTCTGCGAAGTGCCTCCTGTCGGCCGGCCTGCTCATCAATGAGCACCACTTCGGCATGCACCTCGGTTGCGAGCGCAATCGCCTCGCTCTCTCCCAGGTCGAGCTGCGCCAGAATGAGACTGCTCTTCGGACTGACAACTTCAACCCACTTGGGCGCATTATCCGCCCAGTCACGGACCGGTTTCGGCGCGGCGGGATGCTTCAACTCTGCCAGCACGGCCCGGCGGAATCAAGATTCGTGTGTAGAGTTGTGATGTGTCGGCGACGACAACCATTTCGAGAGCCAGCTCAGCGCTGAGCCTCTTTCGCCCGGAGCTGACGGAGCGTTTCGCGGTCCTGCTCGAAATCCTCGGCGGTGAAGTCGTAGGCTTCGTGCTGCTTCAAAAAAACGTCCACCTGCATGCGCGTTTCAAAACCGAGGAGCCTTCGGATCTGCGCTGCTGTAAGCGCACGGGACCGGTATGCTTCGAGTGCCAGGCTTTCGAGCGCTGCACGAGGCAGGTCCGTCCACTTGGATTCGAGTCCCTGTGCAATGTCTTCCGGCAATTCCAACGTAATCTGCATGCAACGCCCTTCGCCCATTATCTCAATGTACAGCCCTTTCGGCGATGCTCACCCTCAAGCCGTTTGTTCCAGGACGAACGACCAGCCCGGAGCAAACCGCGCATGCGGGCGGCGCCTCAGTCCTTCAAATCGGACCCGACACTGGTTCCCGTCCACCGGCGAGGTGATCCTATGGGACCGGTCGGGATCCGGGGCCATTGCGTGAGTTGCGAAAGTGACTTAGAATCAAAGGACTAGAATGTCGGGGCGTAGCGCAGCCTGGTAGCGCACCTGCCTTGGGCGCAGGGGGTCGGAGGTTCAAATCCTCTCGCCCCGACCAACTAACCCATTCAAACTATTGGCTCGTCTGGTTGACCACCCATTCGTCTGAGGCGAAAAACCGCCTTGAAGATGTTATCCCAAGTGTTATCCCACTGAGGCACGTCTCTGCGGGGCAGCGCGCTCGCCTTTCGGAAAAACCAGCACTTTCGCAGTCCGCCCAAAGCGCGAAACTCACGGCGGCAAACAGGGGTGAGCGGTAGGCCATGACGTAGGAAAACAAAGCGACTTTCGCAGACGCAGGCCGAAGGGCGAAGTAGCCATGGACGCACTCTACTTCCGCGTCTCATCCGAACGCCAGACGACCGAGAATCAGTTCGACGATCTGCTCCAAGTCGCGGAGCGGGACGGCGCCGGCCGCGACTGGGCGCGCATGCGCGAGTTGCCCTCGCAGTGCGTATACGAGGAGCAACTTCCCGGCGGTCGCACGGTCTACCGCGTCCGCCCTGTGTTGCCCGTCAAATCGCAGACCGGGCCGATCAGTTCAACCCTCGGCAAGCTGCTCTGGGCAATGCAGGCCTGGTATGCCGAGATGGAGAACGACGAGCGAGCGGAGGCCGTCAAGGCGGGGCAGCAGAGAG
>JACQDF010000348.1 GCA_016201205.1 Acidobacteriota bacterium
CCACAGCAACCGCTTCTCTCCGGCCAGCGAGGCCACCAACTGCTCGAGCGGCCCCGGCGGGCAGATCGCATCGCGGCGGCTGTGGATGAAGATCCGCGGCACGGGGCATTCGGGCAGCCCATCCGCGCCCGCCAGGTGCGCCGGAAAACCAACCGCGATCACTCGCCGCGCATCGGGGCAGTCCGGCCCCAGCTTCAAACAGACTCTCGAGCCGAAGCTGAACCCGGCCAGCGTAAGAGGCAACGCCGGATACCGCTCCCGCAGCACACGCAACGCCGACCGCGCGTCGTCGACTTCGCCGGCGCCTTCGTCGTGGACGCCTTCGCTCAAGTTGACTCCACGGAAGTTGAACCGCAGCACCACGTGTCCTGATCGCCGCAGTCCCCGCGCCAGCCGGTACACGACCTTATTGTGCATCGTGCCGCCGTGCAGTGGATGCGGATGGCAGACCAGGGCCGCCTGCCGTGGCTCGCCCTCTTCGGGCTCCTCGAGCAGCGCTTCCAGCCTTCCGGCGGGACCAGGGACAAACAAGGACTCGATCCTGCGCGCCACCGTCAGTTGGTCCGGTAGTTGGTGAACTGCACGTCAATGCCGAAGTCACGCCCGCGCAGCAAAGCGATCACTTCCTGGAGCGTGTCACGGTCGCGGCCGCTGACGCGGACCATATCTGCTTGAATCGACGCCTGCACTTTCTTCTTGCTCTCTTTGATCACCCGGACGATCTCCCGCGCTTTCTCGATCGGGATTCCCTGCTGTAAAGCGATCTCCTGCCGCACCGTGGATCCGGCCGCTGGCGTTACCGGTCCGTAGCTGAGCGCCTTCAACGGCACTTTGCGCTTCACCAGCTTCTGCTCCAGGATCTCGATCACGCTCTTGAGCTTGAACTCGTCCTTGCTCGCCAGCAGGATCTTCTTCTCCTTCTCGTTGAGCTGGACTTCGCTTTTCGAGTCTTTCAGATCGAAGCGTGTATGGATCTCCTTCAGCGTCTGGTTGATGGCGTTCACCACTTCGGGAAGCTCGACATGGCTCACCAGGTCAAAGGAATTATCGGGCATATCGTTTCTCGCTCTTCAGGGCGACCAGCACACGCTCGGTGATCTCCTCGACCAGCGCCGGCATGGCCCGGTCGAGCGCCACCGTGACCGCTGCGCGCACCCGCTCTTCGTCGATTTCGTCAATTGTTGACGGCCGCGCAGCCAAGGTCGCGGGCGCCGTTTCCCGCTGTGCTTGAGATGCCTCGAGCAGCGGCTTGATCGTCTCCAGCATCACGGACGCCTCAAACGGTTTCTTCAGCAGCGCATCCGAGCCGGCGCGGGCCGCCTCGGCTTCGTCCACCGGCTCGAGCACGCCCGCCGTCAGCACCACCCGGATATGCCGGTACCGGGGATTGTTTTTCACTTCGCGGCACAGATCGAATCCCGAGCGGCGCGGCAAAAATGCATCCGCCACGATAAGGTCCAGATCGGTTTCCCTCAGCCGCTCGAGCGCCGCTTCGCCATCGGGAGCCGAAATCACTTCCCATCCTTCCTCGCGAAGAATCCGCTCGCCCATGCGCTGTGCATGCGGGCTGTCATCGGCGAGCAGGATGCGGCTCATTTCTTCTTCTTCGATTGCTTCTTGCCGCCCTGCTTGGGTTGCTCGGCGGCCGGCGCCGGGCTCTGGGATTCCGTCGCCGCCGCCTGCCCGCCCGGCTTGGGCGGGTTCTGCCGCGCATCGGGCTGCGTATCCAACGCCGATGTGTCGGCCGCTGTCGACAGCGTAACGTCAGTGACGCCGCCGGCGCCCCCCGCCGGGCTGGGCACGCTGGCGGGGATCGACGGCTGCCCGCGCTGCATCGCCGGCGCGCCGGACTTGGCTGTCTGGCTTACATCCGGGCTCTTGCGGAAAAGGCCCATCGACTTGCTGACCATGCCCCTCTTGGTCCGGTTCTCCTGCTCGTACTTCATTCGCGCCAGCGCCACCGGATCCGCTTCCGGCACGTCCAGTTCCATCTCCTGAAGCTTCTTCTTGGCGTCATCGGCATAAGGGCTCAGCGGATAATCTTTCACGATGCGGGCGTACGCCTGCCCGGTTTTGTCGCGGAAGCGCGGACCCATCCTCGAGTACGAATCTCCGAGCAGCCACAGCGCTTCGTCCGACTTGCTGTAGAGCGGGTACTGGTCCACCAGCGATTGCATGCGATTGGACGCCGCCGGATGGCTGCTCTTGTGGTGATAGAAGTAGCCGACACGGAACTCGCCCTCGCCAATCGCTTCCTGGATGTTCCGCAAGAGCTGCTGCACTCGCGGCGCAAACTTGCTGTTGGGGAACTGCACCAGCAATTGCCGGCACTCGTCTTCTGCCTTCAAAGCGTGATTGGTGTCGCGGTCCGGCTTCTCCATCTGCCGGTAGTGGATCATACACACCTTTTCCTGCGCTTCGGCCGCTTCCTCGATCGCCGGATAGAACAGGATAAAGTCCTTGTATTCGGCCTCTGCCTGCGCCAGTCCGTGCGAGCCGCCCTCGCGGAACCAGCTATCGGCGATCGCCAGCTTCGCCTTGGCCAGGTATTCGCTGGTGTCATAGGTGTTGATCAGCGTTTGCAGAGTGAGCCGGGCGATTTCAAAGCGGTTCTTCTCCAGATCTTTGATCGCCTTGTCGTAGAGCACCTTATCCGGCTGCTGCGTGTCTTTGGTGATCGGGTTTTCGTATTTCCGTCTGCGGCAGCCCGATGAGGCCAGCAGCCCCACGCACAGCGCGAGCGCCACGGCGGCTGTTCCATTGCGTTTGCCAAGCTTCATGAACCCTACTCCTCGAGCGATCAGGCCCTGACGGCGGTTGCCTGCCGGGCCAGTTGTTGCATCCGTTTCACGGCCGTCTCCGGATCGTCACTATGAAAAATGCTCGAGCCCGCCACCACCCAGTCGCATCCGGCCTGCACGGCGTCGAGCACGTTTTCCGGCCCCAGCCCGCCATCCATCTCGATATGGAATGCCAGCCCGCGCTGCCGGCGACGCGCTTCGAGGGCGCGCACTCTGTTCAGCGAATTCGGCAGAAACTGCTGTCCTCCGAACCCCGGATTCACGCTCATCACGAGCACGTAATCCGCCAGATCGAGCACTTCCTCGAGCGTCGAAACCGGCGTCGATGGGTTCAACACCACCCCCGCCAGCGCGCCTTCGCTCTGAATCATCCGCAGCGTGCGGTCCAGGTGCGGGCAGACCTCCTGATGAACCGAAATCTGATCGGCCCCGGCTTCAATAAACGCAGGCGCATAGCGATCCGGGTCGGTAATCATCAGGTGAACATCCAGCGTCAATTTCGTGATCTTACGGATCGACTTTACCACCGGCGGCCCTATTGTGATGTTCGGCACAAAGTGCCCATCCATGACATCGACGTGCAGCATAGAGACCCCGGCGCGCTCCACCCGGGTGATTTCTTCGCCCAGGCGGGCAAAATCCGCCGAAAGAATGGAAGGCAGGATTTCCACCATCGAGGTCGCAGCCGGAAGCTAATCCGATCGTATCACAGCGGCGAAAAAGCCGTCTCCCGGTTGGATGCCCGGCAACCGGCAGAGGGTTTCGTCCGCTTCGCGTCCCAACGCCTCCCGGACCACCTCTTCGTTTTCTTCTTCTTCAAGCGAACAGGTCGAGTACACCAACCGGCCGCCGGGCGCAAGGCTGTTTATGGCGTTTCGCAGAATCCGGACCTGTCTCGAGTGCAGATCCGGCAGGTCTTCCGGCCGAAGCCGCCACTTGATCTCCGGATTGCGGCCCAGGGTGCCTGTCCCCGAGCAAGGTGCATCCACGAGGATGCGATCGAACTTCCGGCGAAAGGGGAGAGCTTGGGTTGCATCCAGCACCACCAGGCCGCAGCTCAGGCCTTTCATCTGGCGCAGCCGCTTCCAATGCAGATCGCAAGCGACAGCGCGGACGCCTGACTCGAGAGCCTGAGCCGTCTTATTGCCGGGCGCCGCACACAGGTCGAGAAAGAGCTGACCTGGCTCAAGATCGAGCAGCGTGACAACCCATTGGGAGCTGATGTCCTGCCGCCTGAGCTCCGCCGTGTCCCCTTCGAGGACCCGGTAACAGCCCGGCACCTCGGTGGGTTCGTTTCGCACTTTCGCCAGTTGTGACGCATCGGGAACGCGCACATACACTTCGGGAGGTTGAAGAAAACTGGCAGCGATGCGATGCGCTTTGTCTTCGCCATACTTTCGCTGCCAGCGCTCGAGCAGCCAGGGGGGCATCGAGAGCATCGTCGCCTCATCCGGCCATTCCGGCGCCGGGCGCTCGGGTTCGTTTCGCAAAACCGCATTCACAAGTCCGGCAGCCGAACTCTTGCGGGCTCGCTTCACCAATTCCACGCTCTCCGCGACAGCCGCATGAGGCGGGACACGGCTCAAATGGCGAAGCTGGTGGAAGCCCAGCCGCAGAGCGATCCGGACCTCCTGATCCAGCCGTGCCGCGGCTTTGCCGGTTCGCAACCGGATCAGGTGATCAAGCTGCCCTTGGGAACGCAGTGTGCCGAAGACCAGGTCGGTGGCCAGGGCGGCGTCTCGCGAGTCGAGCCTTTCCGAGGCCGCCCGCAACACTTCCCAAGCCCAGGCGCCGTTCTCCACGCGCAGCAACACGTCGAAAGCGACACGGCGGGCGGGCGAGAGCATGCTACCGCAGAATGACGTACGGTGCGTCGTGATCAGCGGCCCGGACGGGAAAGTCCGCGTTAAAGTGAGCATAGCCGTAGGCGCCGAGCGAGGGGATCAGAGACGGGCTTAGCAGAATGTGATCGAGCGCTTCGGAAACGCCTTCGAAAATGTAGCTGTAGCGGCCGTCCGCCGGAACCAGCCAGGCGAGGTCCGCCAGCCCGGTGCGTTCGGTCAGTGTCAGCAGGGAGGGAGAGTCCTCGGAGTCGTTGAAGTCGCCCAGGACGATCAGATTCTCACGGCCCAGGCGTGCGATCTCATCAGCGAGGAACTCGGCGCCGGCGATCCGCTCGGCCTGGTTGCCTCCGATGCGCGAGCGCCAGTGGTTCACGATGACGGAGAAAACGACGTTGCCGGCTGCGAAGTCGACGGCCAGCGGCGGGCGGTCAAAGAGAAACTGCGAGAACGCGCGACCGTCAGCCAAGGTGCAGCGGCCGTTGCGGAACTGCGGCGCTTCACCCTGCAATTGCGTCTCGGAGAACTTCCGAATGCGGGAAGCGTCATAGAGCACTCCGACATTGATCCCTGAAAAATCGCAGCCTTTCAGCAGAACTCCCTTGTAGTTGCCGGCGCGCGCGCCGAGCCGCTCGAGCAGATCGAGGTCCTCGACCTCGGCCACACCGACGATGTCCGGCGAGCCGAGCCAGGTGCGAATGGCCTCCGCCAGCCGGGCCAGCTTTTGTTCGAGCTGCGCCGGGGTGAGCTGGCGCACCAGCCGCTCGCAGTTCATGAACGCCACCCGGAGATAGCCGTCTGTCGCAGGCGTCGCAGCCGGGACCAGGCCGCCGTCTGACACCACATAGTCGAACACGGGCTCGATCCGGTAATGGCCGAAATCGAAGTGCAGCACTCCGAGCAGATCGCCCACCAGATCGAAGGTCTTAACCTGCTTGCGGAATGCGCCGCCCGCCTGGTCAATCAATACCGGCAGACCGCCGGCGAAGCTCGAGGGGAACAAACGGACCGTGAGGGGAACGCGGTCCATCCGCAGGGCGTAGTACTCTCCAAAACCGTTGGCCGGGCCGAGCGCGATCGATTTGGGATAGGCGACCAGCATGCCCTCGAAGCGCTCGAGAGCGTTCTCGAAATCCCCCTCCGGATTCAGCACGGCGTATCTGGCAAATTCCGCCTGCCCCGCTGTTTCGACGACGCCGGAGCGGACGTCGATTTCCGTCACACTGCCCGGGCTGCCCGCGCGTGCGAACTCGACCACGCGGCCAGTGACGGTGGCGAGGACGCCTCGCGGCGGCAGGTTTTGTCCAGTGCCGGCGAAGATGAAGATGCCGTCGGACGTCGCCGGATCAGCGTCGCCGGCCGGATCCTGGAGGAAGAACCCCTGCATGCCCGCGAAGGACGCAGTGACCACGCCGCCGAGCGTCACCACGCGGTCCACGCAAGGCGAGCGCGGCCCGTCGCCCTGCACAGCGGGGATTGTGTCGCACTGCGCCGGCAGAATGCGGGCCCCAATCAGCGCCACCAGCGCCAGCATGGCTCGTTTCATGAAGGTCCCACTCTTATAATAGAGAGTTGGACCTCGACAAGACGCTCCTCAGAAAAGTCGGTGAGGCCATCGCCCGCTTCCGCATGATCCGCGACGGAGACCGGGTGGCGGTGGCGCTATCAGGCGGCAAGGATTCGCTCACGCTGCTGGAAGCACTGGTGCGTTTGCAGAAAAAAGCCCCCGTCGAGTTTGCGGTTTGCGCATTCACGGTCGAGCAGGGCAAGTTCCTGCGCCCGATTCAGCCGCTGGGCGAATGGCTGCTCGGCCGCGGCATCCAGTGGACCTGTTTCCGGGACAACCCTTCGCTCGGATTGCTCGTCGAGCAGCCGGATCACGGCTGTGACTTGTGCAGCCGGTTCCGGCGGCGCGCCGTGTATGAGATCGCACGCGGGCTGGGCGCGAATGTCATCGCCTTTGGCCACACGGCGGATGACTTCTGCGAAGCGTTTCTGCGCAATGCCCTGTTTACCGGCCGGCTGAGCGCGCTGCCGGCGGTGACATATTCGCGGCAGAAGGAGTTCCGTCTGATCCGGCCGCTGGTCTACGTCTCCGAGCAGGTGACCGGGGCGTTCGCCGGGCGCCTGGGCGCGCCGGTGATTCCGTGCGGATGTTCGCAACGGACGGGGACCCTGCGGCAAAGTCTTCGCGGTTTCTTCGCCGGCCTCGAGCGCGATTATCCGCACTTGAAGGAGAACATGCTCTCCGCTATGGGCAACATCGAGCCTCAGCGGCTTCTGGATCCGAGGTATCTCGATCCCGAACTGCCGGAGGAACCGGCGTCCGGCCCGCTGCCGCCGATTGTCACTGGATCGTAATGCATTTCAAGTTGACCTGTCACGGTCCGGATGCGACACTAGGTCTTCCGCCAGTTCCCACTATGCCGGAAATCCCCGAGGTCGTATGAGGCTCCTTCCGCGTGAGGAAAAGTTCTTTCACTACTTTCTCGGCCAGGTGCGGCTGATCTCCGAGGCGTCCGTGCTGCTGGTGGAGGGCGCCCGGGCGGGCATGGATGAAGCCGCCGAGCGGATCGGCAAGCTCGAGCGGGACGGCGATGAGATCATCCACGAGATCTACCAGAAGCTGAATTCCACCTTCATCACGCCCCTTGATCCGGAGGACATCCACAAGCTTGCCTCGCACCTGGACGACGTGCTGGACGGCATCGAAGAAGTAGCCCACAAAATGGTGGCCTACAAGGTCAAGCCGGTGCCGATGGCGGCCCTGCAAATCTGCGAAATGATCGAATCCTGCGCCAAGACGTTCGAGCTCGCATTTGAAGCGCTGGCCAAAGAAGAAAACATGACGGAATACTGCATCGAGATCAACCGGCTGGAGGATGACGCCGACAAAGTAGCCCGGGAAGCATTGGCCGACTTGTTCGACAAGGAGACGGACCCCATCCGCCTCATCAAGCTGAAAGAGCTCTACGAGCTTCTCGAGCTGACGACGGACTATTGCGAGGACGTCGCCGATGCGTTGCAGAGCGTTGTTGTCAAGAACAGCTAGCCTCGATGAGCGAAGCGCTGATTCTCGCCATCGTCATCACGCTGGTTGCGCTGACCTTTGATTTCATCAACGGCTTTCATGACGCGGCGAACTCGGTGGCGACCGTGGTCGCGACCCGCGTCTTGAAGCCGTTTCATGCCGTCTTGATGGCGGCATTCTTCAATTTTGCCGCGGTGTTGAGCTTCGGCACGGGCGTGGCCGGCACGGTCGGCAAAGGCCTGGTGGACCTGTCGATGGTGACGCCATACGTCATCCTGGCGGGGCTCATTGGAGCCATTGTCTGGGACCTGCTCACCTGGTGGTGGGGTTTGCCGACCAGCTCGTCGCACGCCCTGTTCGGCGGCTACGCCGGAGCGGCCATTGCCGCGGCCGGGTTCAAAACGATCATCCTCGCCGGCTGGATCAAAGTGCTGGTCTTCATCGTGGTGGCGCCGCTGCTGGGGCTGGCGCTGGCGTATGTCTACATGATTGGAATCCACTGGCTGTTTCGCGAATCGACG
>JACQDF010000349.1 GCA_016201205.1 Acidobacteriota bacterium
CCGCCCGCAAGCTAGTCTTGGTCTATCCCGTCTGCTCCAACCTTCAGCAACGGCTGCGGGAGGCTGCCCCGCCGTGTTTCTCTGAACCCGATGCGGATTCCCCTTGACAGGCACCCTCAGGAGGCGGTAAACAAATACCTGTGTATTCGCCCAAGTAGAAACACTCGTCCTCAGCCTCGATGAAGGTGTGGTCCGGGCGCGTCAGGTCATCAATCTTGGAGAGCCGGATCGGCAAGATGTTTCTGGATGTCCTCGTAGTCGCGCACTCGGATGGCGCCCATGTGCTCGAAGCGACGCGGCCACTTGAGCGATGGGTTGTGGAAGTTGCTCTCCAGAATGAACAGCTTTTTCTTCTGCTTCAGTGCGTGGCGTGCCTGAATCAGAGTTCCAGACGTTTCACCAGCCTCCACGATGATCGTCGCTTCAGTCAGCGCTGACATTGTAATGTTGCGCTCCGGGAAGAAGATCCTGTTCTCCGTGGGGTTCGGCCGGTTGTACCGGACCACGGGGACCTGGCTGATTACCAAGAAGTCCTTCGCGATCTGCTCTTGAAGTTCGGCATTCTCCTTGGGATACCGAACACTGAGCGGCGTCCCGATCACTGCGATCGTTCGGCCCCCGTGCTCGATGGCTGTCACATGAGCAACGGTGTCAATTCCCTTCGCAAGGCCGGAAACAACTGTGAACTTGTCGTCGACAAGGCGGCGAACGAGTCGTTGCGTTTGAGCCACGGATTGTGCTGAGGGCAGTCGAGTTCCGACTACCGCGATGCCTCGACTTTCGACGAGATCCCACCAACCCTGGAAGTAAAGCAGTTCAACCGGGTGGTCTGCCACGCGAAGCTTCATCGGGTACTCGCCGGCACCGTGGACGCGAATTCCAAAATGCACTACGCCAGCCTCGTTGAGCGTGTCGACAGTCTTCCTGGCGAATTCGGCGGCAGTTTCGTCAGGCACGAAGTCCGAGGGGACGGCACCGGGATGCTCGCGGAACTTGTCCGCCATCCACTTGAAACTAGCCTTCACTTCTGACCATAGAGCCTCGTAGGCGCCCATCTCGCGGAAGGGCGAGACGGCACGCATCAACGAGCCCGGCATCTCTAGTGCGTAATCGGTTGGCATGCTGCTACCCTTGCCATTGTTCCTCGTGCCATCATTTTTTGCCTCTGGTATGAAAATCGGCCACTGAAGAAGACAGCCGAGTCCCCGCGAATTCGATTTCTTGCTTCATACTCAGCAGAGTTGTTGCGCAGGGCGTGTTGGCTATTCACGCCTTACTCCCTGCTCTTGCCGCTCAGATGGACGACCGCTCCGGGCTCACGAGAATAGTCGAACCTCCGATTGTACAAGCTTTGCTGTTGCCCAGGGGAACTGAACTTTCGACCGGCAAGGGGACCCGACCGACTGGATCGCCAACATAGACACTTCTGAGCGTACAGCGAATAAAAGGCGAAAGCAATAGAAAAGGCGCGGCCGCGCGGCCTGCGCGGCCTGGTCGAGCCCATGGTCTCACCCATCCTCCATGGGTTGCGCGCTACCTCCTCCGCCCGGCCTGCGGCGGGGCCGCCTGAAGCATCTGGATGTGGGGCACCCCAGCCTCATTGATCAGCCTGTTCAGCCGCGACAGGTCTTCCTCGACCAGGATCTGGACGCTCTTGCCCAACTCGGCGACCTGCCTGGCGAGCTCCTCGATCTCGGCGAGTTGCGTTGTCGTGACTGGGGCGGTGAAGCCGTCCAGCGCGCTCATGAGCCGCCCGATGCGCTGCGCCGGAGACGGCTCGGTAACGACCAGCGGGGGGCCGGCGGCGCCCAATTGCTGGCCCTCTTCGGCGCCTTCTCCGCCGCCGCCGCCGCCTCCGCCAAATCTTCCGCCGCCACCTCCTCCGAAGCCGGTCGAGAACTGGTTCTGCATCGACTGAAGCTTTTTCTGGAAAGCGTCGACGGCCAGGCGCACGGGATCAGGCAGCCGCGGCGCGGCCGGCCGTCTCAGGGACTCGGAAAACGTGGTCAACGCCGTGCGAGCGGCTGTGAACTTGCGGCCCGCCTCGGCGGACTGTTTCGAGAGCTCGTACAACCGGTCGATCGCGTCGCGGCGCTGGGCGCGGTCGGCGGGAGAAATCGTGATGCGGTGGTCCTCTTCGACCAGGACTGTCTTGCTGGATTCCTGCCCACCGAGCGCCAGCTTCAGGGTGTACTGGCCGGGCTCGACCAGTGGCGCGCCTCCAAAACCGCCGAAACCGCCGCCTCCGCCGCCGAACCCCCCGCCAAAACCGCCTTGGCCGGCGGCGCCAGGTTCACCGGGAGCCCCGGCCTGACCGGTGGCTGCGGCCGGTCCACCGCGGCCGCCACCCCTTCCGCCAAAGCCACCTGGCCCTCCGCCCGCAGCCGGGGCCTCTGGGTTCGCCTGCTGAATCGGCGAATCGTAGCGCAGGTTCCAGGCCACGCGATTCAGACCCGCTTCGCGCGGCAGATTGGTCAACTCGCGCACTTGTTTGCCATTCTGATCGAGGATCGTGATCTTGAGGTCGTTGGGCCGCTCGACCTTCGACTTCAGGTAGTAGCTGATGTTTGCTCCATAGGGCGGGTTCAGCGCAATGAAGTAGGCGTGGCCGGTGTTGCCCTTGGTGTTGCCCATCCGCCAGGCGGTGGCCGGGCGCGGATCGAACAGATGCACGTTCGAGGAAGCCACACGCTCGCTAAACTGCTCGAGGGGAGTAAGGTCGTCGAGAATCCAGATCGAGCGGCCGTGCGTGCCCAGAACCAGGTCGTTGTCGCGCGGATGGATGGCGATGTCATCCACCGGCACGGTAGGCAGATTGCCCTTGAACTGGTCCCAGTTGCTGCCCTTGTCAAAGGTCACATAGAGCCCGTACTCTCCGCCGGCGAACAGCAGGTTGGGATTGCGGTGATGCTCGCGGATCACGTTGATGACGCCGTTGTTCCGCGGGATGCCGTTCGAGATCGGAGTCCATGTCTCGCCGAAATCGGTGGTCATGAAGATGTAGATGTTGAAGTCGTTGGAGCGGTGGCCGTCGAAGGTGACATAGGCCGTCCCCTCGGCGTGCTGCGATGGAACGACGCGGCTGACGTAGGTTCCCTTCGGAACGCCCGGAACCTTGGCGGTGACATTCTTCCACGTTTCCCCGTCCCGGCTGACGTGCAAGTTGCCGTCGTCGGTGCCTGCCCAAAGGATGCCCGCACGGATCATCGATTCGGCGAGCGTCGTGATGGACGGCCAGTTCTGCACGCCGTCGTGGCGCGAGAGCATGTCGCGGTCCGGCAGCTTGCCCATGATGGGCAGCTTGTTGCGGTCGACGTTATTGGTAAGGTCGGGCGAGGCTTTCTTCCAGGTATCGCCGCGGTCGGTGGATTTAAACACGAAATTGCCGCCGTAGTGGAGCGTTTTTGAGTCGTACCGGGAGATCACGACCGGCGAGTTCCACTGGAAGCGGTAGCGCGGCTCGCCTGCCGCTTCCCTCGGGCGGATGTTTTTGGACTCGTGGGTGCGCAGGTCGCGCCGCAGCAGATTGCCATCCTGCGATTCGGCGTAGACGATGTTATAGTCGGCAGGGTCGATTTGGGCATAGAAGCCGTCGCCGCCTCCTACTGTGAACCACTCATCGTTGGAGATGCCGCGGCTGTTGAAGGTTGCGCTCGGGCCGCACCAGGAGTTGTTGTCCTGCAAGCCGCCGCAGATCCAGTAGGGCTTGCGCATGTCCAGGCCGATCTCGTAGAACTGGCCGAGAGGCATCGTGTTCTGAAAGAACCAGGTGCGTCCGCGGTCGCGGCTGATCGAGACACCGCCGTCGGAGCCGATCACCATGTGCTCGGAGTCGGCGGGATTGATCCACAGGGCGTGGTAATCGCCGTGGATGCGGGTGTTCAAAGTGCGGAATGTACGCCCGCCGTCTTCGGAGTAATACAACGGAGCGCCGAGCACCCAGATGCGCTGATCGTTGCTGGGATCGATGCGGATCTGGCTGTAGTACATGGGCCGCGGGTTGGTGTCGCTCATGCGGACCCAGGTGACGCCCTTATCCTCGCTGCGATAGACTCCGCCGGCGCGCAGGTGTTCGACGGTCGCATAGACGATCGCGGATTTGCGGCGATAGATGTCGAGGCCGATGCGGCCGACGTCGCCGGTTTCGGGCAGCCCGCCCTTGAGCCTGGCCCAGTTGGCGCCTCCGTCGACCGTCTTGTAGATGCCGCTGCCCGGTCCGCCGCCGTTGAATCCCCAGACGGTCCGGCGGCGCTGGTAGAGGGCGGCATAGACGGTGTTGGGGCTTTCCTGGTCAATGGCGACGTCCGTGCCCCCTGTGTCCTCGTTCACGAACAGCGCCAGCTCCCAGCTCTTGCCGCCGTCGGCGCTCTTATAGATGCCGCGCTCTTTGCTCGGGCCCCACAGGCGTCCGGTTGCGGCGGCATAAACGATGTTGGGGTTGGTGGGGTGGATTGCGATGCGCGCGATATGGTGCGTTTCGTTCAACCCCATGTGCTGCCAGGTGCGCCCCGCGTCGAGCGAGCGATAGACGCCGTTGCCCCAGGACGAGCTCTGCCGGTTGTTCGATTCGCCCGTTCCCACCCAGACCACCGATGGATCCGACGGCGCCACCGCCACGTCGCCGATGGTGGGCACGGCTTGGTTGTCGAAGATGGGTTGCCAGGTGATGCCTCCGTTGGTCGTTTTCCACACGCCGCCTGAGGCGAAGCCCCCGTAGATCGTGTCCGGGTTGGATTCGACGACGGCGAAATCATCGACGCGGCCGCCCATGATGGCCGGGCCGATTTCGCGGAACCGGAGAGAATTCAGCAAGGACTGGCGCGCGGTCTGGGCCGAGGCAAAGCCGGAAAACAGAAGGCAGAGAATCAGGAGGCGAGGCGTGCTCATAGCCGAACATCATATACCAATTTGTTGTTCGCTATGCTCTGTTCAGCCCGTGCGCGTTTGTGACAATCTTACACGCCTCTGTGTCACAGGCGCCACTCAGCGATTCGTCTTCGGGCTGGACGAGAGCATCGCCAAAAAGAGCCCGACGATGAAAAACAAAGGAATTAGATTAACGACCCACATGGCCCCCGATCCTTCCATACTCATTTAGATGCAACTCGACTGCCAAAGATTCCACTCTGATAAACGGTGGCTCCCCGCCCGCCGGATTCAACGCTCGGGAGCTGCCAGCAACGGTACATTCGGCGTCAGATACCAGCGCTCCCGCTGCCAGTCCCGTACATACCAGGACAGGGGCGACGGCTCGGGCGTTGGAACCAGCACCGGCACCGCGACCTGCGTTTGCGGCGCCGGCCGGCCGTTTGTCCTGGAGGCAGGTCTGGGTTCTGCCGGCACCGTGGTTACGGTAAATATTGCCGGTAGAATCGCCGTCCGCTCCTGCTTGCGTTCATTGGCCACCATGGCTCGCACGATCCGTTCGCTCAGCCCTTGTCTGGCAAGCCAGACCAGTCCTTCCGTGGTTGCGTCGAACTGGGTCTGCTTGTGGTGGATCATGTCAATGATGAACTCCTCGCTATAGCCGGCTTGCGCCAGCAGGACCACTCCTTGGTTGGTTAATACGTTCTTTGTGATCCCTGCGGGCGGCGCCGGTTTACCCTCGGCAGCCAGCACCAGGTGCGTCCCAATTAGCAAACAACACGCGCATCGAATCCAGCGGCTCAAGACGGTCTCCTTTTACTTCCATATCGGAAGGAGCCGCTCAACTATATAACGCGAGAATCACGGGTCGATATGGTCAACAGATGCATACATTTTTTCTCGCCCTGGTGGAGATCGCGACGATGACCCTGCCGACGGCGGTTGTTCACCGGCCCTACACGCCGGAGCCACTGCGGTTCACTGGGGGTGGGGAGTGCAGCCAGAACGAGGTAAGCGTCCGGGTTGTCTTCGGGCGTCTTCCCGATGGGGTCACGCTTTCGGCGGCTGGAGAATTCTCCGGAACGCCTTCACAGATTGGAACTTACACGTTCCTGCTGCGCGCCGCCAATGCGTGCCGGCAGGCCACGCGGGCACTCACACTCCGGGTGGACGGCGCTCCCCTGCTTGTGATCACTCCGGACTCGCTTACCTTCCACTGCCGGGCGGGGGAAGCGCCGCCGGCGCAGACGATTCGCGTTGCATCCAACTGGCAAGACATGGCTTATTCCACCAACATGGAGAACACGCCGTGGCTGAAGCTGAGCCCGCTGCGCGGCCGGACGCCGGTTCATGGCTCGGGATTCGTAGCCGACGTCGTCAGTGTCTCCATTCAGCCGGAAAAGCTGGCTCCGGGTACATACCACTCGCGAATCAAGCTTACGACGTGGCAAGTCTTGAATGAACCCGTGATCCCGGTGACGCTGGTTGTGGAGCCTTGATGTGGCAATCGGCGGCGACAAATCGTTGAAGGAATATTGCTCTACCCACTGAGCTACTGCCCCTGACGGGTAGTGGAGCAGCCCGGACTCGAACCGGGGACCCATGTAGTTCCTCCTGCATCCGCCGCAGGCTTTTCGCACTGGCGACAAGTGTTGACGAGAGTTTTCCGAGCCGCCTTAAGAACCGACGGCCCGGAAGCGGGATTCGAACTCCGCAGGTCCATGTACTCCCGCCGGCATTCGCCAGCTACTGTCTGAAGAGGCCGACAGCCGTCCATTCGGCCTCTTCTGCCTCAAACAGCAACTGCTTCGATGCGAGCGATCCAGTGGTCCGTCGTTTGGTTCGGCTGGATGTCCAGACAAACCAGGCGAGCCTTCGGATTCCGTTGCCGGAATTCCGACCACTCGGCCAACAACGCGGTCCCCCGGCCACGGCCCTGATCCACCCACGACTCGTTATCTGAGACGAAGATAATCAGATCCGCCTTCGCCTTCCGCTGGTTCAGAAGGCGCACCGGAGCGCTGCAATTTGTGCCGCCCCCGCCGATCGAAGCCAGTCGTCCGGCGTTGGTCATCACGCTGTCACGCGAATTGAGATCCACCGAAACAACTGCCTGTTCGAACGGCAGCACGGTCGCGGCCTGATTCTTCCGCAACACCGACGCAGCGACCAGCGCCGCCACATCGATGCACTGCACGCTCGTGGTGGAGCCGGCACGGTGGCCCGTCACCGGGCTATTCATTGAACCCGAAACGTCCGGACACACCACTACATCGCCGTCGATCGACGGCACATTTGCAGTCGCCAGTTCCATGGCGTCTTGTAGAGCGTTCCGCACCTTTTCCGGAACGGCCGCATCGCAGTTCCGATACGCCGTCAGCAGTTGGTACGGAAACACTCGCGCCCGCTGAATCTCGCCAGCGTCACTCAAACGTGCCGCGATGAGGCCCGCCAAGCTGTGCTCTTCAAACACACCGTGCCGGGCGAAGGTGTTCAGGTTCATGCGTGTGGTCTGCCACGAGGCATTCTTCGCGATGCTCACCCAATCCTTCCGGGAGAGCGGCAGCGCCGACAACAGCATGAACGGAAGGTCGGGCGCCTCCAGATCCTGACCGGCCTTGAACTGCTCGAACTCGATCACCAGCTTCGGCAATGCATTCGCATCGTAAGACCGGCCGAGCATGTAGCCGTAGAACGCCTCGCGCTTCGGTCCGGCCGGCTTCGGATGGACCATCTTCACGATATCTGCCAAGGACGGGCTCTGACCCGCACTGGAACTGAACAGAGCGTCCTCGTCGCGGCTGGCGAGCCACTCGCGCACCAGCCGCTTGGGAGCAGTTCCCAACGACTTCCGGCCAACCACTCCGGAACGGAGAATCTGAACATACGCCCGCAGCATGCGCATGTTGTCGATCACCCGCGCAAAAACAGCTTCATGCAGCCGCGCTTCGCGTGCGGACAACCAGGCGCACAACAGCGCCGGCATGTCCTTCATGAAGGACTGCGTCCGGCTGTAGATCGCCACTCGCGCGACGAACTCGGCGTCCACGGCATCGCACAGTTCGAGCACGCGCGTCAGTTGCTCGTCCGCGGTCGCGTAGAAGGTCCGTCCGAAACAGCCGGTGGCCGCGTATTGCGCCAGAGCGTGCTTCGGCGAAAGCGCGTATGCCGGAGCGTTCTCGGAGTTCACTGTGTCCGTTTGCGGGATCAGCGCATCCCGAAGGCTTGCGAACAGTGTCTTGTTGGCCATCGTCTTTGTCCTCGCTTTCGTTAACAAAGTATTCAGCCGTGACTCACAAGTTTCTAGCATTGGCCAGTCTGAGAATTCATCTCTCAGATCTTCACGCGGCGAGCAAGTCAAGGACGTGTTGAATTGCATGATCGGCTTTGTGGTAGGCCGCCTCAAGTTTGCTGTCGGGCATGAGGGTTTCGTCGGGGC
>JACQDF010000363.1 GCA_016201205.1 Acidobacteriota bacterium
ATGACACTCTGCCATTTCTGGCTCTATCTTCACCAACTGGTTAACGCATGCCGCAGCGAAACCCCTTTGCTTGGCTGTGTACACTCGGGCTGTGCCCTCACATTGTTAACAAGGACTTGCCGCGAAAATGCAGGCTAGCACAAGGGTCCTCGCGTTCAGTCCTTCGAGTGACGGACCGAGCAGCCGGAACAGCGTCACTTTGGGTTCCAGCCTGGCTGGAACCCCGGCAAAACGCCTTAGTTGATTTCCACAATTGCAGAATTGACCTGCTGCCGGTTTTGAGCCAATATAGAAGTCAGCACTGGTGCCCCTATGAAATCAAGCGTATACGTGTGCATGGCGGCTGTGTTTGCCGCCGGGATGGCGATTGCCTCTGACCCAGGCTGCCCCCGTTACCCGGCCAGTGAGCGAACCGAGTTGCGCAACCACATCGAGCTCGAACGTCTCACCTGGGAATTCGCCACCCGCGCCAACAAAGAGAAAGTCAAGGCGGCCGTGCGGCGCGTTAATTTCATTGACCAGCACATCTTCACCAAGATGGAGGCTGACGGCGTGAATCCCGCGGCGCTCACCAACGATGCCGAATTTCTGCGCCGCGTGAGCATTGACCTGACGGGCCGCATTCCGGCGCCGGAGCAAGCCGCTGCCTTCCTCAACGACGCCTCGGCTGACAAGCGGCTGCAACTCATCGAGCAACTGCTGGCCTCGCCGGCGTACGTCGATCAGTTCACGCTTTACTATGCCAACAAGTTTGAAGTCACCAGCGGCTATTACTCCTATATCGGACTGACCGGGCGTGTTCTCTTCAACCGCTTCCTGCGCGATTTCGTGCAACGCGACCGGCCCTACTACCAGGTGGTGACGGAGATCATCACCGCTGCCGGCGATTCCGATCAGGTGGCGGCATCCAACTTCCTCAACCGCGCCTACCAGCAGGGCGATCCCATACAGGACACCTGGGACACGCTCACCGACCGCATCACGGTCCGGCTGCTGGGCTATAAGACCGAGTGCGTTTCCTGCCACGCCGGCAGAGGCCACCTCGAGCAGATCAACCTCTGGCTGGCCAGCCGCAAGCGGGACGAGTTCTGGCGGATGGCGGCGTTCTTCTCGCGGATGAACATGACGCCGGTCTCGACGGACGCCTTCAACCAGCGCTGGCGGTTCTACTACACCGACCGCGAGACCGGAGGCTATAACACCAGTGTCAATCCGGGTTCGCCCGGGCCGCGCCCGCCGCGATCCGGAGGCCCGTATGAACCGCGCTACATCACCAACGGCGAGGAACCGCAAAACGGCGAATGGCGCAAAGAATTGGCGCGCATGCTTACCAATGACCGGCAGCTCGCGAAAGCCGCGGTCAACTACCTGTGGGCCTACTTCTTCAACTATGGGCTGGTGGATCCGCCGGAAGCCTGGGACCTGGCGAGAGTGGACCCAAAGAATCCGCCGCCGGCGCCCTGGGCGCTCCAAGTGACCCATCCGGAACTGCTCGAGCAACTGGCGGACTACTTCATCGTCAATAACTACAGCATCAAGAGCGTCGTGCGGCTGATCGTCAATTCAAGCGCCTATCAGCTCTCGAGCAAATATGATGGCGGCTGGCGGCCGCAGTACACGCGTTATTTCGCAAAGCATTATCCGCGGCGTCTGTCGGCCGAGGAACTCTACGACACGCTTCAGATCTCGACCCAGACGGAGACGCCGATGTTCGTGCCCGGCTTCGACGAGCCGGTCTACTACGCCAACCAGCTTCCCGATCCCACTGAGCCGCGCAGCGACGGCGCGGTGCTCGAGTTCATGAACACCTTCGGCCGGGGCGACTGGTGGAACAACCGGCGCGACCCGCAGCCGAACATCCTCCAGTTGCTGTACAACATGAACGCCAATCAGACGGTGCTGCGCAGCTTCGCCTCACGCAGCGACAGTCCCACCAACCGCCCGGCACGGCTGGCTGCGTCGGGCCTCTCCGACGAGGAGATCATCCGCGAGATGTTTCTGGCCACACTGACGCGCTATCCAACGGCGGAAGAAACCGCCACCGCGCTGCGCATGAAGCAGGGCACGCGTCTGGATTGGATCAGCGACCTGCAATGGGCGTTGCTCAACAAGCTGGACTACATCTTCAACTACTAAAGAAGCGGGAGCAAGCCATGACGAACTTCAGAAATTGCGGACAACACGGAGACATCCATCGCAGGCATTTCCTGCTGGGCGCGGCCGGAGCGGCCGGTTTTCACCTGCTCAAGGCGCACGCCGATGCCGAAGAAGTGGCCCGCGGAGCGGCCACTCGCAAGACCGCCCGCGCCTGCATTTTCATCAATCTGTCCGGCGCACCGAGCCATCTGGACACGTTTGATCCGAAGGACGGTCCCTGGAATCCGCCCGACGTGGACTTGCAGCAGCATCCGGGCGGCATCGTGCTGTCCGCCAGGCTGTTTCCAAAGCTTTCCGGAATCACCAACGATCTTTGCCTGCTGCACTCGGTGCAAAGCTGGGAAGCGGCTCACGAGCGGGGGCAGTTCTATCTGCAAACTTCGCACCCGTCCAATCCGGCCTTTGCGCAGGAGACGCCGCACATCGGTGCGGTGATCGCGCGCGAGCTGGGCAATGTGAATCAGCCGCTGCCGCCGTTTCTCGCTTTCTATTCCAGCGGCATGCAGGGTCAGGCGTTTCTGGGCGGGCGGATGGCGCCTTTGACGCCGGCGCCGAACCGCGCCGGTCTGGCCACCCTCGAGCACAACTACTACGGCGCCCAGAGCCGGGCGCGGTTCGAGCAAAAATTCGCGCTGCTGGAGGCGCTCGACGCGCCGCTGCGCAAAGAGCCCTTCGATTCAGGCATGGCCGCCTACGCCAGCTTTTACGGCTCAGCGAAACAGATGATGTACAACGACCAGATCTCGCAGGTATTCCGCTACACCGCCGACGACGAAGGCCGCTATGGCAATACCAACATCGGCCGCTCTCTCATCGTGGCGCGGAACGCCATTAAAGCCCGCAATGGCGCGGTTTTCGTCAACACCATGATGGGCGGCTGGGACACGCACCAGCAGATGTTCGACACCGGCTACACGCCCAACATGTATCAGTTGACCAACGATCTGGACCGCGCCGTCGGCGCCCTGGTGGAAGATCTGAAAGCATCAGGCGACTTCCAGCAGACCCTCATCTGCATGATGGGCGAATTCGGCCGCACGCCGGGCAACCTGAACGCGCGCGGCGGTCGCGATCACCACAAGAGCGCCATGTGCGCTACCCTGCTGGGCGGCGGCGTCA
Source organism: Acidobacteriota bacterium (assembly GCA_016201205.1). Taxonomy (GTDB): domain Bacteria; phylum Acidobacteriota; class Terriglobia; order Bryobacterales; family Bryobacteraceae; genus CADEFT01. The sequence goes on from JACQDF010000363.1 coordinate 3,277, forward strand.
AAGGCGGCCGGGCCATCGGCTCGACCACGCCCGACGGCGCCAACATCGACCGGCCGGGCTGGCGTGGCGACCGGCCCATCTTCATGGAAGACATCGCATCCACCATCTTGTCCGCGCTGGGTATTGACTGGACCAAGTCGATCACCGACACGCCTTCCGGGCGCAAGTTCGAGTACGTTCCATACGCCGCCGACGGCACTTACTTCCCGGTGGACGATGTTTTCGGGTAAAGGAGGCTCGCGATGAGGCATACCCTGTTGTTTTGCCTGGCCGCCGTCGCTGCCTTTGCGCAGGGCCCGGCGGCAACCGTGCAGATTCTCCCGCCCAGCTTCCGCATCCTCGCCGGCGACCGCATGCAGATCCGGGCGGTGGTGCGCGATGCAAGCGGAGTCGAACGCCCAAACGACATCCCTCAGTGGTCGGTCAACAACGCGAGCATTTCCGCCATCGAGCAGTTCAACGGCGAGTTCCGCGCCAACAACCTCGGAATCGTGCAGGTGACCGCGCGCATCGGCTCGACTGTCAACAGCGTCTTCATCCAGATTCTGCCTAAGAAAGTCGTGGTCACGCCCGCGAATGCCATCCTGACCGTGGGCCAGCAGATGCAGTTTCGCGGGCAGGCGCTCGACAAGAACGACCAGCCGCTTCCGAATATCAACTTCCGCTGGTTCACTTCGAGCGGCAACGGGTTCACCACCAACACGTCCAGCATCAACGCCAGCGGCATGCTGAACACAGTGGCGGTGGGCAACATCCTGGTGCGCGCTTCCTATGACTACAATACCGGCGTGCCGGGCTTCGAGCGGCAGGCGCAGTCGGTATCCACCGTGCAGATCCGCCCGCCGCAGAGCTATAGGCTCAGCAAGCTGCTGAGCACCGGCGATATGCGCCCGGGGCCGTTCCGGTTGCGCCCGCGCAATCTGCCGCTCGTCGGCAACGAGGCCGGCCAGGCGGTGTTCAACGCGTCGCTGGACGGAATGGCCAACGGGCCGTTGATGCTCGACGGCGGAAACCAGACGCTGCTGTTATGGGGCGGGATGCCGGGGCCGCTTCCCCAGACTTCGATCATCGAGTTCTCGCAGCTTGCGATCAACAATCGCGGTGACGTGCTGGCGCTGGCCAGCGTCTTGTTCAGCGGCGGCGTCATTTACAAGATCAACCGCGACGGCGCCGATGCGGTGTTCGCCGAGCAGATGCCGCTGCCCGGCACTGAATTCCTCAGCAGCCCGTTCCTGAACCGAAACTGCCTGAACGACTCCGGCGATTTCGTGTTCCGGGCCAACTACCGTGTCGCCAATCAGGGACCGGTCTACACGGCGCTGTTCCGGGTTCCCGAGCGCGGCTTTCCGGATGAAGTGATTTCGACGCGAATGACCTTGCCGGATCTGGCTTCGCCGTTCACGCTCGACAATGACTTCGGCGCCGCCGGCAACGGGGTGGTGTATTTCACGGCCACCGCCAGCGGCCGCCGGGCATTGTACGTCAGCCGGTACGGCGACCCGCCGAAGAAACTGCTTGCCCTGGGCGATCCGCTGATGAACTCCACCGTGGCCCAGTTTTACGGCAATGGATTCTGGGTGAACAATGACGGCGATCTGGTCGTCGCTTTGCGCCTGCAAAACAATACGATCCATTTGCTGCGCTACCCGGGCGCGGACCCGGCGGCGGCGCCTCAAACATTGCAGTTGCGCAGCTTCGGCGCCATTTTCGGCGTCAGCCCGTCGGCGGGCGTGTTGTTCAACGGCGATGTGGGACGAGGCGGTTACGGCGTTCATCTGTGGAAGGGCTCCGACACGACGCCTCTGATTCTTCAAAGCGTGACGCGGCTGCGCGGCAAGCCCGTGATACAGGTTTCGTGGGCCACCGTGAGTGGCTCCGGCGAGGTGAAGGCAACGGTGTTGACCGAGGACAATCCCTTCGAGATTGTCAGCATACGCGCCGGCGAGGATCCGGTCTCGATTCTGGCCTCAGGCGATCCTGTCAGCGTGCAGGCGCCGGTCAGCATCAGCAATCTTTTGCCCGGAGACAAGATGGGGCCGGCGCACGTACTGCTGGGGGGGCGCAACTCGAGCATCTTCGAGATCTCCGAGCGCGGTCTGAAGCCCGCGATCTTGATGGGTGAGCGGTTCAATCCGACGACGCAGCTTTACACCGGCTCGGGCACGGGTGATTCGCGCAAGAGCGGGCTGGGCGACATCTTCGTCACTCAAACCAGCGGCGCAGGCATCGTGCGCGTACGCGGTGACAGCGTCGAAGTGATTCAGCGGCCAGGCTTCGCGCTGGAAGACGGCGCCACCGCGAATGCGCCCGCCAACGTGGTGGCCAACGTGCGTGGCGACCTGCTCTGGCAGGCCAGCACCAACCGGGGCGATTCGCGCCTGGTTCTGACGCAGAACGGCAAGCACACCACGCTGCTCACCAACAGCGCACTGCCGCAAATGGAGACCGTCGTGGACGGCAAGGCCGTGACAGGCTGGGGCGACCAGGTTGTGGACGATGCAGGTCGCGTGATGGCCACCTTGCGTTTCCGCGACACGACCACCGGCGTGTACCTTTGGGAGAGTGGACAATGGCGTTGGACGGCCGCCGTGAACGAAATCCGCCACACCGGCGCCGTGGTGATCGCCATTTCGCAGATCAAAGCGGCTGCCGACAATTTCTATGCGATCTTCAATCTGCAAGGCATCGGCAACACGCTGGTACGCTACCGCGGCGGACTCTGGGAGACGGTGATCGGCGTGACCGATCCGCTGGTCACCGGCCACCAGGCCAATTCCATCGGCGCTTACGACGTAAACCGCAACGGCGATGTTTTCGCACAGTGCAACACCAATACGCAGGTGCTGGTGGTGAAAAAGGGCGGCAAGACGTATTACGTGCACATGCTAAGCGAGCTGACTGCGGACGGCGATCTGCTGGCGCGGACCGGCGATTTCGATATCCGCGATGACGGCACGCTGTATTTTCTTGGCATGACCGTGCTGGACGACTACGCCGTCTACATGGCCAAGCCGATACCGTAACCCCACTCTATACCCCTCCTTGCATAAAGCGACTAAGGCGAATTGCCGATAGTTAGGGTAACTCGTTTCATCTCTTTGGGACGCTCCGGCGATGGTGCGCCCCCTGATTGGAGAACTGCCCGTGTTTTGGCTGAGCATCCTGCTGCTGGCGGCGGTCCTGGTGGCCATCTGGTACCGGCAGCGGTCTGCTTCCGCGCAGGGGGAATCCGCCATCCCGGATGTCGTGCGGATGTCTGCGCTGTTCGAGAACGCCCCCATCGGCTATACCGAAATCGATGACAAAGGGATCATCGTCCGGGTCAACAAGCGGGAATGCGCACTGCGGTATCTGGGCGCCAAAGACATGGTGGGCAAGCCGTGCTGGCACTTTACGGTCCAGGAAGACCAGCAACGGATGCGGTCGGACATCCAGCGGAAGCTGGCCGGGCAGGCGAGCCTGCTGCCGCTGCGACGCCGGTACACCCGCCCCAACGGAGAGACGATCACCCTGGAAGTGACCGAAAGCCTGCTGCACGGGCCCGACGGCAAGATCCGCGGCATGCTGCTGGCGGCGGTCGACATCACCGAGCGGCAGAAGGACCAGGAAGAAGTATTCCGCACAACCACCGAATTGAAGGCGTTGTTTCAGGCGCTGCCGGACATGCTGCTCCGGCTGGACGCGCATGGGACGATCCTGGACGTGAAGGCGGGCCAGCCGTCGGAATCGTTTGCGGGGCCGGAGTCGCTGGTCGGCAGGAAATTCGCCGAAGCGCTGGAACCGGCGGAAGGATTGAAAATCGCCCAGGCGCTCGGCCGTCTCAAGAAGACGCATCAGATGGTGATGATCGAGTTCAGCGTGCAGGGCGTCCGGCGTGGGGAAGTGTATGAAGCGCGCTTCTGCCCCAACTACCGCAATGAGACGATCGGCGTCATCCGCCGCATCACCGAGCGCCGCGAATCGGAAGAGCGTCTCGAGCACTACGCCCAGGAGCTGGAGCAGAAGAACGAGGAGCTGGCCGGAGCGCTGGCCAACGCCCGGGAAGCCACTGAGATGAAGAGCCGCTTCCTGGCGAACATGAGCCACGAGATCCGCACTCCGATGAACGGCATCCTCGGAATGACGGAATTCCTGCTCGCCACCCAACTGGCGGACGAGCAGCACGAATACGCGCTGGCGGTGAAGCAGTCGGCCGATGCATTACTGACGCTGATCAACGACATTCTGGATATCTCGAAGATCGAGGCCGGCAAGATGCGCCTCGAGAGACTGCCGTTTGACCTGGGGGTGACGGTGGAGGAAGTGGCCGCCATGTGCGCCATCCGTGCCCGCGCCAAAGGCCTCGACTTCAAGTGCACGGCCGCGGAGAATGTGCCGGCCTATGTGGTCGGCGACCCGGGCCGCCTCCGCCAGGTGCTTAACAATCTGCTGGGCAACGCCATCAAGTTCACCGAGCGCGGCAAAGTGAGCCTGCACAGCAAGGGAACCAGCGAGAACGAGCAGACGGTGACGCTGCATTTTGAGGTGAAAGACACAGGGATCGGGATCGCTCCGGAATTCAAGGAGAAGCTGTTCCAGAGCTTCTCGCAGGCCGACAACTCGACGACACGCAAGTATGGCGGGACGGGTCTTGGCCTGGCGATCAGCCGGCAATTGGTGCAGATGATGGGCGGGGAAATCGGGGTCGCGAGCGAGCTGGGCCGGGGCAGTACGTTCGAGTTCACGGTGGTGTTCGAGAGAGCGCCGGCGGTGATTCCGTTTGAGGAGGATGCCGCGCCAGAGGCCCGGGAAGGCAAGCATCTGGAGGGCGTTCCCGTGCTGCTGCTGGCCTCCAAAGGAGCGACTACCGCTCCGATCCGCCACTACCTGGATGACTGGCGCTGCCCGTATGTCCACGTGGATGATCCGGGCGGGCTGAGCAATGCTCTGGTCCACGCAGCCGGAACGGGTTCGCCATTCCGGATCGCCCTGATCGATCTCGATCTGGCGGGCGTCAACGCGGGCGCCATCGCGGGAGCGCTGAAGTTCGACCTGAACCTCCGCGACACGGCATTGATCGCCATGACGGCGTCTCCGATGCGCGGGGATGGTCCTCAACTGCGGGACGCCGGCTATGCGGGCTATTTGCACAAACCCGTTCGCGCCAGCCAGCTTTACCAGACGCTGGTCGAGGCTCTGAAAAACAAGGAGAAGGAAATCACCGCCAAAGATACCGCGGTGATGGTCACCCGGCACACGCTGGCTGAAAAAGAAAAGCGGGCCAAACGCGGCGCCCCGTCCGTGCTGCTGGCCGAGGATAATCTCATCAACCAGCGCATCGCCTTGCGTCTGCTGCAAAAGTGCGGGCTCGAAGCGGACGTGGTCAACAACGGCCGGGAGGCGCTCGAGGCTCTCGATCGCACTTCCTACGACCTCATCCTGATGGACTGCCAGATGCCCGAGATGGATGGCTTCGAGGCAACCGCGGAGATCCGCCGCCGGGAAGGCGGCCTCCGCCGCACCTTGATCTGCGCTTTGACGGCGAATGCGATGGTCGGCGATCGCGAGAAATGCATTGCCGCCGGAATGGACGACTACATCAGCAAGCCGGTGGCGCTAACGGACTTGCAGGCAGCCATCCAGCGGCTGCTGACCAAAGAGGAGAAAGAGGAGACGCCGGGGGAGCGCGTCCCGGTGAGCGGCTGAGGGCACGCCCTGTCCGGCGGTTCACCTCGACGGCCGCGCTTTCTTCGCCAACGGCCGCCTCCCCGGCGCCTTTGCGCCTGTCATGGAAATACTGCTTCAGGTTGACACCTCCGCTTGCTCACGCGCGCGGCTCAGAAAGCGCTTCCGAGCCGCGACCGTTAAGGGAGCGGTTGGCACACTTATTTCGTGACAGGCCCTCAGGATAGCCGCCACGGCTGATAGCCGTTGGCGCTCAGATATTCGCGAACACCCGGCTCCTGCACCGGTTCGACGTAGAAGAAGGCGCCCACGCGCTCGCTCTGAAAGATGACGCCGCCGCGGTAGCGGTCGGCCTCGACCAGGTAGTCGAATTCGGCTCTCGTGAGGAGATCCTCGACGGCCAGGGCTTCTTCCAGTTTCCTGGCGATGTAGACCAGAGCGAGCTCGCGCTCGCCGAAGTATTCTGAGTCGCGGCGCATGACTTCTCATGGTAAAACAGGCTGTGTCGAGGCTTTCTTTCGCGAGGTCAATCGATTCTTATGTTCACCCAATCTGTTTTGCTGCTCTTCCCGTTCGCGCTACAGCTTTCGGCCCAGCCCGCCGGCGAGCGCTCGATCCTGACTGTAAAACTCTACTCCGCCGAAGACGACGCACAGGTTCTCAAGCTGTTTGAAGGTCTCCGGGTCGCTGATGTTTCCGACGGCATGGACATCGTGGGGCTGCCCGATAGCGGCCTGATGAACCCCGCGATCCGCCCGCTCTGGCGGGACACGGAGAAATTCGATCACCAGTTCACCGGGATCGCGGTGACGGTCCGCTATGTGCCGACCAATCGCCCCAAAGCCCGGCTCGCTCCGGAGGAGTTCTCGAGGTGGGAATCGAACTGGTACCGCGAGATCTCGCCGGAGCCTTTTACGCGAATGCTCCGTGAAGGCGCCGCCCTGGTGATCGACGGCGGCGAGGATGGCGACACCGGCTCGATCGGATCCAACAATATCCTGTCCTGGAGGCTGCGCGGCATGCGCGGCGTCGTCACCAGCGGCGGAGCGCGCGACACCGATGAGATCATCAAGGAGCGCGTGCCGTTGTATTATCGCCGCCCGGGCCGCGGCATCCGGCCGGGACGAAACGAGGTCGAATCCGTCAATCGGCCCATCATGTGCGGCGGCGTGCTGGTGCGGCCGGCCGATGTCGTGGTGGCGGACGGGGATGGAGTCATTGTCGTTCCCAGAGAACAGGCCGCGGCCGTCGCCAGCGCCGCCCGCAAGATCCTCGAAAGCGATAAGGCGGGCCGGAGGAAGCTGTACGAGAAGCTGGGCCTGCCGGCGGACAAGACGGTCCGCTAGCTAGCCCACCGGTAGCCCGTGAAATGCCCGCTCACCTGGCCACGCCCGCCGGTGTTCTCCTGATCCTGATCAACACCACCGGCTGTGCGATACATTGCCTCCCGTGGACGTCTGGTTTCCGCCCCACCGGCTCGACATGTACTACTCCTGGCAGCACTACGCGGCGGCGTTGTCAGGAAGAATCTTCGGTCTGGACGGCGGCAGTCGAGGCAGCGGCTCTGCTCTGCCAGCTACGGTGGCAGGCGATCCTCGTCAGCGCAGCGTTTGTCTTCGGAGGTACTGGGGCATCGCCGGTTGTACGCTGGATGAAAACCCAGACCAACGTCTATGACGGTGTGCGCTTCATCGGCGGCGCCGCGACGTGGCAGCACGCCGATACAGCGTTCGGACGGTGGCTGCTTGGCGCGGCTCGGGTTCCGCCGCAAGATCCGATGGAGTTGCCCGCCGAGACCTTCGGCTACCTGGTCTTCGCGGGAGATTACCATCCCCCGCTGAGCGGGTTCTTTCTGCTGATGCTGGCGATCGCCTGCATTGCGGAGATCGAACGGAGTGGGGGGGTGGCCGCAAGGTCTGCTGGCGGCCACGGCGCCCCTGGCGCTGCTCGCCGGCCAATTGCTGCTGAAGCAAAAACAGCCTCTGGCGCTGTGGCTGACTCTGCTGTGGGCAGGGCTGCTGCTGCTCTCGGAGATGTTCTACATAGACGACATCTACGCGGGCAAGTACGAGCGGTTCAACACGACGCTGAAGTGGTGGCCGTGGATCCAGGCGGGCGCCGTCGTCACCACCGGTGCGTTCAATCTCACCTCCGCCTCGCGCCTCTGCCGCTGGTCCGCGGTGTTCGTACTGTGGTGGCTCTGCCTGTTCGCGGACGATCTTGGCCGTTATTACTGGAACACGCCGAAGCCCGCCGCCGGCAGAATGGACGGGGCGGCCTGGTTGCGCGCGGATCCTCGCAAATCGGACGCGACTATTCCTTTCTGGAATTCCGCGCCGGGAGCGAGTCTCGCGTGGGCGTATGGAGCCGCCGCCGCTAAGCCGGGCTCTGGTGTAAGCTACAACCGTGCAACCCAACATTTCCCGCCGCGCCGCTTTGGCGGCGCCTCTTGTCTGGCTGCCCCGCATCCGGGGGGCGGACAAAGCGACAGCCTTTGCCGTCATCGGCGACCGCTACCACAACAGCGACTACATCCGCACCGGCCTCGGCCGCACCATCGGCAACGAGCTCGGCATCGGTGTCGACTTCTGCGACGAAGTCCGGATGCTTTCCACCAGCCACCTGAAGAATTACAGGCTGCTCATCCTCCTGCGCGACGGCATGACCTGGCCGGATGGCTATCCGGATGAAAGCACCAATGCCGCTTACGTCGGCCAAGGCAAGCCGAAGATCGTGAGCGAGCCGCCGGCGCCCAAGACGGAGGCCAAGCCCCACTACTGGATCACACCCGAGCAGGGACAGGCGATCCGGCAGTTCGCTCAGCAAGGCGGCGGCGTGCTGCTGATGCACAACGTCACCTACATCAGCCCGCACAACGAAGATTTCCGCGACGTGCTGGGCGCCGTCACCGAGGGCCATCCGCCGATTCGCACTTTCAAAGTGAAGGTAGTCAACCGTGACCACCCGATCACACGCGGCGTCAGTGATTTTGTCGTGACCGACGAGCAGCATTTCATGAAATACGAGAAGGACCGCCGCCATCTGCTGCTCGAGAGCGTCCAGCAAGAGGGGCTGACCTGGAGAAACCTGGGCGCGTCTTCGCCGGCCGGTTGGGCCTACGACTATGGCAAAGGCCGCGTCTGTTACCTCGCTCCGGGGCATCTGCTGACGGTGCTGTGGAACCCGGAGTACGTCAAGTTGCAGAAGAACGCGGTGCGGTGGCTGCTTATGATGGGTCTCAAATGAAAGTCGTCACGCTATTGCTGCTCAGTCTCGCTTCCGGCTTCGCCCAGGTGGACACGGGCGTCATCGCCGGCACCATCCACGACGCCAGCGGCGCTGCTGTTCCCAACGCCACCGTCAGCATCCGCTCGGAACGCACCGGTCTTTCGCAATCCATCAGGACCAACGAGCTCGGCCGGTACGTTTCGCCGCCGCTCCAGCCAGGCGATTATCAGATCACGGCGGAAGCGGCGGGTTTCAAACGCACCATGACAACGCTGAGCCTCTCGCTGAACCAGCGGGCCGTCGTCGATCTCACCCTGGAAGTCGGGGCCACCGAACAGCAAATCACGGTCACAGCGCAATCGGCGGCGCTCGAAAGCGAAAACACGACCATCGGCAATATCCGTTCCGAGAACGCGGTCCGCGATCTTCCGTTGAACGGCCGCAACTTCGCCCAGCTCATCGGGCTCACCACCGGCGTCGTGCCCGCGCAAACGCAGGCGCAATCCCTGGCTCTCACCGCCACTCGAGGAACCACCGCCAACAATGTCAATGGCGCCGGCTTCCGCGCCAACCGCTTCCTGATCGACGGCCTCGACAACACCGAGAATCACAACGGCCAGGGCGTCCTGGTCAATCCCCCGGTGGAAGCGATCCAGGAGTTCAGCGTGCAATCCAGCGTCGCTCCGGCCGAGTTCGGCCGCGGCGGAGCCAATGTGAATATCCGCCTCAAGAGCGGCTCGCGCGATTTCCATGGCGTCGTGTTCCACTTCCTTCGCAACTCCGCGCTCGACGCCAGGAATTTCTTCGATCCGCCCGGCAAAACACCCCCTTTCCGCATGAACCAGTTTGGCGCTGTCTTCAGTGGCCCGGTCCTGGTCCCCAGGCTTTACAACGGGCGCAACAAGACGTTCTTCTTCTTCGATTACGAGGGCATTCGCACACGCCAGGCGCAGACGTTCCTGAGCACCGTCCCCACCGTTCTATTCAAGACCGGCGATTTCTCTGCCTCTCCCAACACCATTTACAACCCTTACTCGGCGCGGCAGGTTCCCGCCGGCACGGAACGCGATCCCTTCCCCGCCAACCGCATCCCCACCAGCCTGATCGATTCCACCGGCCGCAACCTGATCAACATCTACCCCGACCCGAACGCTCCCGGCATCGCCGCCAACTATCTGGTGAATCCGTCGCAAAGCAACGCAGCGAACAACTGGGATCTCAAGCTCGATCACAACTTCAGCGGCCAGGATCAGTTCTTCGCGCGCTACTCCCGCCACATCACCAATCAGAATATTCCCGGAGCGCTTCCCGCTCCGGCATGGGGCAACACCGCGGCTGGCCTGTCGCGTTTTCCGCTGCATCAGTTCGTGCTCAGTGAAACGCACCTGTTTTCCTCGACGCTCATCAACGAAGCGCGCGCCGGCATCGGCCGCCTGTTCATCGATGCGCGCCATCCAAACTACGGCGTCAACGTCGCCGACCGGGTGGGCATTGCCGGCATCAACGGGGGCGATGATGTGCTTCGCAGCGGCTTGTCGCAAATCAACGTCACCGGCTTCCAGGTGCTCGGCGACAGCGGCTTTCGCCCCAGCATCATTGTCTCGGAGAACTGGCAGTTCTCCGACAATCTGAGCTGGTACCGCGGCGGACACTCGATCAAGTTCGGCGGCGAATTCATGCGCCGCCGCTACAATTTGCTTCAGACCACGGCCGCGCACGGCATCTATAACATCACCGGCGCCTTCACGCAGAACCTCATTACCGCCGCCCGGACCGGCATCGCAGCCGCCGACATGCTTCTCGGCATCCCCGAAAGCGGCAACATCAACGCGCTGGCCGGCATGCGGGGCTACCGCCGTTCCGAGCTCTCCCTCTTCTTCCAGGACAACTGGAAAATTTCACAGGCCCTTACGCTCAATCTCGGTCTGCGGTATGAGATTTTCCCGGGCTTTCCGTGGATGGAAGTGTACGACCGGCAGGCCAGCTTCCTGCCGGATCGCGGCGATGTCTTCGTCGTCAACTCGAAGGATCTGCCGGAGCCGAGCGGCGCAACGCTGGACAGGAACAACTTCGGCCCGCGCGCCGGTTTGGCCTATAAACTCGGCAGCCGCACAGTCCTGCGCGGCGCCTACGGCATCTTCTATCAGGGCGAGTCCGTTCCTGAGACAAATCTTCCCGGCACCAACCCGCCCTTCACCGGTTCGGTTGATTTCGTCAACAATCGCACCGACCCCAGCGGCGCGCGGCGTCTCTCGCAAGGCTTTCCGCTGCCGGTCACGACGGTCTATCCGACCGCCGGCGCATCGCTGTTCACTCTCGAGCACGTGTTCACTCTCCCCTACACGCAGCAGTGGAATGCAGCCATCCAGCAGCAACTCATGAATCGCACGGTGCTCACGGCCAGCTATGTCGGCGCCAAGGGCAGCGGGCTCATTCTCGCTCCGAACATCAATCAGCCGCGTCCCGGGCCGGGCGCAGCCGGGCCGCGGCGGCCGTTCCCGCGCTTCGGAACCATCTCGGAGGTGGCAAGCGCCGGCAGCTCGATCTATCATTCGCTCCAAACCTCGCTCGAGCGGCGCATGTCCACCGGCCTCTCGTTCCTTGTCTCCTACACCTATGCGCACGCCATCGACAACGGCGGATTCATCGGCGACCGGCAGGATCTGAACAACCTCCGCGCTGAGCGCAGCAACGGGGACACCGATATTCGCCACCGCTTCATCGGCTCATGGAATTGGGAGGCGCCGTTCTTCAAGCGCAACTTTGTTCTCGGCGGATGGCAGGTCAACGGCATCGCAAGCCTCTACACGGGGCTGCCTTTCACCGTGTCCTCGGCCACCAACACCTTGAACGGCAGCGGCGGCCAGCGCGCCGATCGCCTCCGCAACGGCGTTCTCCCCTCCGATCAACGGTCCATCGAGCGGTGGTTTGACATCAGCGCCTTCGCCGTCCCAGGGCAATTCATCTTTGGCAACGCCGGCCGCAACATTCTGACGGGACCCAATACCACGCAGCTCGACGTCTCTGTCTTCAAGAACTTCCCCATCCATGAGCGGTTCCGGCTGCAATTCCGAAGCGAGTTCTTCAATATCGCCAACACGCCGCAGTTCAACACGCCTGCCGCCGGCATCGGCAACCCTACCGCCGGCCGCATCACCGTCGCCGGCTCGAAGCCCACGCTGCAACGCACATCGCGCCAGATCCAGTTCGCTCTGAAATTGTACTGGTAGCATTTGACTCCCCCAACCGCCTGCAATAGCATAGGAGCCAGCGAGGGGCTCAATGACACAGGGACGCGCGGCGATCCTGACCGCCGCATTCTTCTTCGGCTGCGCCCCGATCCGGGCGCAACAGATTACAGGTTCGATCTCCGGATCGGCGCGCGACACATCCGGTCTCGCGCTGGCTGCTGCCCAGGTGCGCCTGGTAAACGCCGCCACGGGTGTTGAACGTGCGGCGCAAACCAATGAATCCGGTGATTTCGTGATCAGCAGCGTGGATCCAGGCCCGTACACGCTGAATGTGCAATCCGCCGGTTTCAAGACCTTCGAGCGCACCGGCATCGTGCTCACGGCATCGGAGAGGTTGTCCGTCGGCGACCTGGTGCTGCAATTGGGCAACGTTACCGAACGTGTCACCGTCACCGCGGAAGGAATGGCGGTGCAGACTGCAAGTGCGGAACGTTCGGGCTCCATCACCAGCTCACAAGTCGAGGGACTGCTGGTTTACGGTCGCACGATCACATCGCTGATCGCGCTGCTGCCGGGCGTTGTCGATCCGGTCGGAGCGGCCGGACGCGGCATTGGCGGCGGGGCGGCCACCAACTTCAATGTGAACGGAAACCGCGCGGCCGAGAACAATTTCACTCTCGACGGTCTGACGATGACGGCAACGGGAGGCGCTCCCAACGGCACCTTCGGCATCAGCACGGAAGCGGTTTCGGAAGTGAAGATCCTGCTGAGCAACTACCAGGCCGAGTACGGGCGGCTTTCCGGCAGCAACGTGCAAATGGTCACGAAGTCCGGAACGCGGGAATTCCATGGGGCCGGGCTCTACTACAAGCGCCACGAGCAGTTCAACGCAAACAGCTTTTTCAACAACCGCCTGGGCGTGGTGAAGCCGTTGAACCGCTTCAACACATACACGTACAACGTTGGCGGGCCGCTGTACGTTCCCGGCAGGTTCAACCGCAATCGGGACAAACTGTTTTTCTTCTGGAATCACGAGTACATCCCGCAGAAGGTTTCCAGCGCGACGCAATCCGTGACCATGCCGACCGAACTCGAGCGGAGGGGCGATTTTTCGCAGACAGTGGATGTGAGCGGCCGTCTCGTGCCGGTGTTGGATCCGAACAGCCGTCAGCCGTTGGCTGGCAACATTGTTCCGGCAAGCCGCGTGGATTCAAACGGGCAGGCGCTGCTGAAGTTCTTTCCGCTGCCCAATTTCTTTAACACGGACATTTCCCGGCGCACCTATAATTTCGTGACGCGGTGGGGCGGAGAGAGCCCGCTTTCGTTGTACACGCTCAAGCTCGACTACAACATCTCCGCCAGCGACAGCCTGTCGATGACGCTGTCGCCGCAGTTCTCGAAAAACACCTCGCCAAACGGCGCGCAGATGACAGCACAGTTCCCGGTGCTGAAAACCATCGTGCTCAGTAAAGGCGGCAACGTGTCGATCCATCACCGGCGTATTTTTTCGCCCACGTTCGTCAACGAGCTGATGTTCGGCTACGCTTACACGTTCGGGCCGCCGGTGATCACCGATGAGGATATGAAGGCGTTGCAGCGAAGCACGTACGGATTCAAGGCGGGGTCGCTGAATCCGGCAAACAACCCGCTGGATCTTCTGCCGGCGATGAGCTTCGGCGGCGTGGTGGGAGCGTCGAGCCTGAGCTACGATGGGCGGTTTCCGTTTAACGGCGCCCGCAACGTCTACAACATCAGCGACACTGTCGCCAAGACATTCGGCGCGCACACCGTGAAAGCCGGCGTTTTCATTGAGCGTCTGCGGCAGCGCGACGGTCCATGGGCGAACAACTTCGCCGGCGCGTTCGATTTTGGCGTGAACGCGAACAATCCTCTGAACTCAGGCCACGCCTATGCGAACGCGATCCTCGGCGTCTTCAACAGCTACACCGAGGCGACGGCGCATCCGGTATCGAGGATCTACTCGCGCGGCGTGGACTGGTTTGTGCAGGATACCTGGAAAGTGACCCGGCGGCTGACGCTCGACTACGGCGTCCGTTTCAACTGGTTCGAGCCTTTCTGGAACTTCAATAATGAGCTGGCGGGGTTCGCGCCCGCGCTGTACGACCCGAGGCAGAAAGTGCAACTGATCCGGCCCGGCCTGAGCAACGGCGTGCGAGTCGGAGTCCATCCGGTGACTGGCGCCACCTATTCCCAGGCGCTGATCGGGTTCATCGCTCCGGGAACCGGCAACCCGACCAACGGCACGATCGTCACGTCACAGGATCCGAGCTATCCGCGCGCTCTGGTAAGGAACTCGGGAATCATTCCCGCGCCGCGCGTCGGCTTCGCCTACGATCCCTTCGGCGACGGCAAGACGGCGATTCGCGGCGGCTGGGGCATGTTCACCAACCGCATCCTGGGCATCAATTCCGCGGCCATTTTTTCGTATCCACTGGTGCAAACGCCGGTGGTGCAGTTTGGAACCATCGCTACCTTCCGCACAGCGCAGGGCTTCACGTCGCCGCCGTCGGTGACCGGTTGGGAGCGCGATATGAAGGCCACCAACGTCATGAACATGAGCTTCAGCATCCAGCGCAATATCGGGTTCGGAACAGTGGTGGACGCCGGCTATGTCGGGTCGTTGGGGCGGCACATGGCCTGGCAGCGAAGCTTGCAGGACGTTCCCCTGGGCGTCCGTTTCGAGCCCGGCAACGCCGATCCGACCAATCCACGGGTGCCGCTGCCCGATGCGTTTCTGCGGCCGGTGGTTGGCTACAACGCAATCGGCTATAACGAAAATGCCGGAACTTCGAACTACCATTCCTTGCAGGTGACCGCGCTGCGGCGCTTCACAAAAAGCCTCGAGTTCGGCGTGGCCTACACCTGGTCGAAAGCGCTCGACTTCAACGACGGCGAGTTCGGCGGCATTAACACGACAGCGCCGCTGCGCCCGTGGAACTATGGGCTGGCGGGCTTTGACCGCAGCCAGATTCTGAAGGCCAACTGGTTGTGGGACATTCCCCGGCGCCAGTGGGGGGTGGCGCCGCTCCGGCTCCTGCTGAACGACTGGCAGGTGTCGGGAATCCTCACCTTCCAGAGCGGAGCGCCGGCTGGAGTCGGCTACTCACAGACCACTCCAGTAGACCTCAGCGGGACGCCCAGCATAGCGCCGCGCATTCTCGTCATCAGCGATCCGGTTCTGCCGAAGAGCGACAAGACGTTTTCGCGGAACTTCCGCACCGAGGCGTTCCGGCTGCCGGACAGGGGGACGCTCGGAACGATGTCGAAGACGCTGTTGCGCGGGCCAGGCATCAACAACTGGGATATCGCGGTATTCAAGAACTTCCCGATTCGCGAGCGCTTCCGGTTCCAGTTCCGCGGGGAGCTGTACAATGCGTTCAACCACACGCAGTTCAGCTCATTCGATGCGACGGCGCGGTTTGACACGGCCGGCAATCAGGTGAACGGGCAGTTCGGCCAGTTCACAGCGTCGCGCGATCCGCGACTGATCCAGCTTTCCATCCGCGTGCAATTCTGACGCCGTCTCATCTCGGAAGCGCTTTCTGAGCCGCGCGCGTGAGCAAGCGGCGGTCCAGCCCTATATTAGAGGAGATCCAGTCGCGACGCCAGATGGAATAACGTATCATTTCTTGACTCTCTGCGCAGATGAAACAGGAGTTTGCGCCAGCCTGAGATCGTCATGTTCGAAAGCGGACGCCATGCGATCGATTTCCGGCGTCGTGAGCCCAAGCGCTGCTGCTTCCTTGCGCCGCATCGAAACCCCCTGCCACACTTCCGCTGCGATCCGATGCGCCTCTTCCTGACCCAGCTCGAAATAGTCAGCAACGCTCAGCGCCAGTTTCAGAGACGCCGTGCCGTCGTCAAGATCGATGGCGGTGCTCAGAACACGCGGCTTGATGTCGACGGGCACGGGATTGAGGTCGTAGGCCGGCGCCAGCCGCCACCCGGCGGGACCCGCATATAGAAAGCCGTGATTGCGCAGATGGTCGTCCGTGTTGGAAATCAGGATGTTGAACACGATCCGCCGCCACAGCGCGTGCATGTCCGGTTTTGGCTCAGCCCCGTGCTGGCGGAGAATATCCACGAATTCCATGTAGCTGCGCGTCTCGGCGCCTCTCGCTTCAAGCATGCTCATCGCCGACAGAAACGGGAGCCTGATCCCGTCCGTCCGGTCGAAACGGCGCAGGAGGAGCACGGGCTTGCCGGCGACGGTTTCAAGCCGCCATGCGGAGACGCGAATGCCGGCTTTCTCGGCGAGTGTGAGGGCCACCGCCTCCCACAGAACTGTGTTGATGTCGTCTCTCTGGTTCGGGAACTTCGCGATCGCGAGCTGTCCGTCGCGGTCGCGTACGCACGTTTTGGGCCGGGCGCCGCCAAGCGAGGAGCCGGGTGCGAGAAGCAGGCGCAAGTCTTCATCCGTATCGGAATCGCTCAAGACGTTCTCGGCCGCCGAGAGCAGGCGCGGCAGCTCGGTCAGCGGCGGTATTTTCGTGGGGCCATGCCCGGCGAGAAATGACCCCCCTTCCCGCTCCGCGAACCGCAACGCACCCTGGCGCGCTTCGTCATTCACCATAACCAGGTAGTCGATTTCTCTTAAGGTGCGCGGCGTCTCTCCCGCGGTCTCTGCGCGACGGCGCTCGGCGCGGCGCATCAAGACACGGCCCCATCGGTCGGGTGCGGAGTCGCCAATAGCGCCGAACAGGGGCTTGTCAGATGCCTTCCGGGGGCTGCTGCCGGCGCGGAAGCCGGATACGTTGCGGCAGGCGTTCCTCTTCGAGTTCAAGGCCGACGGCGTCGCGCCGTGGGTCGGCCAGATCCGCCAGCGGGTCGACCATCCCGAGAACGAAGAGGACGGTGGCGTAAATGCCGAGCGAAACGTTGGAATCTCCCTTTTCCACCTTGTTCAGAGTGGTGCGGCTGATCGAGGCCCGCTGCGCCAGTATCGCGACGGGAATACGCCGACGACGCCGGGCGTCACGAATATCGTGACCCAGCTTGCGGAGGGCGCGAAAGTACATGATGGTGGACCTTAAGTCAAGATCGGCGGGCAAGGCCCGAACGGGCAGTTCAGCCACTCACCGGACTGCTCAACCGGCAAGGTATGCTCGAATGAGCAATGATCTTTCGATGCCTGGGCGCCACCCTGCTGCTCGCGCTGGCCGCTGCGCCGCAAAAGAACACCAATCACAACCATCGCAAAGCCCGCGCCTTCCGCATGGTGAAACCGCCCACCATGGATGGCGTGATGGAAGAAACCGAGTGGGGCGCGATCGAGCCGGCCGCCGGCCTCATCCAGCAGGAGCCCAAGGAAGGCGAGCTGGAGAGCGAGCGCACCGAAGTGCGGTTCGGTTTCGACGACCGCAACCTCTACATCGGCATCATCTGCTTTGACTCGCAGCCGGACAACATCGTCGTCACGCAGAACCGGCGCGATGCCGTGCTCACGGACACCGACTCGATCCAGATTCTGCTGGACACGTTCCACGACCGGCAGAACGCATTCGTGTTCGGCACCAGCCCGACAGGCATTGAGCACGACGGGCAGATCTCGAAGGCAGGTCAGGGCCGTGGCGGCGTGGGCCAGCCGGCTCGTGCGGGCGGACAGGGGACGACGGGCGGTGGAGCGCAGCGCGGCGGCGCTTCCGCGTATAACCTGAACTGGGACGGCGTATGGCGTGTTCGCAGCCGCATTACACAACGAGGATGGGAAAGCGAGATGGTGATCCCGCTGCAAACGCTGCGCTACCTGCCCGGCCGCAATCGCACCTGGGGACTGAACATCACCCGCAACGTGCGCCGCAAAAACGAGCAGACCTTCTGGAACCCGGTGGGACGCGGGTTTTTCTTCACCCAGGTGGATCTGGCAGGCGAGCTGGAAGGGCTCGAGCTGAAGAACCAGCACGACCTGCAATTGATCCCCTATGCGGTCGGGGGGTTCAAGCAGGATTACCAGAATTCCAACCCCAGTGAGGGCGCTCACACCGGCGGCCTGGACGTCAAGTACACGCTCACGCCCAGCCTGGCCGTGGATGGCACCTTGAACACCGACTTCGCGCAGGTGGAGGTGGACGACGAGCAGATCAACCTGACGCGCTTCGATCTGTTTTTTCCCGAGAAGCGGCCGTTCTTCCTCGAGAACTCGGGTTATTTCGAATTCGGCACCTCGCGCGAGATCGAGGTGTTCTTTTCACGCCGCATCGGGATCGACGAATCCGGCGCGCCGGTTCCGATCCTCGCCGGTGCGCGCATCAGCGGCAAGGCGGGGCGCTATGAAGTCGGCATGCTGAACATGCAGACGCGCTCGGTGGCCGGCGTCACCCCGATGAACAACTTCACGGTGGCGCGCGTCAGCCGGGAGCTCGGCAACCGCTCCTCGATCGGCGGTATTTTCACCAACAAGCAGGCGGTGGATGCATTTCCGGGCTGGAGCAAACCGCTGCACAATCGAGCCTACGGCGCGGACGCCAATTTTGGCATCGGGCGCAACACGAACGTCTTTAATTACTTTGCCAAGACCGACACGCCGGGACGGCCGGGCGGTGACACCGCCTTTTCCTCCTCGATGACGTTCGACAACGAGCACCACCGCGTCGATGCCGGCTACTGGGACGTGGGCGAGAATTTCAATCCCGAAGTCGGCTTCCTGCGCCGGGCGGGCTATCGCAAGCCGACGGTGGGCTATCGCTACACGCACTATCCGGCGAGCCGTCGCGTGCGGCAGATTTTTCCGCATTTCCAATGGAACCGCTGGTACACGCGGTCAACCAACGAGAAGGAGTCAGGCTTCGAGCATTACCATCTCGATACGCGCTGGAATGACGGCTCACAGCTCGGCATCGCTCACAACCGCAATTACGAACGGCTGGACAAGCCGTTCGTGGTGTTTCCCGGCATCATCATCCCTCCGGGGCGATACCCGTACAACGAAGTGGTCGTCAATTACGGCACGGACCCCACCGCGAGATTTTTCACCCAAGGCAACGCGTCGGCCGGCGGCTTTTACAGCGGCACAATTCGGACTGTGAACTTCAACGGCGGCTACCGCAAAAGCAGCAACGTGACCTGGACCGGCGGGTGGGCGCACAACTGGATCCACCTGCCGACGGGAGATTTCGACACAGACCTGATCGGGCTGCGGTTCAACTGGACGTTCACGCCCAAGAGATACGTGCAGGTGTTCACGCAATACAACAGCCGCGCGGAACAGGTGGGGGTAAACGCGCGGCTGGCGCTGCTGTCGACCTCCAGCACCGGGCTGTTCGTCGTCTACAACTCAAAGGCGGCGACCTACGATTTCATCGACCCGCACGATATCCAGCGGCGCACAATGAGCAGGGCGCTGTACATCAAGTTCAACTACCTCTTTGATTTTTGACGCCATGGTGAGACAATGTCTCACCATGAAGGCATTTGTCGCGTTGTTCGCTTTCGCCGCGCTGGCCTTTGCACAGCCGCAGCGTCCCGTGGAAACCTTCCAGAGCAAGGCCGGCCCGATCAAGATCACGGCCATCCGCCACGCCAGCCTGATGATGGAAGCCGGTGGACAGGTTGTGCACGTGGATCCCTGGAGCCAGGGCAACTATGACGGCCTGCCGCCGGCGGACCTCATTCTGATCACCGACGTTCACGGCGATCACATGGACCCGAAGATGTTGCCCAAGGTGAAGAAGGCCTCGACGGTGATCGTCGCCCCGAAAGCAGTGGCCGCGAACATCACCGAGGCGCAGGCTCTCAACAACGGCGAATCGAAGACCTTCGGCCGCTGGACGATCGAAGCGGTCGCCATGTACAACGAGAAACGCGGTCCGGCGCCCGGCAAGCTGTATCACGACAAAGGCCGCGGAAACGGCTACGTGGTGGCGTACGGCGGGATGCGGTTTTACCTGTCCGGAGACACGGAGGGCGTGGCGGAAATGCGGGCTCTGAAGAACATCGACGTGGCTTTTCTGACGATGAACCTGCCGTTCACGATGCCGCCGGAGGAAGCCGCTGAGGCGGCCAAGGCGTTCCGGCCGAAAATCGTGTATCCGTATCACTACCGCGGCTCGGACCTGGCGGTGTTTGAGAAAGCGCTGGCCGGCAGTGGAATCGAGGTGCGCATTCGCGACTGGTATTACTGATGGACATGGGTTTGCTCGTACTCGCGGTTGTCGCTGCCTTGTCCGGCATCGGACAGGCGGACGTAGTGGTGAGCCCGTCCGGCAGCGATGGGAATCCTGGGACCGAGGAGCAGCCGGTGGCAACGCTCGAGCGGGCCCGGACGCTGCTTCGCACGCAGGGTGGAGGGACAGCCTGGCTTCGTGGCGGAACCCACCACCGCACGACACCGCTGATCCTCACCGCGGAAGATTCGAACACAACGTGGCGTGGCTGGCCGGACGAAGAGGTGCGAATCACTGGCGGCCGCGTGGTCACGGGATTCCGGCCCTTGCAGACACGCCCGGGCGTGTATTCGGTGGATCTGCGCTCCCAGGGGATCACGGATTTCGGCAGGCTGACGCCGCGCGGCTTTGGACGCCCGATCCGGCCGGCGGCGCTCGAGCTGTTCTTCCGGGGCGAGCCGATGCCGCCGGCCGCGTGGCCCAACGCGGGATGGGCGTACACCTCAGCCGCGCCGGGAGGTCCGGATGGAGGCCAGTTCTCGGTGAACACGAGCCGTCTGGCGCGGTGGGTGGATGAACCGGATCTCTGGGTGCATGGTTACTGGACCTGGGACTGGGCGGATTCCTATGAGCATGTGGCTGGGATTGACGTCGAGCGGAGAATCCTCAAGACCGATCCGCCGCATGGCGTGTACGGCTACGCCGCGCCGCGACGGTTCCGCGTGCTGAACGCGCTCTCGGAATTGGATCAGCCGGGGGAATGGTATTTGGACCGCGCCGCCGGAGTGCTGTCCTTCTGGCCGCCGGCGGAGCTTCGCGACGGCGATGTGATCGTTTCCTTGCTGGAAGGGCCGCTTGTTTCGATCACGAATGCCGCCAATGTGCGCCTGCTCGAGCTGACTCTGGAAGTGACGCGGGGCAACGGAGTGGAAATACGCGGTGGCAGGGAGTGCGTGGTGGCCCACTGCATCCTCCGGAACATTGGAAACACGGCGGTGACCATCAGCGGCGGCGCCGGCAATGGAGTCGAGGACTGCGACATCTCGCAGACCGGCGACGGGGCAGTTACGGCGAGCGGCGGGGACCGCCGGGCGCTGACGCCTTCCGCTCACTTTGTGACCGGCAACAACATCCAGCGCTTCAGCCGCTGGGTGCGGACGTACCGCCCGGCGGTTTCCATCAGCGGCGTCGGACAACAAGTGCTGCGGAACCGCATCCACCACGCGCCGCACATGGGGATCGCCCTGAGCGGCAACGACCACCTGATCGAAGGGAACGACATCCACACCACGGCTTGGGAGACGGCGGACGTCGGCGCATTCTACATGGGGCGCGACTGGACATGGCAAGGCAACGTTCTTCGCGCGAATTTCTTTCACAACCAGGGGAATGGAGACGTGAACTCGGTGTACCTGGACGACTGCGCCAGCGGGACGCTGGTCGAGGGCAACATCTTCCACCGGGCAGGCCGGTCTGTCTTCATCGGCGGCGGGCGCGACAACACGGTCCGCAATAACCTGTTCATTGACGGCAACCCGGCGGTGGAGGTGGATGCGAGAGGATTGACGTGGGCCTATCGGTGGTTCAACGGCGAGGATCCGACTCTGATGGATCGCCTCAAGCAGATGCCTTACAAGACGCCGCCCTGGAGCGAGCGCTATCCGAAGCTTGTGAACATCCTCGACGACGAGCCTGCGATCCCCAAGGGAAACATCGTCGAGAACAATGTGAGCTGGCTCGGGCGGTGGCAGCGGTTGCGCGATTGGACGGAAAAGTGGGTCGTGTTGAGCAACAACTGGACGGAAACAGATCCCGGTTTCGTGGATGCCGCCCGCAACGACTTCCGGCTGCGCGAGGATTCACCGGTTTATGCAGCCGGATTCGTTCCGCTGGCGTATGAAGACCTGGGCGACACCGGCGACGTGGTGAATTATCGTCTGGAAGCGGTGGCCGGGACTACGCCAGGCAAGCTTCGGCTGGTGGTGGAAAATCTTGGCCGAACTGCGGCGGCGGGCGAGATCCTCCTGTGGGCCTGGCCGGAGCAGGTGCAGGCCGGCGACGGGGCGCCGGTGCACTTCGACCTCGATCCGGCAGCGAAGCTGACTCGCGAACTCGAGGTGCGAGGCGTCGCCGGCTTAACGGAATATTGGGTAGGGGCGCGGCGCAGAGGCGATGACGTGAGGCCGATGGGATTGCGCGTCACTCCGCCGAAATGAATCGCAGCTTCGACGCGTACCTGGTCGTCGACTGGAGCGCGCGGTCCACGCCGGCGCCGTTAAAGCCCACCGCGGACGCCATCTGGTACTGCTGCCTTCCGGAACCAGGGGAGCCGGTCTACTGCCGAACGAGGCAGGAAGCGGAAGCGCGGATTCAGGCGCTGCTCGAGCATCCTGGCCGTATCCTGGCCGGGTTCGATTTCGGCTTCACCTTCGCTGCCTGGGTGCACAGGAAGCTGCGCTGTCCCGCACTGGCATTCTGGGACTGGCTGGAGGAGCAAATCGACGACACTCCACATAAGAACAACCGCTTTGAGGTGGCCGCGGAGCTGAACCGGCGTCTGAGCGGCAAACCGTTTCCGTTCTGGGCGACGCCAAAGCCGCTGCCGCTGCTGACGGTGAGCAAACCGCGGCAATACGGCAGAGGGCGCGAGGAGTGGCGGGAGCCGGAGCAATACCTTCGGGTAAAGATGAAAGTGCGTCCGCAGCCCTCTTTCAAGCTCTACACGACCGGATCCGTGGGAAGCCAGATTCTGGTGGGGCTGCCCATGCTGGCGCGGCTGAGACAGAGGTTTGCGGGAGAGGTTTCCGTGTGGCCTTTCCAGAAGCCGGAGCGGCGCATCGTTTTCGCGGAGGTCTACCCGTCGCTGTTCGAGAAACATCTGAAGAAGCTGGCTGGGGCGCCGTATCTCATCAAGGACCAGCGTCAGGTGGCCGGGACGGCGCGGCTGATGGCCCGCGCCGATGAGCTGCGGGTGCTCGACCAGCTCATGGAGCTGCCGGAAGGCGCCAGCGAGTGGCGTGAGGAGGGCTGGATCTTCGGGGCCAACGCGAATTATGAGGCTGTCCTGCGGAAGGTCACGGACGCTGTATCATGACAGACAGCCATGACCCGCCGAAGCGCCGCGCGCAGGTTTTCCCTCCTTCTGGCCGGCTCGCCACTCTTATCTCAAGACACCCCGAAGCTCGAAGACATGCTCAATGCCTTCGACTTCGAGCCGGTATTCAAGGGCAAGACGAATAAGGCCGCCTACGACTACGTTTCCGGCGGATCGTGGGACGAGGTGACGTTGCGTCGCAACCGCGCCGCCTTCGAGAAGATCACCTTCCGGCCGCGTTTTTTCCGTGAGGTGGACAGGCTGGATCTTTCCATCGACCTGTTCGGCCAGAAGCTGCCGATGCCAATCCTGGTTGCGCCCACGGGTACCCATGAGCTGCTGCATCCGGAGGGAGAATTGGCCACGGTACGCGGAGCCGGCGCGGCCGGTGCGCTGATGGTGGTGAGCACCAGCTCGAGTTTCCCGCTCGAGAAGATCGCCGCGGCTGCCAAAGGGCCGCTGTGGTTTCAGCTTTACACGGGTCCTGATCTCGAGGCGACCCGCGAGAAGGTGGAAAAGGCCGTGGATCTGGGCTGCAAGGCGGTGTGCGTGACGGTGGACACGCCGTATGCAGCGCCCCGCGAAAAAGATTTTCGCAACCGGCTCTCTCGGCCGCGCATCGATCCCTCGCCGCGCCGCCGTGCAGTCGAAGCGCCCCCGAGTCCCTATGGCTTACCCATCCGCTTCCAGGCGCAGCTCAACTGGGGCTTTCTCGATCAGCTCTGCTCGTGGGTGAAGACGCCGGTGCTGGTGAAGGGCATCCTGACACCGGAGGATGCCGCGCTGGCCGTACAGCACGGCGCAAAGGGCGTGGTGGTTTCCAATCATGGCGGCCGCTATCTGGACGGCGACCCGGCGACGATCGAGGTGCTGCCGGAAATTGTGGACGCGGTGGGCAATCGCGGAGTGGTGCTGATCGACGGCGGCTTCCGCCGCGGGACCGATGTGCTAAAGGCGCTGGCGATCGGGGCCAAAGCGGTGCTGGTCGGGCGCCCTCCGCTGTGGGGGCTGGGTGCGTTCGGCGACGCCGGCGTCCGGCGCGTGCTCGAGCTGCTGCGCAACGAGCTGGCCTGGGCGATGGGATTGGCGGGCAGGGTGAGCATCGCCTCCCTCGACCGCTCTCTGATCCGCACCGACAAATAGGAAATAAGCGCTTCCGAGCCGCGACCGTTAGGGAGCGGTTGGCACACTTATTTCGTGACAGGCCCCAAAGGTGGGGAACGGGTAGCCTGTCCCCGGTTTTCGTTCTAACCTGAAAGTGTGCGCATTCGAGTCCTGTTCTTCGGCCTGCTGAAGGACATCACGGGCGCCGCCGAGCAGGATCTGGAGCTGGGGGCGGGCTGCAACGTGCAAAGTGTGTTTGACCATTACGCCCAAAAATTCCCCCGTCTGGGCGAGCTGTCGCGGAGCATCCTGGTCTCGCACAATCGCCAGTTTGCCGAGCGCGAGACGCCGCTCGCCGATGGCGATGAAGTGGCGCTGCTGCCTCCTGTCAGCGGCGGGTCATCCGGTTCCGACGAGATCAGGGACCCGGAAGGACACTTGTTTCGATTGACGCGGCTGCCGATCGACGGGCAGGCGGTGAAGCGGGAATTGGTCGCCGGCCACGACGGCGCGGTGGTCACTTTTGAGGGCGTGGTGCGCAACCACACGAAAGGGCGGAAGACGCGCTGTCTGGACTATGAATGCTACCAGGCGATGGCGATCGAGGTGATGGCGCGGCTTGGCCGGGAGATTGCCTCGGCGCACGACATCAGCCGCATCGCCATGGTGCACCGGATGGGACGGATGGAGATCGGCGAGACGAGCGTCGCCGTGATTGTGGCTGCGCAGCACCGCAAGCCGGCCTTCGAGGCTGCGCTCGAAGGCATCAACCGCTTGAAACGCACCGTCCCCATCTGGAAGAAAGAATACTTCGAGGACGGCGAAGTCTGGGTGGAAGGCGAATGGGACGAATCGCTGTTGTCGCGCTAGCCTTCTGGCTGACGCCGTTGAGAGCGCAGCAGGAGCGTCCGCCTGTCTTTCGCGCCGATGTCCGGCTGGTGCGCCTTCTGGCCACTGTCAAGGACATCTATACCGGACATCTGACCGGCGGCCTCAACAAGGAAGATTTCACGATCTACGACAATGACGTCCGGCAGCAGGCGGCGATCTTCGAGCGCACGACTGAGCAGCCGCTGTCGATCGCCCTGCTGCTGGACACCAGCGGCTCGATCGCCAAGGATTTGAAGATCGCGGTGGACTCGGTGAAGCGGTTTCTTTCAGCGCTGTTCCGCGAAGGCAACCCTGCCGACGAGGTCGCACTGTACACCTTCAACTGGGAGGTGCAGCAACACACCGCATTCACGCGCAACTTCCAGCAGATCGAAAAACGCATCCAGCCGTTGAAAGCCGAGGCGGGCACTTCGCTTTATGACGCGATCCACTACAGCTCGCGCGCGCTGGAGAAGCGCAATGGCCGGCATGTCATCCTCATCGTGACCGACGGCGGCGACACCACCAGCTATTACAAGTACCACGATGCGCTCGAAGCGGCCCACCGCGCCGACGCTCCGATCTACTCGATTCTGCTGATGCCCATCACCAACGACGCCGGACGCAACATCGGCGGCGAGAACGCGCTGACGACCCTGGGGCAGTCGACCGGGGGCCGGGTGTTCACGCCCTCGGCCGGACCCGAGCTCGATCAGGCGCTGGCCGAGATCCTGCGCGATTTGCGCACCCAGTACTTCCTCGCCTACTACCCCAGGAATCTTCCGCGGACGGACAAACGGTTCCATACCATCCGCATCGAGATCGCACGCGCGGATTTGCGGGCCATCACCCGCAGCGGCTATTATGAGGATGCAACCCCTCATCAGCCGGAGTTAAAGTGATCAACCGAACGAGAATCAAGCCGCCAGAGCAGACCTTTGAAGAAGTCAAGTATCTCAAGCACCTCATCGACCAGAAGATCCCAGTGCGGGTGAAGCTGGCCGACGACAGTGAAGTGGAAGGCGTGATCGAGTATTACGACACGGCGTTCATCCGGGTCACGCGGCGGGACGCTCCCAATCTGTTCCTGTTCAAGCACAACATCAAGTACCTTTATGAGGTGTAAGGCGGCGGGCGGTCCGCGCTGGCGGCCTTGATGACACCCTCCTATCTGGAAATCGCGATCGAAATCGCCCGGGAAGCGGGGGGACTGCTGTCGCATTATTTTGAGCGCCGGGTCGGCTTCGAGCTGAAAGGCGAGTTTGACCTGGTGACGGAGGCGGACCGGGCGTCCGAGCGGCTGATCGTCGAGCGGCTTTGCTCTCGCTTCCCTTCGCACGCGATCGTCGCCGAGGAAGGCAGCGGGCACGACAGCCCATCCGAGTACCGCTGGTACGTGGATCCGCTTGACGGCACAACCAACTTCGCCCACGGGTTTCCGATTTTCAACGTGACACTGGCGCTGGAGCGGGACGGAGAGACGATCTGTGGCGTGATCTACGATCCGATCCACCTGGAGCTTTTTACCGCTGAACGCGGCGGAGGGGCCTTTCTCAACAACCATCGCATTCAGGTCTCGAAAACAAGGCAGCTTTCCGAAGCGCTGGTGGCGACCGGTTTCCCCAGCCGGAAGCGGCACCTGAACGTCAATGTGCACTTCTACCATCAACTGGCGATGGCGACGCACGGGGTG
This sequence comes from Acidobacteriota bacterium, assembly GCA_016201205.1. GTDB lineage: Bacteria > Acidobacteriota > Terriglobia > Bryobacterales > Bryobacteraceae > CADEFT01. The sequence continues at coordinate 30,244 of JACQDF010000363.1, forward strand.
CGCCGTGGCGGCTCGGCGGCGCTGGATCTGGCGTGGGTGGCCTGCGGCCGGCTGGATGCGTTCTGGGAATTCGGGTTGAACCCGTGGGACATGGCGGCCGGCCTGTTGCTGGTCGAGGAGGCCGCCGGCGCTGCCAGTGACATGAAGGGCGGGCCGGCATCGCTGCGCGGACCGCACGTCGCGGTGAGCAATCGCGCGATTCATGCCGAGATGGTGGCGTTGTTCGGCGATATCTTCGCCAACCGGCTCCGCTGGCCGCTGCCGCAGATCAGCGAGTAGCAAAGCCGCTGCGCGGTCTGGGGAGATCTCTCAGGTTCCAACAGGACTCAGTCTGAATTCAACCCGAGTGTTCACCCGTTGACCCGGTCTTCGAGTTCTCTCAGATCGGCCATCATGGTATCGAACGGTGGAGCTTCAGTAAAGAACATCTCCCGCATGTCCCGGTAGTCGCTTCGAATCTGCCCAACGTGGGATTCCGGAGGGCATACTCGAAGGCTCCCGGGTTTGGCCAGATCGTACCGCGCCGCGGCTTCTCGGAACAAAACATTCTTGTGCTCGACTACGCTTTCCAGCAGGCCGAAATCTTGCATCGCAAGCTCCCCGAACTCATGCCGATACAAACGAGCCAGGTCGTAATGGTGCCGCGAGAGGCGGGGCAGCATCTTGCCCGAATGGAAGACTGCATGGAGCAACGTGGCCTTTTCCCAAAAGGTGCGTTCAGGGCGAAGAACGTGGACGTCTGCGGTCGGCTGAGCCAATATGTCGGGGAGCACATCCGCAATGTACGGCTGGATCGATTGCCGCTCAGAGGG
>JACQDF010000364.1 GCA_016201205.1 Acidobacteriota bacterium
ACTAGTGGTCACGGTTATGGATGCCGGTCTGGCCGAGAAGACCGACGAGGAACAGTTGGCCTTTGTATAATGGCTGCCATGTTCGGACTGGGACTTGCGCTGTTTGCTCTTTCTGCCTTTGCCCAGTCACCGCAAGGCAGCATCACGGGCATGGTCACGGATGCGCAGGGCGGGCTGGTCCCCGCCTCCGAGGTGGCCGCCGTTCACACCAGCACTGGTGTCAGAACCGCCGTTCGCACGAACCAGGAGGGAATCTACTCGCTCCGGCCGCTGCCGATCGGCAACTACGAGATCACGGTCGAGCACTCCGGCTTCAAGCGCTTCGTCAGGCGGAGCATCACGCTCACCACCGGCCAGGCGCTCGAGCTCAACGTGCAGCTCGAGCTGGGCGCGGTTGCCGAAAGCATCGCGGTCTCGGCGGCTGCGTCGATCCTGGAAACGCGCACGTCCGACGTCAGCCAGCTCGTCGAGACCAGGACCATCGAAGATATGCCACTGGGGGACCGGCGGTCGATGAACATGGTCAACATTATCGGCGCTGCGGTGTTTGTGAACTACGACGCCGGGTCGAAGCCCAATTTCAGCCTCGCGGGCGGACGCACGCAGAGCCAGATGCTGTGGATCGACGGCGGCAGCGGTCAGAACATGCGGCTGGGCGTGGGCCAGATGGATCTCGATCCTCCGGTGGAAGCCGTCCAGGAGGTGAAGATCCTGGCCAACAACTACTCGGCGGAGTACGGCGGATCGGCGGGCGGCGTGATCATCACCACCACGAAATCGGGCACGAATCAATTCCACGGTGCGCTGTTTGACTATCTCCGCAACGACAAACTCGACGCGCCGAATTTCTTCGCGCCGACGTCGGGCACGGCAAAGATCAAGGCGCCGCTGCGCTACAACGTGTTCGGCGCAACTCTCGGCGGCCCGATCCGCCGGGACAAGACGTTCTTCTATTTCTCCTATGAAGGATCGCGGCGGGGCGAGGGCGCCACCCGGACACTCAATGCGCCGACGGAACTGCAACGGGCGGGCGACTTCTCGCAGACGAGAAACGCCGCTGGTGCATTGATTCCCATCTACGATCCGGCGACAACCAGGCAGGAGGCCGGCCGCTTTGTACGCGATCCATTTGCCGCCAACCGGATTCCCACCGCCCGCCTCGATCCGGTGGCGGTGAACCTGATTCCGTTCTTCCCATCGGCCAACCGCTCGCCGGACAACGTCTCGGGCGCCAACAATTTTCGCGCCAACGGCGGCAATACGCTCACCCGCAACAACTTCGTCGCCAAGGTGGACCACAACGCGAGCGCCAAGGACAAGTTTACGGTGCGCTATCTCTACAACAGTGACAACCGCCAGTCGGCGAGTGTTTATCCGAACGCCGCGGCCGAGACGGTGAACGATCAGCCGGCTCATCAACAGTACATCTTCGGATCGTGGACTCGGGTTGTTACGCCGGGTCTTGTGAACGACGCGCGGTTCAACTACGGCAGCCGGTTTGCCGACAACCGGTCGAAGGGGCTGGATGGCAACTGGCCTTCCAAGCTCGGCCTGAAGGGGGTTCCCGAGGATGCCTTTCCGGTGTTCAGCCCGGCGGGATTCGCGGGGCTTGGAGCGGGCACAAGCCGCCGGCTGAGCACACCGATTACCAACATCCAGTTTGTGAACAACCTCTCGTGGGTCCGTGGCAGGCATACGTTGAAGTTTGGCGGCGACGTGCGGCGGTCGCACATTACCGACCAGTTGCGCAACGCCATCTCGGGGAATTTCGGGTTCAGCGCGCTGCCGACGGGCCAGCCAGGCGCCGGCGCCAGCGGAAACGGCTTCGCCACGCTGCTTCTCGGCTTCCCCACGGCTTTCAGCACGCGTGACACGCCCGCTCTGCGCCGGTTCAGTTGGTACATGGCGGGCTTCGTACAGGACGACTGGACCGTTTCGCGCACGCTCACGATGAACGTCGGACTTCGCTGGGAAGCGGACACGCCGATCTACGATGCGGACAACCGGATGAACGGATTCGACACCACTGCGATCAACCCCGTTTCGGGCACGCCGGGGGTCGCGCGGTTCGCCGGCGTCAACGGATGGCGGACGAGGCCCTACGACACGGATTGGAACAATCTCGGGCCGCGTTTTGGTTTTGCCTGGAAGCTCTTCGGCTCGGATGCGACCGTAGTGCGCGGCGGCTACGGCGTCATGCTCGCCCATCCGTTTGACCACGGCGCGCCAACGTCAGCCTCGCTCGGCTATGAAGTTTCGGCGACCCTCAACACGCCCGACAATGGCATCACGGCGCCGTTCTATCTGCGTGAGGGAGTGCCGGTGTCGGGACGGCCTCCGGAACTGAACGACGCATTCGGAGCGACGCCGGCCGGCCGCAACGCGACCACCGCGGTGACTTTCTATGAATCCAAACGCCGCAGCGGCTACTCGCAGCAGTTCAACCTGGGGGTGCAACGCGAGATCGGCGGCGGCATGGTGGTGGAAGCCAGTTACCTGGCCAATCTCTCCCGCAAACTGGCGGGCACGAACCTCTCGATCAACCAGATCCGGCCGGAACGGATGGGACCCGCGGCCACACAGCGCGACCGCCCGTTCCCACAGTTCAGCGACGTTGCCGTCGTTTTCCCGAGCCTGGGTGTATCGAGCTATCACGCCGGATTACTGCGGTTCGAGAAGCGATTTTCCGGCGGATTCAACGTGCTCAGCACCTACACGTTCGCGAAGTTCCTCAACAACGTGGATGAAGGAGGCTCCGTTCTCGGCAATGAAGGCGGCGCCTACTCGGACTTTTACAACCGGCGCGCGGACTGGGGACCTTCGGAGAACGACATCCGCCACCGTTTTACACTGAGCACCGTGTACGAACCGCCGTTCGGGGCCGGCCGGCGCTGGCTGGGGAGGAATCGGCTCCGTTATCTGGCCGGTGGCTGGTCGCTCGGCTGCGTGGCTAATCTTCAGACGGGCGCCCCGTTTACCGTCCGAGCCCAGACAAACACCAGCAACGCGTTCTCGGCGGGATCGCTGCGGGCCGACGTTCTGCGCGACCCGAACCTCGGTTCAGGCGTTCGCTCGCTGAGCCGCTGGTTCGACACCGGGGCGTTCGCGCAGCCGGCGCCTTACCGCTTCGGCAATCAGGGTGCTAATATTCTGCGGGCCGATGGAAGGCAAATTCTCAATTTCTCGCTGTTGCGCAACTTCCCGGTTCACGAGCAGATTCGGATGCAGTTCCGGGTGGAGCTGTTCAACCTTTTCAACCATCCGAATTTCGGCGTTCCGGGAGCTGTGTTTGGCGCCGCCGGCATCGGTGTCGTGAATTCCGCGACCCCGGCCAGGCAGGTTCAGCTCGGTCTGCGTCTGGTTTACTAAGGGCCCTGTCATTAAATAACCTTTCCAACCGCTCCCTCACGGTCGCGGCTCGGAAGCCCTTGCTGAGCCGCGCGCGTATTGTTCTCCTTCTTTGGCTCCACTACTATAGGGAGAGAGGAATCAGGGAGATGGAGGTTCTTATGTTTCGTATGCCGGTCCGTTTGCTTTCCCTTGTGTTCGTGATCGCAGTAGCCCGGCTTCCAGGCCAGGACGCCCGCGGTAGTATTGTCGGGCGGGTGACCGACGCGAGCGGCGCGGTGGTTCCGCAAGCCGAAGTACGCGCACTCAATGGCGCTACGGGCGTCTCTGCCGTCACGCGATCGAATGAGTCGGGAAATTACACCATCCCATACCTTGCGCCTGGCCGCTACGCCGTATCGGCCGAGAACACAGGATTTAAGAAGTTCGTGCGCGAGAACGTGCAGGTGCGCGTGAACGACGTGGTGGAGCTGAACATCCAGATGGCCGTTGGCGAGGTGACCGAATCCGTTCAGGTGACCGCGGAAACGCCGCTGCTGTCGACCGCCGAGGCTTCTCTGGGGCAGGTGATCGACGAACGGCGCATCCGGGAACTTCCGCTGTTTGCCGGCAACGCGCTGGACCTGGTGCATCTGGCGCCTGGAACGGTGAATGCCACCGATATGCGGCTGCGCAAGGCGCCGTTCAACTCCGCTCCATCGCAGTTTTCCACCGACGGCAGTGGCAGCAACAATAACGAGTTCACCATCGATGGCGTATCCAATACTTACTCGGACGGCACCAACCCCAGGGTGGCGTTCGCGCCGCCGCAGGAGTCCATCGGCGAGTTTCGCGTGCAAACCTCTCCGTTCGACGCAACCGTGGGACACACCATCGGCGCCCTGGTGAACGTCAACACGAAAGGCGGCACGAACGACCTCCACGGCGCCGCCTGGTGGTGGTTGCGTCATTCCAAGCTGGATGCGCCTACGGTCTTTCAGAATCGCTCTGGACAGAAGCTCCCGATTTACCAGGACAATCGCTACGGGGTCGCCACCGGCGGGCCTGTCATGCTGCCGAGGATTTACAGCGGCAAGAACAAGACATTCTGGCACTTCACCTGGGAGGCGAACAAGTTCGGCGATCCCAATGTAGGCGCCTCCACGTCGACAGTGCCGCGAGAGAGCTGGCGCAACGGCGATCTGTCCGATCTGCTGCGGCTGGGCGCCAGTTATCAGGTTTACGACCCGGCCACGATCCAGACGGCTCCCGGAGGCCGCTTCAGCCGGCAGCCGTTTGCGGGCAACATCCTTCCTGCCAGCCGCATCCACGCGACGGCACGCAAGATTCTCAATCTTTATCCTCTACCCAACGCGCCAGGCACGGCCGACGGCCGCAACAATTTTTTCCTTTCCGGAAAAGCGCTCGAGGACTACTGGACAACCATCGGCAGATTCGACCATGCTTTCAGTGAAAACCACCGCATGTTTATCCGCGTTCACCGGGATTTCTGGGAGGAAGATAAGAACAGAAGCTTTGGCAACAATGTCAACGGAATCATTCTGAACCGCGTCAACCGCGGCATCGCGCTCGATGACGTGTACGTTTTCAGTCCTACGTTCCTGCTGAACTTCCGCTACGGCCTCACGCAACAGGAGTTCCCCGAAAAACGAGTGAGCCGGGGCTTCGACCTGGCCTCGCTCGGCTTTTCACAGAATCTGGCAGGTCTGGTGGACAAGAGCCTGGCCACCATCCCGCGAATCGATACAGGATCCTTGACCACGCTCAGTAACTGGGAATCCGGAGACGGAGTGACTGCGTCGCTGACGCACTCCTTCGTTGGCAATTTCACCTGGCTGAGAGGAGACCACAATCTGCGTTTCGGCCCGGAGTTCCGCGTATATCGCGAATTCCGAAACCGCTTCCCGACGGATGTGGCCCCGTTGTTCCAATTCAGCAGCCTGTGGGGCCGCGGGCCGCTGGACAACTCACCGGCTCCGCCTGTCGGCGGCGAGCTGGTTTCGCTGCTGCTCGGGATTCCCAACGGAAGCATGACTCGCAGCGGCAGCTATGCCGAGCAGGACAAGTATCTGGGCCTTTATGTCCAGGACGACTGGAAGGTGACACGCAAACTGACGCTGAACCTGGGGTTGCGCGTCGAGCATGAATCACCGATCACCGAGCGTTTCAACCGCTCGGTCGCCGGCTTCGCGTTCGATAAGCCCAACCCGATCGAGGCTCGCGCCCAGGCCAACTACGCCAGGAACCCCATTCCGGAGCTGCCGGCCAGCCAGTTCCGCTCGCTCGGCGGGCTGACCTTCTCCGGCGTGGACGGCAATCCACGCCAATACTGGTCCGGACAGGCACTGGGTTGGATGCCGCGCATCGGCCTCGCCTACCAGGTTCTTCCCAACATGGTCCTGCGGGGCGGCTATGGAATTTTTTATGGCTCGATTGGCGTCAACAAGACCAATTCCAACCTCACCGGATTCAGCCGGAGCACGCCGATGCAGCCGTCGCTGGACAATGGCCTGACATTCATCGCTTCGCTCGACAATCCGTTCCCTGCCAATCTGCTGCCGCCGCTCGGCGCCGCCGGCGGCCTGGAGACGAATCTGGGACAGGATGCGAGCTTCTTCGCCAGCAAGCGCAGGCAGCCGTACGCGCAGCGATGGTCCTTCGGGATTCAGCAGCAGTTTCCCGGGAGCTTCATTGCCGAGGCCGTCTACGTGGGGAATCGCGGGACAAGAATTCCCGTCACGCGCCAGCTCAGCTACACCCCCTTCCAGTACCTGAGCAAGTCCCCCACGCGGGACGTAGCCACCATCAATTTCCTGACTGCTTCGTTCCCAAGCCCGTTTTTCGGACTCAATCCCGTGTACGGACAGACGACCTCTCGTGCGCAGTTGCTGAGCCAATATCCTCACTTCTCGGGCGTATCCCGGGAGGAGGAGATCGGTTACTCCTGGTATCACTCGCTGCAAAGCCGCCTGGAAAAGCGTTTCTCGAAGGGCTACACCTTGCAGATGGCATATACCTGGTCAAAGGCGATGGAGGCAGCCGAGTTCCTCAACGCCTCCGATGCGCTTCCCTACGAGTCGCTGTCCGGGATCGATCGCCGGCACAGGCTGGCCGGCAGCGGCCAGTGGGAGGTTCCCTACGGCCGCAAACGGCGCTGGGGATCCAATGCGCACCCGGTTCTGAATTTCCTCGCCGGCGGGTGGCAGTTGAACGGCGTCTATCAGTTTCAAAGCGGCGCGCCTCTGGGCTTCGGGCAGGCGCTGTTCGCAGGCGATTCCAGCCAGATCGTGCTGCCCTCCGGACAGCGCAACGCCGACCGCTGGTTCAATACCGACGTGTTCGTCCGCACCACTGCCCAGCGACTGGAGCAGAATATCCGCACGGCCCCGCTCCGCTACAGCGCCATCCGGCTGGATTCCCAGCGCAGATTGGACATGTCGGCTATCAAGTACTTCTCGCTGACAGAGCGAGTGAACATACAGTTCCGCGCGGAAACCTTCAACCTCAGAAACGAGGTGGTTCTTCGCGGACCCACCACGGACCCTTACAACTCCTCTTTCGGCAGGGTGACGGCGCAGGAGCCGCCGCGATCATGGCAGTTCTCGCTGAAACTGGCGTGGTAAGGCGTCTCATGCACCGCGTCGTTCTGATGGCGTGCGCGTGCACGCTCGCCGCTCAATCCACCAGCGAGCTGAACTTCTTCCGCACCATCCAGGACGGCCGCGGAGCCGAAGATGCTCTCCTGCGTTATCTTCAGCGGCTGGCTCTGGAGAAACTGGACGCTCGCCAGAAGCGCATTGCCGGCATTCAGGATTGGGCTGACTACCGGCGTCAGCTACGCGCCAGCCTGCTGGCCTCGATCGGCGGGCTGCCGGAGCGCACCCCGCTGAATCCGCGCACTGTTGGCACGCTCGATCGCGACGGCTACCGGATTGAGAAGATCATCTTCGAAAGCCAGCCCCGGTTCTACGTCACTGCCAACCTGTATCTGCCCAAGTCCGGTGCGCCGCCGTACCCGGCGATTCTCTTTCCGCTCGGCCACGAGCAAGGCTCGAAGGCCCATTCGGCCTGGCAGATCGTGCTGGCGAATCTTGCACGGCGGGGCTTCGTTCTGCTGGCGTGGGATCCGATCGGACAGGGCGAGCGCATCCAGCTTTGGGACGAGGACTTCAAAACCTCAAAGCTGGTCTCTTCCACCACCGAGCACACGATGCAGGGGATTCAATCCATCCTGCTCGGCGACGCGCTGGCCCGCTTCACCATCTGGGACGGAATCCGCGCTCTCGATTATCTGCTCTCGCGGCCGGAAGTGGACAAGAGCAGAGTCGGCGTCACCGGCAACTCCGGCGGCGGCACTCACAGCGCGTATCTCTCCGCTCTGGACGACCGCTTGCAGGTGGCCGCTCCCTCCTGCTATCTCACCAGTTGGCGCAAGCTGCTTGAAACCATCGGGCCCCAGGACGCCGAGCAGTGCTTCCCTGGCTGGCTGGACGCGGGCTACGACCATCCCGACTTCATCCTCGCGTTCGCGCCCAAGCCGTACTTGATGCTCACCGCCATCCGGGATTTCTTCTCGATCGAAGGCGCGCGCAGCACATTTGCAGAAGCCCGTCGCGTCTACGACTCTCTGGCAGCAGCCGAGAAGATCGGCAAAGTCGAAGCCGACGACGGCCACGGCTACACCAAACCGCGCCGCGAAGCCGCCTATCGATGGTTCACGCGCTGGCTCAAGGGCGCCGAAGACACGACGCCGGAATACGAGATCACGCTCGCCGGCGAACTCGAGTTGAACTGCACCCGGACCGGCCAGGTGGAGACTTCCCTGGGCGGCGAATCCGTGCATTCGCTCAACGTTGCCAGGCTGGCCCAAGTACGCCGCACGGGGACGGTCGAGGACGTGCGCCGCCTTACACGGTTCCAGTTGCGTCCCACGCCTGTTCGTGCAGCTTCGTTCGGTTTCGCAACCGTAGCACAGGGTTCCGCCTGCGAAAAGCTCGTCTACGAAACCGACCCCGGCATGCCGGTGCCTGCGCTGCTTTGCATTCCTTCCGGCTCGGGGCGCCGTCCCGCTACGGTCCTTGTGCACGGCCGCGGCAAAGCGGCGGCCCGCGATCTCATCCTCGAGCACGTCCGAAGCGGCGAAATCGTGCTCGCCATCGACGCCCGAGGCTTCGGTGAAACGGCCACGTCCGGCGCGCGCAAGTCCGCTGACTGGCAGCGCTACTTCGGCGACTACGATTCCGGCATGACTGCCCTTCTGCTGAACAAGCCCCTGGTTGCCATGCGGGCCGAGGACATCAGCGCCGCCGCGGGTCTGTTGATCCAGCGCGACGACGTGGATGGTTCGCGTCTCTCGGTCTACGGAGTTGAAGCCGGCGCAATCCCTGCCCTGTACGCGACGGCCCTCGATGAGCGCATCCGGGCCCTCACGGTCGATGGCATGCTGCTCTCCTACGAGTCGGCGATCCGCAGCCGTATCCACCGCCGGGTCTTCGAGCACGTCGTGCACGGCGCCATCCGGAATTACGACTTGCCGGATCTGTTGAGATGGATCGCTCCGCGCCGGGTGCGGGTGCTGAATTCCGTGGATCCTCTCGGACTGCCTGCCTCGCCCTGACCATGCTGCTAGAGTGGCTGGAGAGGATTCGAAATGAGGATGCTGCTTTTGTTCACAACTGTTGCGGGCCTGCTGTCAGCCCAGCCGCTCACTCGAGGAGAACGCGACCGCGCCATGAGCCACATGCACGCCACCCGCAAGCTCTTTCTGGACTCCGTTGACGGAGTCAGCCCACAGCAGTGGGCGTGGAAGCCCGCTCCCGAAGTCTGGTCCGTTGCCGAAGTGTCCGAGCACATCGCCGTCAGCGAAGACTCGCTGTTCGAGTTGGTCACCCGGAAGATTCTCACTTCGCCTGCTGATCCATCGAAGAAAGCGGAGGCAGCGGGGCGCGATGAGTTCTTGATGAAGTCCATGGTGGATCGGAGCCGGAAAGCGCAGGCGCCGGAGATGCTTCGTCCCACGAACCGCTGGAAGACGAAGGACGAGCTGGTTGCGCACTTCAAACAGAGCCGCGACCGCAACATCGCCTACGTCGAGAACACGCAGGACGAGCTGCGCTCGCATTTCACCCCGCACCCGGCGTACAAGCTGGTCGATGCCTACCAGTGGCTGCTGCTGACTTCAGCGCACTCCGAGCGCCATATCCTTCAGTTGAACGAAGTCAAGACGCTGCCGGGATATCCGAAAAACTGACCGCCGCTCACCCGAAGCGCTCTACATACGCGCGGTAATAGACGTGGATCAGGTAGAGGAGCGGCAGCAAGATGAGAGCGAGCAGCCAGCCAGCAGTGCTGCCGGCGAGACTGACAACGCCCGCGACCACGGCGCCGATGAGGTAGTAAGGGAAAGACCAGAAGTGGCACAGGCGCCACACACCCGGCAGTCCCTTTCCTTCCATCAGGCTGACCACCAGCGACACCAGCAACGTGTTGATGGTGAACAGCAGCACCACGGACACCAGCAACAGCAACAGAATCGACTTGCCGGAAGTGTCCTGAACCACGAGGTGCGCACCGAAGTAAGAAAGCCATGCGCTCAAGCTCAAGCAGCATACGTTGAACACTGCCTGGACCACCGTTGGACGCTTCTTCGGCTTCCAAAGGCACTGAACCAGCGCGGAAGCGCCAGCCAGAACCACTGTTTCATGCCAGCTCAGCGAAGCGATCGCCGCCAGCACAAATACGAAACCTCCTGAGACGGTGCCGGTGAGCCCGGGCAGCTTCACTTTGAGGACGGAAGCGACTAACGCCATGGCGACATAGCTGGCATAAAGCTGCGGGTCATGATTCTCCCAGTGCGCCAGCGCGGCTCCCAGCACGATCAACCCGGCGATGGCGACAAGAATAACATGAGCAATAGCTGGTTTCTGCATCACTTGGCCCTCTATTCGAGTCTTGCCCGTGTTATTGATCGCCTTCGCCTTCGGCTGAGAGTGCCTCGGGGAAAACGGAAACGTCGCCCCAGATTACGTTATCGGACCAGATCACGTTGAACCCGGCAGCCAGACTGTCTCCCCAGATGACATTGCTGCCCCAAAGGACGTTGTTGGCGAGAAGCACGCAGTCTCCCCAGATCACGTTGGCGCCCCAAAGCAAGGTGTCGCCCCAGATCACATTGTCGCCCCAGATCACATTGGTGGACAGCAGAGTCACAGTCTTGGTGACCGGATTGTAGAGAGCCTTCGGCGACAGGGCGCGGTAGCCGGCCGGCACCGTGTCATACGTGTTTAGTGCGGCCCACACGTCCAGATAGCCGGCGCCAACGGCGAAGATGTCGTACTGAACGTTGTAGGTGGTGTTGCTCGCCTCGTGATAGTACGAGCTGGCTGATGGCATGCCGTACTTGCTCGCCGTCTTCATCAGGCGGGCCTTTACTGTATCCGGCGTGAGCGAGGGATCTTTCTGAAGCAGCAGTGCGGCCGCTCCGGCTACCATAGGAGCGGCCATGCTCGTACCGCTAAGTTTGAAGTAAGGACCGGTTCCCTTGCCGCCGCTCTTGTAGTAGTTCTGTTGAACGACCCGGCTTTGGTAGCGCATTTCCAATGTGCTGCCCGAAGCCAGGGCTGACACGATGCGATCGCCGGGCGCCACCAGGTCAGGTTTCACCACGTGGTCGATCAAAGTCGGACCCTTGGAGCTGTAGCTTGCGAGCCGGTCGTCAGAGCGAGTGACGCTGCTTCGATCGCGCATGGCGCCCACCGTGATCACATACGGGCTGTTGCCAGGGGACGCAACGGTGCCATAGCCATCCGTTCCCATCGACCGGTCGCGGCCAATGTTGCCGGCCGCCGCCACAACCACAATCCCCGCTTTCCAGGCCCGTTCCGCGGCCTGGCACAGCGGATCCAACGTGAAGCTCTCGATCACCCGGCGACCCAGAGACATGTTGATGACGCGGATGTTGTACTGGCCCCTCAAGTCGATGGCGCGGTCGATGGCCGCAATCACCGCGCTGTCCGTGCCGACTCCATTCGCATCCAGTACGCGCAGATTGATGATGTTCGCTCGCGGTGCAATTCCCAGGAACTTTCTTGTCATGCTCTCGCCCGAGGAAAGCTTGGCATCGCCGGCCACGATGCCGGCCACGTGGGTCCCATGACCATAGGCATCCGCGGCGCCAGGATCGCCTGGAACGAAGCTCTCTGAATACACGATACGGGAAGCGTCGCCATTGCGGAGGTCCCCGTGATTGTTCACGCCGCTGTCGATCACCGCGACGCCGATGCCCGCTCCTTTGTAGCCGTATTGGTAAGCGATGTTAGCGTACGTGGTGGGCTCGGCATACTCGAGGCTGCCGTTGAGTTTTCGGTCGGTAGAAATAAATTTGACAAAGCCCAGGTTGGAAAGGCCTTTTAGTTCCGCAGCCGGCCCTGTGATGACGACCCCATCGAAATGCTTGAACTGTTTCTTGAACTTGCTTCCCGGGCCGAGGGCCTTTTGCAGTTTGCTGGCGTCCCCCCCCAGTTGAAACTGAACCACAACATCCGTAGTGGCGAGCTGAGGCAGGTTCTTGACCTCTTCTGAAAGTTTCTTGTCGTCAGTTTTCTTGTCGTCAGGCTTTTTGTCGTCGGCAACAAGAGTACCGGGCGTCAGAGAAAGAAAGACACTCGCTAGCGCGAGCAGGAGTCTCCTATGGATGCACGACATTTCCTGCGCTCCCTGGGATCGAGCAACGGATGGTTAGCTGTCCCTTCCTGATCATTCTCAGCAATTATTGGCCGGATCGGGAAAGAAGAGAATCAAAGGGACCACCGAGGCGGGCCTGATGAAATCACTATAAGGGGTCCTATTGGTACCAGAACCTTTGTCGCGGGTCAGGAGCAGGAACTGTCCGCGAGGAAGTACTAGGCGCCTATTCCCCGCTCTGCTGCAACAGCTTGGCCACCAAGCCCGTCCAGCCGGTCTGGTGACTGGCGCCGATGCCGGCGCCATTGTCGCCGTGGAAGTACTCGTAGAAGAGGACGTAATCGCGGAAGTGCGGATCACGTTGGAACTTCTCGGCGCCTCCGAAAACCGGGCGCCGGCCGGCGCCATCGCACAGAAAGATGCGCGACAGGCGGCGGGAAATCTCCGCCGCCACCTCGCCCAGGTTCATCCAGCGGCCAGACCCGGTCGGGCACTCGACTTTGAACTCCTCACCGAAGTAGTGGTTGTACTTCTGGAGTGCCTCGATGATCAGATAATTGACAGGAAACCAGACCGGCCCCCGCCAGTTCGAGTTGCCTCCGAACAGACCCGTGGTGGATTCGGCCGGCTCATAGGAGACGCCATGGGGCCCTCCGTCGAGCCACAGAACAAATGGATTGTCCTTGTGATGGCGGGAGACAGAGCGGATTCCATGTGGCGAGAGGAATTCACGCTCATCGAGAAGGGTGCGCAGCACACGCTCGAGGCGGTTCCACGGCACGATCGACAGCAGGCGTCGCTCTCCGGCGCCTTCCCGGGTCATCGATGCCAGATTGCCGCAGAGGTCCGGCCGGTGCCGGATGAACCATTCCATGCGTTTCCGGAATCCCGGCAGCCGGTTGATGAGGGAGGGCTCGAGCGTGTCCCCGGCAAACAGAGGAATCAGGCCGACCATCGAGCGCACCCTGGTCGGAATGCGCTTGTAGCCGCCATCGCCGGGAATCAGAATGTTGTCGTAGTAGAAACCGTCCTCCTCATTCCAGAGGCTGATGTCCGGATTGGCGTTCATCGCGCTGCCGATGTACAGGAAGTGCTCGAAGAACTTGCTGGCGACATCTTCGTAGGCCGGATTCACCAGCGCCAGCTCGAACGCGATCTTCAGCATGTTGAGGCAGTACATCGCCATCCAACTGGTGCCGTCGGATTGCTCGATCATCCCCCCGCCGGGAATCGGCTTGCTGCGGTCGAAGATCCCGATATTGTCCAGGCCGAGGAAGCCGCCCTCGAAAATGTTGTTGCCGAGAGCATCCTTGCGGTTCACCCACCAGGTGAAGTTCATCAGCAGCTTGTGAAAAACACTCTCGAGGAATGCGAAATCCTTCTTGCCTTGCAGCTTTCCGTCGATCTTGTAGACGCGCCAGCAAGCCCAGGCATGCACCGGCGGGTTCACATCGCTGAGCGCCCATTCGTACGCCGGCAACTGCCCGTTGGGGTGCATGTACCATTCGCGGAGAAAGAGCGCCATCTGGCTCTTGGCGAATTCCGGATCGATCAGCGCGAACGGAATCATGTGAAAGGCGAGATCCCAGGCCGCATACCACGGGTACTCCCACTTGTGCGGCAATGTTCTCCAACTTGATGCTTCTCGGATAACAGTTATCGAAGTTATCCACAACCGTAACCTGGAAGCCATCGTGTAGCAGTCCGGTCAGCCACGTGGGAACCAATGAATCCGGCTCCGCCGGTTAACAGCACTCGTTTCATGCGTATCATGTCACTCCCTTGACTGGCGATGATCAGGCCTGGCTTCTCCTAGCCGAGCACCAAACCCCGTTGGGTTTGGAAGGCCGGCGGGTCACCGGTTGGGCTCGGTATTCCGAGTTCTCATGCGAAAAGCCGTTGGCGACTGCCCGAGGCGTCGCGCAAAGACTCTCGAGAAATACTCGGGTGTGGAGAACCCCACCAAAACGACAAGCTCTTTGATGCTCAACGAACTCTCTTGCAGCAACTGCTGCGCTTTGTGGATTCTGCGCCCTCTGACATAAGCTTCAACGGAAGTGGCTACCTGGCGCTTGAAAAGATGAGCGAAGTAGCAGGGGGATAGCTTGACTTGCCCCGCGAGGGCGGAAAGCGAAAGATCCGAACCCAGATCCCGGTCAATGAACTCCAGGGTCTTCACGATCCTCTCATCCATGGCGAAAAGATGCTCCTTGCCGTAAAAGAGAAAGGAAGGGGAGACGTTGCATAGAGTTTACGGCAAGTAGAGACTTCAGTCAAGACTCAAGTCGCTAGAAATTGAGAAATTGTGCGCCTTTTTTATTTTGACTTTATATGGCAAAACTCCGCCTATTGATACGACACACCGATTACTTCGCCGTGTCATTGATATGATACATATGATACAGAGGGCCGCGCCATACCGCGCCCCACCGGTGGACAAACGCCTGACTGGTCTTGAGGTTCGGTGATTGCCCCAATCAATCTCTGGCGCGAAACCCGGAAGGTTCGCGCGCCGGACTGTGTTGCCGGCGGATGTGGCCTGCTTCAACCCTCCGACGGCAGCGGAGACACTTCGCGCGCCACGTCGCAAGGAAAGCAGCCCCGCCGGAAAAGCAAAATAATCCAGTTGTTTTTCCTTTACCGACTTCGAAATCCGAGGTAATCTAGCACTAGCCGTTCGGCGGTTTCGAAATACTGGGAGGTATTCAGGCGGCCGGCCGTAGTAGATGTGCTGTAGCAGAGGTGAATGATGCTTTCGACGAATGATCTCGCGCAGAAGTCAACCTTCATCAGTGCAACTCTTCAATCCGGCAGGAGATTCCTGCACAATGCCTACCTGCCGTTGGCGGCGATCCTCCTCGGCGTGAATGTCATGCTGGGCGTAATGTTGCATCGCACGCATGCTGAAGTGACTCGCCTTAAGGAGATGAGGAATGTTCCCCTCGGGCAATCTCTGCCGCCCGTGGTGGGAACCCGCCTTACGGGAGAGAGCGTCACGCTCCGGCCCGGTTCCGGCAGCCGGAAGCCAGCCCTGCTATTTGTCCTGTCCCCCTCCTGCCCCGCTTGCACGCGAGCCTGGCCGTCATGGGATAACTTGCGCCGGCAGACGAGCGGTATCAGCGACCACGTCTTTCTGGATGTATCTGGATCGATGGACGTCGGCTACGCCACACAGCACGGCATTGCCGACAGCGTGATTACGAAACTGATGGCGCCACCGTTCTCGGCTTCAGCCTCCTGTCAACTCCCCAGTTGATACTCGTCGGTAGCGACGGAACCGCAAGGAACGTTTGGACGGGGCCGTTGTCCGAACAGGCTGTCGCCGAAGTTCTATGGATGCTCCGGCAAGAGCAGATCCGCGCCAGTGTCGACACTCCCCGCAGACTGGTGCGTCCGCCGCAGGGCGGACCCTATGTTACTACTCCATTTCGAAAGGAAGAAACCTATGCGTGACGAATCGATCAGGACGCAAACAGACGCGCTCCCGGCACTGGATACAGCGCCACCCTCCGGGAGTAACTCGCCGTGGGTCGCAAGCTTGGCCTTGGCCATTGCAATCGGGCTTTCGCTCCCGACGCTGAGCACATCGCAGAGTGCTTCGGCGTGCACGGGCACGACGACCTGTAATTACGACTGGGACTGCACGGACCCGACGTGCATCTGTAACACAACCAACCATAAGTGCTTCAAGAGGTGACGCGATTCCCGCAGGGAGAAACGCCGGGGTTTCCGCCGTGAACCTCGGCGTCCCGGTGGGATTCGTACGGTAAGATATTAGAACGCTCTGCCGAGCCTGTGGCGGTTCGTAGCGATTTTTGCCCGAAAGGAGTCTCTAAATAGTATGTTCTGGCAGATGATGGCCGTGGCGGTGTGTTTCTTGCCGTGTGCGATGGCACAGGAACTGGCTCGCCCCTCCCTGGGAACCCGCGAGGTGGAACGGCTTGCCGCCTTGGCCGCTCAGATGCCGGCGGAACTCGGGGCGGATGTGCTCCTGCGACTCGCCGACAGCCCCGGACTGCCCACCAGGCAACAGAAGGCCCTCATCGAGCAGGCATTGGCCTTTTCCAGCAGCGCCGTCTACCCTGTCAGAATCACCCTCACCCCGTCGGTCAACGAAAGAAGCGACAGCGACATCGGTATCCTCCACATCGCCCTCAAAGACGGGATTGACGCATTGTCGCTGAAGAGCCGCGCCGTCCGGCAACTCCTGCGTATCAGTCCCAAGTCCGCGTGGGAGGCGTTCGACAGCATATCCCCGCAGTTTCCCACCGCCAGTTGCGTCGAGGCGTATGGCTATGACGCGGGATACTATTGGCAGACCATCCGCGCCTTGTATGAAGGCATGCCCATGCGGCAGGCGAGAGACCGCGAAAGCGCCACCCTGTTCATCGAAGGCGCCCTGCGAAGAACCTCCTCCGGCCCGGAGTTGGCGGCGGCGGCCTTTTCTCTTGCCGACATCAAGGCCGGAAGCGAAGAGATGCGCCGATTCCTGCTCGCTTACTCATCGGCCATGAACGCGGTCCAACTGGATGCGCGGTCCTTGGAGCATTTCTCCACGCCGGGTCTCTTCGGTGCCTTGAAGACTCTCGTGGCCAAGGGGCATGACAATTCCGCAACCGGTATCATCCTCGTCCGGGCAATTCGATCTTTCCTGGCAAGACACCTCTCGCGTCCGCTGTGCGCCGAGGCTCGGCGTGATCTCGCCGAGGCCGCTGCGGGCCGGGAAGCACGCAATCTCGCCAGATTCGTGGTGGCTTTCAATGAGACCTTTGCCTCGGACGTTGACGAAACGCGCGCCAAACTGGATGTAGGCCGCGTGGGAGAAGCCATCAACCCTGGCGCTGGACGCGTGGTCGAATTCTGGACCACGCCCGGTCTTGCCGCTCTGATGCGCCAGGTGCGCGTTCTTCGCTATGGGACAGCGTCCCAACAAAAGGAATATCTGCCAACCCGAAAATACCTGCCACTGGAAGAACGCACCGCTGCAACCTGGCAGCGGGACTTGACCGATCTTCTCAAGCAGTTGGATAGCAGTCGCCGCGAGGAAGGGGTCAGCGAGAAAGCCCAGTTTCATCAGATGGCGCTTGTTTATACCGCATTGCTGGCCACGGTTCCGCCTGGGGAGCAGCGTTGGGCGATTCTCGCTCGCTTTGCTACCTTTCTTCGCGGTTCCAGCATTCGCTCGGAGTCTCCGCCGGAATGGCGTCAGCACGTGTTAGAACTCGTCAGGCACTCGCGGGAATCCGTCGAGAATGGGACAGAACTCATCGCGGAACTGCGCAGGCTAGGGGACCCGTCGATCTCTGTTCTGTTGGATCTGCCATGACCACTCGTACTCCAATCGCGGCCTCATCTCCTACTTCCGGGCAGGACTTCGTCCTTGTCGTTGACCTCAGAGGAGCAAGCGCCGGCGTTGACTACCGGCCTTGGGCGGAGGATCTCGGAGATCGCTCCCTGCTCCGCTGGTGCTGTGACCGTCTGTCGCCGGCAGTGCCTTCCCTTGCGCTGTTGTGTGACCCCAGAGACGAGGCCTTGATCGCCGCCCAGATGGAGGGCGCGGAGGATAGGTTCCATGTCACCGCAGTCCCTGCGGGGACTTCCCCTTGTAATACCTATCGCGCCGCCCTGCACCAGGCGGCGGCTCAATCTGTCGTTGCCACGGTGTTGGCGGCGGCAGTGTTGCCTCCATCCATCTGGACCCGCGTGGCCCGTCGTCACGCTGCCCTGGGCAATCGAGTCACATGTCTGATTGGGCTCCCCGCCGGATGCTGGGCCAATATGTTCGATGCTGCCGTTCTGGATGCTCTGGATCAACTTGTCCCCGACCACTTATGGATTGATCCCAATATCACCTTACAGAGCATTGTTGCGTCTTCCGGCACGAGCAAGACTCCCGTGCCGGACCAATTTAGAGGCAGCTTCTATATGGTTCCGGACGATCCGGCGATCCTCAACAGCCAGATGCCTGATAGGTTGACACTCGATACTCCTTCGGATGTCGAATCCCTCAGGCTCGCCCTATCCGCGAACGGCGACGCCGACACCTGTCTGCTCGCTCGGTTCTGTGAGGCAAGAAAGGTCACCTGCGACAGGGCGCTGCAATCGCTGTTCCATACTCGCGGCGTGAACCACACGGGAAACGGGAACCTGCACCGTATTCTGTACGCTTCCATCCCGTCCGGATTCTCCGGCGCGGAGCAGAGTTTGTGCAGTACGATCTCCGCGGTCACGGCCCTTGGACGCTGGCAACCCTTTGCCCTGATCGGCCGCCAGGGACTCCTCTCTCGCAGAATCAGCGATCTGGGAGTTCCGGTCATCACAGCGAAAACCCGCTTGGACGAGGCCGGCGTCGAATCTCTTGCCGAAGTGGCGTCGATCCTGCAGTCCTGCTCTCCGGACCTCGTGCACTTCAATAGCGTTGAGAGTTGGTCCGTACTGTATCCGGTCCTGGCCCGCTCGATTCCAATTGTCCAGCATCTCAGAATCGCCGAGTTTGCAAGCCTTGCCAGGCAAATGCAAGCCGCCTCGGTTCTGGTTTGCGTCTCGCAGTTTGTGGCCGATTGTGCCGGGCAATGCGCTGTTTCCCCCGACCGCATCCATGTGGTATACAACAGCGTTGACTTGTCGTATTTTTCCTGCAGCCGGGAATCTCGAGAGCGTGCAAGAAGGGCGTTGGGGCTGACCGAAGACACCTTCAGCGTAGGCATTCTGGCTCGCTACGCACCCAACAAGAGGCACGACCTCGTAGTTGCCGCGGCGTCGATGATTCCTCCATCCCGAAGAATCCGCTTCTTCTTTGTGGGAGAGCCTTTTGAACATGCCAGTTGCTTGCGCGAGATTCAGAGAATGATCCGTTTGCAGGAGTTGGAGTCCCGGATTACCTGCATCGGCTTCCAGGCCGATATCCGTCGGGTGCTCTTTGCTCTTGACGCCTTGGTATCCGCATCGGAGCGGGATCCTCTGCCCCGTTGCGTGATTGAGGCAATGGCAAGCGGTGTACCCGTTGTCGCCTCCAGATCCGGGGGCCACCTGGAACTCGTTCAGCATGGGGATACGGGACTGCTATTCGAACAGGGAGATCCAACAGCGCTCGCTGGCGCCATTCAGACGCTCGAATCGGATCCGGCCGCGGGACGTTCGCTGGCGGCCCGAGCGCGCGAGTTTGTCGCCGACGTCCTGAAACCCGATGCGCACGTGAAGCGTATTGACTCCATATATCGATCTGTCTTGCACTAAGGTCGAATCGGGACTGTTGGCGCCGCCACTTCCCTTAGTGGGCCGCGAATCGCCGCGCCCGGCACAGGCTGGCTTGGGAGGCCCGCCGCTTCTCCGGGATTTCAGTCCTGTCAGTAGTGTGCACTTGCTGCGCGGACGATCCGCGCGTTGTCATCGATTTCCGCTATTTCGTGCTGAAGGACCTTACTTCAGGACAGTATTGGCCGTGCCTCTGGCACATTTGCAGAACACAGAAAAAGGAGTTCACAAATCGATATGAAACACTTACATAGCTTACTGGTCCCAACCCTCTCCGCCACTCTTGGACTCTCGGCTGGTTACGTAGCCCTTAGTCCAACATCCGTCGTGAGCGCCGCCAACGAGTGCGCCATCTACTACTGGGGCTGCCCCAAGGGCGACTGTTCCGGCAGGACGGGCCCCGCGGGTTCCTGCAAGATGTTCTGCGACAGCGGTCTGGTCACTTGCACGTCATAGCCTCCTGTTGCAGCGGACATCGCCGGACCTCGGACGGAGCCGGAGTCCGGCCCTGTAGGCACGGAACACCCTATGCGAACACTACGCTGGTCCATGGCAATTGCGTCCCCGCGCATGATCGCCGCGCTCTCGCTGTTTCTCGCCGCCCTTGCCTGCTCGAAACCGCCTCCCGTGACGTGTCATACGTGTTTAAAGCGGCCCACACGTCCAGATAGCCGGCGCCAACGGCGAAGATGTCGTACTGAACGTTGTAGGTGGTGTTGCTCGCCTCGTGAT
>JACQDF010000344.1 GCA_016201205.1 Acidobacteriota bacterium
GGCTAGAAGGAGAGCATCTCGTCTGGAGAGGGGCATTGTTTGTCACGGACCACTGTAGCGTACGGCTCTGGCGTGTGTGCGTCTCGGGCGGGAGGGAGTTGACCGTGTGGGGCGGCCATTCTTGGCTGCCGCCGGCTTTCCGGCCGGCGGGGCGCCGGCTTTCCAAGCCGGCGCTGGGCGGGCCTGAAGGCCCGCCGCAGGCTGAAAGCCTGACCCCACCGAGGAACCAGACAAAGTGACAGTATTGTTATTAGCGGGGTCAGTATGCACATCTTACGGTTCGCTGCTTTCATAGTCCTCATCTGCCGGGCGCTGCTCGCCCAGGCGCAATATGGCTCGATCGGGGGCACGGTCAAGGACACGACCGGGGCCGCCGTCCCCGGGGTCGCCATCACCATCGTGAACACCGGAACAGGACAGGCCACCCAGGTTGCCAGTGGCCAGGACGGGCGCTATCTTGCGCCACAGTTGCTGCCCGCCACTTACAACGTGTCCGTCGAGCACGCAAGTTTCAAGCGGTTCACGGTCACCAACGTCAAAGTGAATATCAACCAGAACGTCGAGCAGGATCTGACGCTCGAAGTGGGCGCAGTTTCGGAAAGTATCTCCGTATCGAGCCGTTCGGCGCTGCTGGAAACGGTAGCCGGCTCGATCGGCCACGTCGTGGATAACAAGGAGATCCTCGAGCTGCCGCTCAACGGCCGCAATGTCTTTGACCTGGTGAACCTGACGCCCGGCTCTTTCCGCCGCGGCGGCGAGGTGTCGATCAGCGGCGGGCGTACAGGCTCCGCCGCGGCAATGCTGGACGGCGTCGCCAATTCCCGGGGAGGCATCGCCGCCCAGAACATCGAGATGAATCCGCCGGTGGACATCATGCAGGAGTTCCGCGTCGAGGCCAACAGCTTCTCGGCGCAGTACGGCCGTTCCAACGCCGGCATTGTCAACGCCACCACCCGCAGCGGAACCAATGAATTCCACGGCGTGTTGTACGAGTTCCTGCGCAACGACGTACTCGACTCGCGCGGCTGGAATGCGGATGTGAAAGCGCCGCTCGGTCGCAACCAGTTCGGCGGCTCGCTCGGCGGACCGATCGCCCGCAACCGCAGTTTCTTCTTCTATAACTTCGATGGGTTTGTCGAGAGACGCGGCGTAGTTCGCACGCGCACCGTTCCTTTGGCCGAATGGCGCCAGGGCGATCTCTCCGGGTTGCAGCGCCAGGTGAACTCGCCCGCCGGTCCCACCGCACAGCCGCTGGCGATCTATGATCCAGCCACCGGCCAGCGCCAGCCGTTCGCCGGCAATCGTATTCCCTCGAGCCAGCTCGATCCGGTCTCGCGGAAGGTGATCTCTTACGTGCCCATGCCAAACCGCCCGCCGGATAACCCGATCACGCAGGGCGGCAACTGGCAGGAAAACTCAGTCAACCCCGTCCAGCGCCACCATCACACCATTCGGATCGATCACACGTTCAACGACCGGACCAGGCTCTTTGGACGCTACATCCTTGTAAGCCCGGACAACAATGATACCGGCGGCACTCGAGGGTTCGGCGACGCCGATACCGATGCCATCAACATCCGCAACCGCCGTCAGAATTTTGCGCTGAACGTGAACCACGTGTTTTCGCCTCGCACGTTTGCCACCCTCCGGGCGGGCATGAACCGCGTTCACATCCTCCGCGCCGGAGCCGGCCTTGGCCAGAACTGGCCCCAGCAATTGGGCGTCAGCGGAGTGGCCGCCGATGTGTTCCCGCGATTCAACATGTCCAGCGGCCTTGTGCCCACCACCAACTTCGGCACTCCGGGCAATCACAACCGCCGCGCGGGCATCACGACCACCGAATGGCACGCCGACGTCAATCATCTTCACGGCAGTCACTCGATCAAGTTCGGCGGGTCCTATGTCCGCTTCAACGGCAACGAGCAGAGCCGGCAGTTCGCCTCCGGCCAGTTTATCTTCGGTACACGCTTCACCAGCGGTGTGAATGCCAGCGGCGCCGCCATCTCGAATACCGGCATGACCTTCGCCGACTTCCTGCTCGGCCGCCTCAACCAGGTGAACACCGAATTCAGTCAGGGCAACGGCCGGCGCAGCCAGTACTACGCAGCGTATCTTGAGGATGCCTGGAAACTGACAAGCGATTTCACGCTGACTTTCGGAATTCGCTACGAGCTGGAATCGCCATTCTATGAAGTCGGCAACCGCATGAACAATTTTGATCCATACGTGCCTCATCCGATGGCCGGAACCGGCGATATCCCCGGCGGCGTCTATGGCGTGATCACCTTTCCCGGGCGCAACGGGTATGGCCGGCGTCTGATCGACTGGGATCCGAACAACGTCTCGCCGCGCATCGGCTTCAACTGGCGCGCGTTCGGCTCGACTCGGACGGTGCTCCGCGGCGGCTTTGGCATCTTCTACGGAAATCCGTATGACCGCAATGTCTTCCAGATCGCCGGGCTGGGCTTTGACGCCACCGCCACCTACCGCGACCCGGTTCCGTTCACGATGCGGGAAGGCGTCCCCGCGGGAGCGCTTGTGGCTCCTTCTGAAGCGGATCTCACTCCCATCTTCGGCACGCGCGGCACGAAGTTCGCTGTGTCTCAGGTGCAGTTTCTCGATCCGCGCCGTAAGACGCAGTACAACGAGAACTTCAACCTCACTGTCCAGCATCAATGGCGCGAATTCTTCTTTGAACTGGGGTACCTCGGCAACCTCGGACGTAAGGTGACCTTTCCGAACATCAACCTCAACCACATCCCGACGAACCTGCTGCCGCGCACCGAGATCCCCGTCAGGCTGCGCCGGCCTTATCCGCAGTACGACTCGGACCGCCCGCAAATGCAGATCATCTCTCCGAACTGGGGCCTCTCGAACTATCACGCATTCAACTTCAAGTCCGAGAAACGCTTTTCGAACGGCGTCGGATGGATTTTCGCTTACACCTGGTCCAAGTGGATCGACAACCTCACGTTCACCGGCGGCGATGACTCGACCTTCGGAGACGACGACCAGATCCAGAACATCTACGACCTCCGCCACGAGCGGTCGATGTCGACGAACCACATTCCGCACCGCGCTGTGTTGTCGCCCATCCTCGAGCTGCCGTTCGGGAAGGGGAAGAAATGGCTGAACCGGGGAGGACCGGTGGATTGGATGCTGGGCGGATGGCAGCTTTCCGGGATCGTCACTGTTCAGACGGGCTCGCCGTTCGGCATCACGGTCACCAACGGGCCACGCGATATTCTGGGCGACGACGCGGACGGGAAGAATCTGCGAGCGGACGTGGCCGGCGACATCAACCTGCCGGCCGGCGTGAAGGGCTCGCCCGCCGTGGGGCAGCGAGGCATCCAGTGGTTCAATCCGGCTGCGTTTGCTCCGCCGTCGCGCTACACGCACGGCAATTCAGCTCGCACGATCATGCTGGGCCCCGGGCTGGTTAATTTCGACACCGCCGTCACCAAGAACTGGCGTTTTCGCGAGCGCTACCGGCTGCAGTTCCGTTGGGAGGCGTTCAACACGTTCAACACGCCCTCGTTCGGCCCACCGGGAAGCGGGCTTGGAGGAGGCGGCTTCGGCATCGCCGGCGCGGGGGCGTCAGACCGGGAAATGCAGTTCGCGATGAAGCTGTATTTTTGACGGGACCCGGCAGCCGCGGTCGTGCTGTGTTCACACCAGCCGGAGGCCTGCGCTACGGTTCAGCGTGATGCCGAAGCCCGGCTTGTCGCTGACAGCGAGGGCGCCTTTCTCGATCCTCTCGGCGGGCTCAATCAGTTCCGCGCGGCCCTCCGTCTCCCCGAATGCGAACTCGAGAATCTGGAAATTCGGCAGCGTGACACACACCTGCGCGGCGGCAGCGTTGCCCACCGGGCTGGCTGGGCCGTGCGGCGAAACCAGAAGCCCGGCGCCGTCCCCCATCGCGGCGATCTTCTTCATCTCGAGCAGCCCGCCGCAGTACTTGATGTCGGGCATGAGGATGTCGACGGCTTTGCCCGTGATGTAAGGATAGAAGCCTTTGACGCCGAAAATCGATTCGCCGCCCGCGGTCGGCATCCTCGCAGCGCGGTTGATCGCGGCCAGATTCTCGATGCCTGGGCAAACTTCCTCGAGCCAGAACAGATTCAGCGGCTCGAACTCGCGAGCCAGCTCGAGACCGCGCTCGAGCGTGAAATGCGAATGGCCGTCGATGAGCAGATCGGCCCTGGGGCCGATGGCCTTGCGGACGGCTTGGGCGCATTCGACTCCCGTGCGAACGTGAGATTCCACGGCCGATGCCTCAGTCGGCCAGCCGTCGAAAGGAGCGAGTTTGACGGCGTCGAAACCGGCCTGAAGCGCCCGTTCAGCCAATTTGGCGAAGCCGGAGGGCGAGCGGTCAAAGGTGGCGCGGTTGATATTGGCGTAATTGCGGACGCGATCCCTGAGCTTTCCGCCGAACAGGGAATACACAGGCACGCCGAAAATCCGGCCGGCAATGTCCCACATCGCCTGCTCGATGGCCCCCAGAGCGCAGGCGGGGCTGTGGCGTTCCTTTGACGCAAGCGGGTCGGCGAGTCTGCGCAGGTGCTCGATGTCGCTGAACGAGCGTCCTTTCATCGGCTGGAAGAATTCGCGGACCAGTGCAATGACGCGCTCATCGCGGCCGTGCGATGCGTCCCCAATGCCGCTGACGCCTTGGTCAGTGTGGATGCGCACCAGCA
>JACQDF010000345.1 GCA_016201205.1 Acidobacteriota bacterium
AGGAAGGCCGGCGTAAAGGTGCGGATCCAGCTCAGCACGGAGTTATACGCCTTGAGGTTCGAGTCGCCGGCGAACGTGTCTTCGTTGCCGAGGCTGACCGGCGTGCTGATTCCGGTGATGCTGACCGGCGCAAAGGTTGAGGGGCGTGTGGTGGTTGTGTCCTGCCTCGAGAAGCGGCCGAACACCGTATTCCTGTCGTTCCAGTTCCAGTCGACGCGCACGTCGCCCTGGTCCCACATCTGCCTTTCCTTGGGATTGGTGATCTGATTCGCCACCAGCGCCGCGCTGATGGGCGCCGGGTAAGCGGTGATCAGCTTGCGGGTGACGGCGTCCCAGCGGTTCGAAGGTATGATACGGGCGGGAAACGGGTCGCGGACAAAGCCGCTCGCCGTACCGGCCTGCGCGCGCGTGGTGGCCGGATCGAAGACGTCTCGGATATTGGTGAAGTTGCCGTTGCGCATTTCGAGCGTCGGCACGGTGTTGACGAAGGTGCGCTCCTGGCGCCGCCGGTAGCCTTCATAGTTGCTGAAGAAAAACAGCCTGTTGCGGACGATGCGCCCGCCGAAGCTCGCTCCGAATTGATTCTGCCGCAGCGCCGGAGCCGCTGTCGTTGCGAAATAGTTACGGGCATCGAGCGCGTTGTTGCGCAGGTATTCGTAGGCGCTGCCGTGCCATTCATTCGTGCCGGACTTGGTGATGACGTTCACTGCCGCGCCCGCATTGCGGCCTTGCTCGGCGGCGAACAGGTTGGTTTGAATCTTGAACTCCCGCACCGCCTCCACCGAGGGGCGCAGAACGATGGCCAGCGTCAGCCGCTCATTGTTGTCGACGCCGTCCATCAGGAAGTTGTTCGAGCCCTCGCGGTTGCCGTTGGCGAACAATTCGCTCCCCGGCCGAAGGTCATCGGGACGCGTACCGCTCATGATGGTGCCGCGGGCGCCGAAGCCCACGCCCACCACGCCCGGCCCGAGAATCGCCAGTTGCACGAAGTTGCGCCCGTTCAACGGCAGATCTTCAATCGCCTTGCGCTCGATCACCTGCCCGATCGCCGAAGTATCCGAGTCGATCAGCGGCGCCGCTGCCGTCACATTGACCGTTTCGGTGACCGCGCCCAACTCGAGCTGGAAATCCACACGCGCCGTCTGGTTCACCTCGAGCCGGATGCCTTCGCGCTTCACCAACCGGAAGCCCGGCCGGGAAACCGTGATGGTGTAACGGTCCGGAGTCAGAAACGGCACGGTGTAGATGCCGGAATCATTGGACGTGGCTTTTCTTTCGTTGCCGGTGTTGGCGTTGGTCACCGTGACTTCGGCGCCGGCCACGACGGCTCCTGTGTTGTCGGTGACAATCCCGGTGAGCTGGGAGGTCGCCTGACCGAAGAGCATTGCCGCTCCGAGGGCGAACAGAGAAAGCAGAGTGAACTGGGAGTATAGACGCATAAGCAGACCCGGTGGATATGAGTATATCCAATACTGGCATGTCAGCGGAACGGCCGTGGTGGTGTGTGATACACTGCGGGAATCTGGATTGGTTCACAACTCAAGGAGGGCACCCCCCGTGAAACGGTTCCATCTCTGGCTGATTCTTCTCGGCGTGTTCGCAAGTCTGGCGTCCGCACAGGAAGTGACAGCGGGCATCTACGGCGTCGCGCAGGACGCCTCTTCCGCCGTCGTTCCCGGCGCCTCGATCCGCGCGCGCAACCTGGCGACGGGGATCTCCCGGCAAACCAGGTCCGACGAATCGGGCAACTTCTCGTTCACGCTGCTGCCGATCGGGAGCTACGAGATTTCCGTCGAGGCCCAGGGCTTCAAGAAATCCGTGGTGCAGGACGTCACCCTGCGCGTCAATGACAACCGCCGCATCGTGTTCACGCTGGAAGTCGGCCAGGTCGTCGAACAGGTCACCGTGGAAGCCACGGCCGTTGCGGTCAATACGGCTTCCGGCGCCACCAGCCAGCTTCTGGACGGAAGAGATATGGTTCGCCTTCCGTCGCGGGGACGGAACGTTCTTCCGTTCGCGCTGCTGATGCCCGGCGTCGTTTCCGACACTCCCTACGACCGCCGCAACAACCGGTCGATGGTGAACGGCATCCGGCCCACTCACAACGCCTGGCTGCTCGATGGCGGCTACAACATCGACACCGGAGGAAACTGGGGCACGCCACTGTCACCCAACATCGAGACAGTGGCGGAGTTCCGCGCGATCCGCGGCAACTACTCGGCCGAGTTCGGCATCGGCGGCGGCAGCCAGTTCAACGTCATCACCAAGGGCGGCGCCAACGACCTGCATGGGTCGGTGTACTGGTTCCACCGCAACGACAAACTCAATGCTCGCAATTTCTTCGCTCCGCGCCGTGAGCCGTTCAAAGGCAACGACTTCGGCTTCTCGGTGGGCGGCCCCGTCCTTCTGCCGAAGATCTACAACGGCAGAAACAAGACGTTTTTCTTCGTTTTCCTGGGCTGGATCAAAGAGCGGCGCGAGCAGAACTTCCTGCAAATTGTTCCGACGCCTGCCTATAAGACGGGCAATTTCTCGGCTCTGAACCGGACACTCTTCGACCCGGATAACAACGCGCCTTTCCCGGGCGACATCATCCCTTCGGCCCGGATCGACCGCAATGCGCTCGGCTACGCCAAGATGTATCCGGATCCCAACTTTCTCGACGCCGCCGGCCGGAACTGGAGTGCGCTGGTCGGCCGCACGGACGACACCAACGAAAAAAACTTCCGCATCGACCACAACTTCAGCGACAACCACCGCGTCATGTGGCGCTATACGCCGGAGTTCCGTCTCAACGACTTTGCTACATCGTCCGGCTTTGCCTTCCTCCGCCAGACGAACCGGACCCCGGCTCGCAACATGGCCGGCAACTACAACGCCACCTTCAGCCCCAACCTGATCATGGATCTGACGCTGGTCCGGTCGCACAACCGCATCATGCAGTTTCCGCCGGATTTGAGCGGCGCGACGTGGGGCATCAACATCCCGCAGTTGTTCCCCGACACGGACAAAACCTACCCCTTGGCGAGCCTCAATCTCGACAAGGTTCCGGACCGCGTCCCCACCATCTCGCTGACCAATTACGCCAGCGTCGCTCCCGGCTCGCCCTGGTCCAACTACCAGACTATCTACGAAGCTCGCGAGAATTTCACCTGGATCAAGAGCAAGCATACGGTGAAGACGGGCTTCGCTTACTCCTACGAGATCAAGTTCGAGCCCACGAACACGGACGTATTCGGCAGATTCAACTTTGACGGCCGCTTCACGCGGCAACAGGGCGCCACCAGCGGCGGCGACGCGTTCGCCGATCTGCTGCTCGGCAGGCCCTGGCAGTATGACGAGACCGACACCGTCGCCTTCAACGACAACCGGCGCAATTCCTTCGAAATGTACATCGACGATTCGTGGAAAGCCTCGCGCAGGCTGACGCTGAATTTCGGCTTGCGTTGGTCGTATTTCCCGCCGGCCTCCGAGCCCGACGATCGCTTCCGCGTCTTTGTTCCCTCCCAGTACAATCCGGCCAAGGCAGTGACGATGAACGCGGCCGGCCAGATCACCCGCGGGGCCGGCGATCGCTTCAACGGCCTGGTGAACCCCAAGTCCTTCTGGCAGACATCGAAAAAGAACTTCGCGCCGCGCTTCAGCTTCGCCTATGACCTGTTCGGCAACGGAAAAACCGCTGTTCGCGGCGGCTATGGATTGTTCTTCAGCCGCGAAATCCTGGGCGCATTCATCCTGATGTCCGGCAATCCGCCGTTCTCCGAGCTGGTGAGCATCCAGTCTACGCGGCTGTCGAATCCCGCCGGCGGCACCACGCGCAACTTTGATCTGCCCATCGAGCTGGGATCCATCGACACCAACCAGCTCACTCCCAACACGCAGCAGTGGAATCTCAACATCCAGCACGGGCTTTCGGGGAATACGGTGCTCGAGGTCGGATACACCGGCTCGCGCACGATTCATATGATGCGTACTCAGGACATCAACCAGCCGCTGCCTAATCCCGCGATCGCGCAAGGCGCCAGCGCTCACCCGTTCCGGCCCTATCGAGGCTGGACGGTCATCAATCATCGCGAGCAGAGTTACATGGCCAACTACCACGGGCTCCAGACGGGGTTGAACCGCAGCTACGCCCACGGTCTGATGTTCCAGAGCGCTTACACGTGGTCCAAGACGATCGACAACGCCGACTTCTCCGGCGGCATCTACGGCTTTGTCCCCAACACACGCGACTCTTCCGGCGAGCGCGGGCGGGCCTCGCTTGACGCAAACCACAACTTCATCGGCAGCGTGATTTGGGACATTCCTTTCCTGAAGGACCGCAAAGACCTGCTGGGCAAGGTGATCGGAGGCTGGCAGGCCTCGACCATCTACACGCTGCGCACCGGCCTGCCCATCAGCCCCGAGTTGGGGCGTGACAACGCCGGCGTGGGAGCGGCAACCCGCCAGCGTCCGCTGGCCTCCGGCAGTCCTTTCATCGGCCACGACAGCCGCACCCTGACCCGGTGGTTTGACCCTTCCGTGTACTCGGCGCCCGCGCTCGGCACGTTCTCCGCCGTGGCCCGCAACATCCTGAGCGGTCCCGGCTGGAACCAGTGGGACATTTCGTTCGTAAAAACGATCCCCTTTGGAGAAGGACGCCGCGTCGAGCTGCGCGCCGACGGCTTCAATCTCTTCAATCACACGCAATGGAACGGAGTGGGCGCCAACTTCCAGCAGCCAGCCACCTTCGGCCGGATCACCTCGACGCGCAATGAACGCAGCTTTATGCTTGGCACTCGCATTCAGTTCTGACGGGACCGCCACCTGCCGGCCGTGTCATGCGGCCATCGTCGATGCGTACTTGAAGACGGGCATGGGCCGCTCCGTCGAGCGGCGTGCCGTCCCCGATGGGACCTTCTATCACCGGCTCTCGAACCGCCATTACCGGCTTCGCGGAGCAACGCTGCGCCGCCACCAGGTGGACGGCGAGGGAAAGGAAGTCAACATCGTCGAAAAGTCGATTGACCTGATCATCGGGTCGGGCAATCACGCCGAAACTCTGGTTCATCGCACACCGCAGGGCCGGCTGCTCGAGATGCCGATATCGCGCTACCGGACCTACTACGCGATGTCGCCCGGATACGACCGCCCGGACCATCCGGACTTCCGGCGCGAGATCAACGAAAACTGCCTCTTCTGCCACTCCGCCTCGATCGATCCGGCGCCCATCGATTGCGGCCGCTGTCACGGTGACGCTTCGGCGCACCGCAACAAGCCCGGCCGGGGGAACATCCTCAACCCTGCGCGTCTTTCGACCCAACGACAGCTCGAGATCTGCCTGCAATGCCATCTCGAGACGGCCAGCCGCGGGATCCCCGATTCCCTGCGCAAGCCGGGCAGAGCGGTGTTTTCTTATCGTCCCGGAGAGCCGCTGGGGAACTACAAAGCGTACTTCGACCGCGCCGGCGACCCCGCGCCGCGTTTTGAGGTCAACCACGCCGGTTACCGTCTGCTCAATTCCGAGTGCTTCCGGAAGAGTGAAGCAACGATGACGTGCGTCACCTGCCACGATCCGCACACGGCCCGCGCGCGCAACGCCTGCGCCGGCTGCCATGCTTCCGCGCATGCCCGCCAAACCGGCGATTGCGCCGGCTGCCACATGCCGAAGCGGCGGACCGAGGACGCGATCCACGTCACCATGACGGATCACTGGATTCAGCGTCAGCCGTCCTATTCAGAGCCCCGGTTCGAGGATCACAGGCCCTACACGGGCGACATCGTTCCCTTCTTCTGGGCGGGCGGATCCGAGATGCTGAAACTGGCCAACGCGCTGTTGAGTGCGGACCGCCAGCGGACCAGCGAAGCCTTCCGCGCCCTGCCCCCAACGCCGCAGAACCTGGCGTCGCTCGGAGAAGCGCTGGCTCGTGAGGGGAAGCGCGCCCAAGCGAAGCGCGTTCTGAGTCAGGTCCTCAAGGCGGACCGCACCAGTCCCGTGGCGCTGAATGCGATGGCGGTGATGCACGCGACCGAAGGGCAACTCGACCAGGCGCTCCGGCTGCTGCATCTTTCCCGGCAGGCCAACCCCGATCACCCGCTCACCTGGGTGAATCTCGGAGTAACGTGGGAGGCCAAAGGCGATCCGGGGCGCGCGTCCGAAGCGTATCGCGAGGCTATCCGCCACCAGCCGGATTTTGCCGAGGCTCGCCATCGCCTTTCGGCCCTGCTCGCGCGAACGGCGCCTCGATGAACGATTCCCCGGGGAAAGGAACGGCGGCAGCTTCCCAGCGGGCGGTCTGGATGGCGGTCTCTACTCGCCGCGGGCGCCGAAGCCCACGCCCACCACGCCCGGCCCGAGAATCGCCAGTTGCACGAAGTTGCGCCCGTTCAACGGCAGATGTATGGCGAGCCTTGCTACGATAAAGACTGAGGAACCCGGCTACGGTTGCTGGTTTGGCGGTTTCGCCTGCGCGAAGCGCTCCACTTCGGCAAGCTGCTTCTTCACGACCGCGATGTCCGGGGAATCCATGGGAAGCAGACTCAGATATCCCTTCA
>JACQDF010000341.1 GCA_016201205.1 Acidobacteriota bacterium
CGAGTCATTCGATCACGCGTTTCCACACGAAGTGTTGCCGGAAGTCCTGAAGGTTGCCTCCGAACTCACTGACTCATTCCATGTGGCTGCTTGATGCCAACATGGATGTGCACCTTGTGATCGCAGGACCGCTGGTCCGCTGGCCTTGATGCGAAACGACATTACACCCCTGAAACGCCGGCCTGCGCTCGTTGGAATGCGCTCAGATCGCGGGGCCGGCCGGGAGTGGCGGGCCGCTGCGGGAATTCGTTAGCGCTCGCCGGGCCGGTGAATGGTACCATGGCTCGAATGTCCGCGCCGAAAATCGAGGCCGCGCCGCAGCCCATCAAAGACCCGTACGCCTATGATCCGGCGGACGTCGAGCACCCTCCTGCCAGGTTTTGGGGCATGCTGCGGCGGATCGGCCCGGGGATCATTCTTTCGGCCTCGATCGTCGGTTCCGGCGAGTTGATTGCCACCACCACGCTTGGAGCCGAAGTCGGCTATGTCGCGCTTTGGGTGATTGTGATCAGTTGTTTCATCAAGCCGGCAGTGCAGGCCGAATTGGGCCGCTACACGATCGCCACCGGGCAAACGGGGCTGGCCGGATTCAACGAGGTGCCCGGTCCGCGATGGCGCGTCAATTGGATCGTGTGGCTGTGGCTGTTCATGGTGCTGATGACGCTGTTGCAGATCGGGGCCATGTTCGGCGGAGTGGCGCAGGTGCTGAATCAGCTTGTTCCAGCGGTGGCCGTGAATGTCTGGGTGCCGATGCTCGCGGTCCTGACGCTGCTGTTGCTGCTCAGCGGCGGCTATGAGCGGATCGAGCGGCTGGCTACGCTCAAAGTGGCGCTCTTCACGATGCTCACCTTTCTGTGCGCCCTGCTGCTGATCAAGAAGCCGGAGTTCTTCCGCTGGTCCCAGGTGGCCGAAGGATTCAAGTTCCAGTTGCCCCCGGAAGGCTTCACCAGCGCGGTGGCGGTTTTTGGCATCACCGGGGTTGGGGCGTCCGAATTGTTCATGTATCCCTACTGGTGCGTCGAGAAAGGCTATGCCCGGTTCACCGGCTCGCGCGACGGCGATCCAGCCTGGAGACAGCGCGCGTTCGGCTGGATCAATGTGATGAACATCGACATCCTCGCCTCGATGGTGATTTACACCGTCGCCACTGTCGCTTTCTACGTGCTGGGCGCGGGCGTTCTCCACTCGCAGGGTCTGGTGCCGGCGGCCAAGGACATGATTCCGGTTCTCAGCAGAATGTACACCGAGACACTCGGGCCTTGGGCTCTGTGGCTGTTTTATCTGGGCGCGATCGCAACGCTCTACGGCACCATCTTTGCCGCCACCGCCGCCAATTCCCGCGTTTGTGCCGACATGCTGCGCTTGCTGGGCTGGTTCCCAGCCAATGATTATGCGTCGCGGGTTCGATGGCGCGACCGTTGCATCTGGGCGCTGGTCATCATCCCGGTCGGCCTGTTCTACTGGTCGCAATCTCCTGTCTGGATGGTCAAGCTGGGCGGCGTTGCCCAGGCTTCCATGCTTCCGGTGATTGCCATTGGGGCGCTGTATCTGAGGTTCAAGCGGCTGCCGCGGGAGGTGACGCCTGGGAGATGGATTACACTCAGTTTGTGCGTTG
Organism: Acidobacteriota bacterium; assembly: GCA_016201205.1. Lineage (GTDB taxonomy): Bacteria > Acidobacteriota > Terriglobia > Bryobacterales > Bryobacteraceae > CADEFT01. Next base: position 1,616 of record JACQDF010000341.1, read on the forward strand.
CGGCCACCGTGATCATTCTTGTCATGGGGTACTACGCGGTCCTGACAACTCGCTAAGAAAATTTTTTCATGGACCACCGACGTCACCGGAGAACAGCGCGACTTGGCGGTGGCGCTGGATTTGTATTTCGCCTGCCTCGCGTTGCCGGCGCTGGCCGAGGCGAAGCTCCCGGCCTTTCCGTCTTCCTGGGAGGATGCCAAACGGGCCTGGCGCTACCTTCGCGTGCGCCGCGAGTTCGCCTATGCCGTCGCCCGCTACCGGCGCGCCTCGGGCTTGCCGCGGGCACGGGCGGCCGTGATCGCGGCCTCCATTGACGCCGGTCTTCAAAACTGGCGCCTGAGCGCCGGGGGGAGAAAACCGCGCGTGATCCTGTGCGCACTCTTGCTGGCCATCCCGCACGCTACACTGGCTGCCGCCGATGCGCACATGAAGAACCTGCTGGAGCGGATCGAGGCAGGCAAACTCGACCTTACGCCGCTGGCGGTGTCTTACGATGATCTCCACCCGCTGCATGGCGGCCTGGTGTTGACGATTCACGGAACCGGCAAGGTGGAGCAGAGGGCCGTCCGGCAAACGCCGGGCCGGCCGAAACTGGTGCCGCGGGAGGACCTGCTCAAGCTGGTGCGCCTGCTGATCCGCGAGCAGGCCTGGGAGCAGCGCGTTCCCGAACGCGCGGCGCGGCCCGATGAAAGCACTGTGCGCCTGGCGATCCGCTACGGCAACGATCAAACCGTTATCTGGGAGTGGTACAACGACCTGGAGGCGAACCGGCGGATCATCCAGATTCGCGATCTGATGCAGAGAATCGCCTGGGCGGCTCCGGGCCGGTGATCCGGCCCAGCCTCAGGAGCGGCGGCACGACGCGCTGGCCAAGCAAGTTCCCGCCAGTGTATACGTCTGCTGCCCATTCTTCTCGACACTTGTCGCTGGTAACAATTTCAGGTGCCGGCGGCCAGGCTTCCATGCTTCCGGCGATTGCCATTGGGGCGCTGTATCTGAGGTTCAAGCGGCTGCCGCGGGAGGTGACCCCTGGGAGATGGATTACACTCAGTTTGTGCGTTGCGGCCACTGTGATCATTCTTGTCATGGGGTACTACGCAGTCCTGACAACTCGCTAAGAAAATTTTTTCATGGACTAGTACCGCCATTGCGGACTTGGTAGTAATATTGTTTCAATGACCGCAACCCGACAGTGTGAGCGTGTGGGCAAACCGCATGCCGCGCCGAAGGGTTAGGCGTCCGCGGCAACGTGGCCGCCGGCCGGCGAGCATCTTCCTCCGAGTGCTTGCCGGCTTTTTCTTTTTCTTCGACCGAGCGTCCGCTCAGACCGCCGGCCGGGTCAGCCGGAACAACCAGGATGCCGGCAGCCACCCGGCGACGTGCTGCCCCCATCCGCCCGCCAGCGAGCGGGAAAAGAGCCTTGCCGCCAGGAATGGCGCTGACAGCGCCTTCCGGGTTTTCATCAGGTACAGCTCCCGGCTTTCCGCCCGCGCGGCGCTCTCACCGGCCATGGCTCCGGTCAGCAAAGCGGAGAGAATGCCGCTGCCGGTGAATGGATCGATGAAGGAAAGCGCGTCTCCAGCGGGATATTGGAGGCGGGGTGCGCCGTTGCCGAACTTCTGTTCAAAGACCAGCGGCCCCGCCACCAGCCACTTCCAGCACCGCTCCAGAGGCGCGAGCCGTTCTTTCAATGCCGGGTCCCGGTGCGCGAATTCATCCAAGTCGAAGCCGAGCTCGGACAGGGCGTTTTCTCCGGCCAGACCGCAGACGTTGGTGAAGCCGCCTTCCACCGCGCTGACACCCACGTAGGAGTGCGCGGAAAGGAAATACAACTCGACAGCATCATTCACCGGCCCGCGAAAGTGCGCTTTGAAACCGAACAGGCGATCGCCGGGGGTCGCGGCTGCCCTGCGGCCCGTGGCTACCACGGTTGGCCCGACGCAAGCTTCGCCGGTTGTTCGATGAAGCCTGGCGCCGAGTTGCTGAGCCTGGTCGAGTAGCAGGTGGTCCAGGGAAAACCGGCTGATCCCGAAGGCCGGTTCTGAGAAAACGCCTTTCTTCTCGCGGCAGCCTAATCGGAGCCGCATCCGAGCCAGCCGCGCCGGCGCCAGCTTCTCGACCGCACCCCACACGCCAAGCCGGTCCAGAAGCACAGCGGATTCAGGCGACAGGAATTCTCCGCAGACTTTGTGCCTCGGAAAACGGGTTTTCTCGAAAATCTCGACACCGGCCCCCGCCTGAAGCGCGGCCAACGCGGCTGCGCTGCCGGCCGGGCCCGCTCCCAGAACACGCACCGTTGCCATCGCAGTTCCGCTCGATTCCAGTGTTTCAGATTATGCCTCGTCGGCGGAATTCGCCGGCGGTTTTCGACTCATCTCTCCCTTCTGTGGAGGAACGTAGGAATCTTCACCTCGCGAATCCTTTCGATGGTCTTTGCGGAGAGCTTCCATGGGTCGCCTTTGATGTGGCTGATGAGCTCAAACCAAACCTTTCCGAAGGCAGCAATGGCGTGATCATCCGTGAAGGCGACGCCTGCCGGCAACAACGGGGCGATGTCCTCGGTTAAGCTTCGATTCAGCTTCTCCAGCATGCGCTGCTCGGCCATCGCCCGACTGATCTCGATTCCTTCCAAGGCAAGGTAGTGTTCAAAGCAAGCGATGAGTTTGTCAGGTTCCATCGACAGTTGGCTCAAACCTTCGTTCAAGTCAAAGAGATCGCGGCTTTTCCGCCGTTGCAGCAGCGCGCGCAATTTGGTTCCAAATAGTTCCTCCGGTTCGAACGATCTGATCGCGGTCTCAGCCGCGTGCCAGCCGTTCTCCATGCCGAAGGGATAGTTCCTGACGCCGTAGAGACTCTCATGCTCGCGCGTGTTGATCTCGACTTTCAGGTTGAGTTTGGCCGCTGCACCTACCTCTGGCGCAAACTTAAACGTCAGGTGAATGGAGTGCTCCGCCTGTTGACGATTGCATTTGCCCAACCACGACAACGTCTTTCGGATCGCATCGACGGTGGGACCAATGGGTTCGGCTTGCGTCTGGATCAAATCTATGTCTCCTGAATAGCGGAGCGGCTGTCGGAAGAGCAATTTGTTTATGGCCGTGCCACCCCGAAACGCAATCTTCGGCGCGAGAAAGGGATCGTTGAACAGATCGCACAGGGCACGACAGATGATCAAGTCCTGCTCCACTTGCTGCAAATCCGGCCACGGTGCTCTCGCGCTCCACTGCTGGAGGTATGCCGTCGGAATCAAAGGTCGATCTCCACGGGCTCGTTAATGATGAGCTTCCACTTGGAGTTCTTTTCGTGAGTCCCTTCAAGTGCCTCGACGAGCGCTTGGACTGAGGGATCGAGAGGTTTGATGGACTTAGCCTTTTCCGCGAACGGAAAGAGCGCGTTAGCATGACGCTCATAACCAAAATGTTCGAGCAGATAGCCGAGCCGCCGAACGGTCGAGTTCTCATACGCGGCGGCGGCTTTAGAAAGCTTATGAGGCTCAGCCTTTTGGCCCACGTCGTGAACGATCTGTGCGGCGCCATTGAGGCCGGCAGCTTTGTGGAAGTACCGCACCACATCGAGAAGCATGAGTTCGACGCCAGCAACTTTGGCGAATCCGGCTTCGCTCTTCATCTGACCGAGCCACTCCGCTCGATTCGTTCCTGCGAATGCGCGTGGCGCCTGATAAACGAACTGGACTCGGTGCCGGCCGATCTCGATGGCCCGGAGCTGCCTGGGTACTATCACCTGGAAGACCATGGCTGCTTGGTGCGAGGAACCGTGGAAGGCCGCAGCCCGTAGTAGTGACACCCGATAGTCGAGGCCCAAATACCTCATCAATGGATCAATCCAGCGGACGGGATCTGGCGCCCGCGCGACCTGATCTTCAGGTCGGAGAATCAGGTAGAAACCCTGTCTGGGGCTGACCAGGCGGTCTCTCTTTTTCAATCTCGTTGCAGCCGCGGAAAACGCCTCGGGCGACTGCCCAAGCGCCTTCAGCGCGTCCTCCCTTGAGAAGTACGCTCGACCGCGGGAGAGCTGCTGGTCCAGATACTTATCGAGAGACCGCACGCCCCAATTATATGCGAAAACACGCGAGATTCGTTGATCTGTGCATATGACTGGGGATGAGCCGGCGGCAGCAGCTCATAGCATGGGCTCTGGGCATCCCCAAAAACAGATTATGGTTTCGGTTGTCCCAATGGCAATCCGAATGGGAGAATAATCGTAATCGCCTCTCCTATGCCCCTGGATTGCGAAGAGTTCTACCGCATCAAGAAACTGCCTCCCTACGTCTTTGCCGTCGTCAATGAGATGAAGGCCCGGTTGCGGGAGGCGCAGCAGGACGTCGTCGATTTCGGCATGGGCAACCCCGACGGCGCCACACCCCGCCAGATCGTGCAGAAGATGGTCGAGGCGTCGCGGAATCCGAGGAACCACCGCTATTCGCTCTCCCGCGGCCTCCCCAACCTGCGCCTCGAGATCACCAGGCGTTACGAGCGCAATTACGGTGTCCGGCTCGATCCGGAAACCGAAGCCATCGCGACCATCGGCGCTAAGGATGCCCTCGCGCATCTTCTGTTCGCTGTCATCGGTCCCGGGGACGCAGTCGTTTCGCCCAACCCCGCTTATCCCATTCACCAGTACGGCGTCATCATGGCCGAAGGGCATGCCTGCATGCTCCCGATGCCGAATCCGGCTGAGTTCCTGGGCCGGCTCGAGGATTTGTACCGCACCTCGACGCGTACGCCGCGGATGATTCTCATCTCCTTCCCGCATAACCCCACTACGCAGTGCGTGGATCTTGACTTCCACAAGGCAGTGATTGGCCTGGCCGCCCGGCACGGCACGATGGTCGTGCATGACTTCGCCTATGCCGATATCTGCTTTGACGGTTACAAGGCGCCCAGCATTCTCCAGGTCGCCGGCGCCAAGGAATGCGCCGTGGAAATCTTCTCCATGTCCAAGAGCTACAACATGGCGGGCTGGCGTGTGGGCTACTGCCTCGGCAATCCGAAAATGATCAAGGCGCTTGCGCGCATCAAGAGCTACCTGGATTACGGGATCTTCCAGCCGCTGCAAATTGCTGCCATCATCGCGCTGAGGGAATGCGAAGAGGAAACGGTCAAGATCCGCCAGATCTACCAGAAACGGCGCGATGTCCTGATCGAAGGATTGCATCGCGCGGGGTGGCGGGTGGAGCCGCCCAAAGGATCCATGTTCGTCTGGGCGCCGATTCCGGAGCGGTTTCAGCCGCTGGGCTCGCTCGAGTTCTCGAAGCTTCTGCTCGAAAGGGCGCTGGTGGCCGTGTCCCCGGGCATCGGGTTCGGCCCGCTCGGAGAAGGGCACGTGAGATTCGCGTTGATCGAGAATCATCACCGGACGCGGCAGGCGATGCGCAACGTCAAGAGATTTCTGCGCTCCTGCTGAACCGTTTCTGCCCCGAATCGCGCTTTCCTTTGTACGGCTTCGGCTTTGCTCAATACATATCGGCAATACAATTGCTTAGAAGTACTGGGGTCCCGTCTGTTCGTGGACGGGTCTATGGCGATGGCCGAGGAATGCGAACACGAGATCACTCTGCTTCTAAAGCAATGGAGTAGCGGGGACCAACAGGCGTTGGAACGGTTGGTCAGCCTGGTCTATCCGGAGCTTCGCGCGATTGCCGCCCGCTACCTGACGCGGGAACGCGCCGGGCATACACTGCAATGCACTGCGCTGGTGCACGAGGCGTACCTCAGGTTAGTGCGAACGCCTGCGAAGGAGTGGAATGACCGCAAGCACTTTTTCGCGGTTGCAGCGAGGATTGTTCGCGAAATCCTTGTCGATCACGCCAGGGCCAGGCGAACCTACAAGCGAGGCAGCGGCCGGGTGCAAGTGACGATCGAGGAGGCGGCCGGGACGCCCGCCGCTGTCGATCTGCTGGACCTGGATGCCGCCCTGGAAGAGCTTCACAAGATCGACGCACAGCAGAGCCGGCTGGTGGAACTGAGATTTTTCGGCGGGCTTTCCATCGAGGAGACCGCCGAGACTCTGGGCATCTCGACGTCCACCGCCAAACGGGAGTGGACCACCGCCAAGACCTGGATTCGCCGTCACATGCAGGGTGCAAGTAGATGAACACGCAGGAATGGGATCGGGTGAAGGAACTCTTTGAGGCGGCCCTCCCTCTGTCCGCTGAGGAACGGCGGGTATGGCTCGGCGCACACTGCGAAGATGAGAATATCCGGCGGGAAGTATTCTCGCTTCTGTCCGTCTACGAAGAAGACCCCGAGTTTCTGGAAAAAGAGACCGCGGAGGGAGTGGGAGAGCTGTTTCTGGAAGCGGTGGGTTCGGTGGGAAAACGGATCGGGCCCTATCTCGTGGTTCGGGAGATCGGACATGGCGGAATGGGAGTGGTGTACGAAGCCGTACGGGTGGGGGATTTCACCCAACGGGTGGCGATCAAACTGGTTCGGCCCGAGTGGAATAACGAAGCCGTGGTGGAAAAGTTTCGTTTCGAGCGCCGGGTTCTGGCGCGTCTCGAGCACCCGGGCATCGCCCGCTTGCTTGACGGCGGCACGACCGAGGACGGAACGCCGTACTTTGTGATGGAGCTGGTGGACGGCGTGCCGATCCACGAGTACTGCCGGCAGCACGAGCTGGATATCCGAAGGCGCGTCGAGCTGTTCGGGCGCGTTTGCGCTGCTGTCGAGCATGCGCACGCCAACCTGGTCCTGCACCGCGACCTGAAGCCCGGCAACATCCTGGTGACAGCGGACGGGCAGCCGAAATTGCTCGACTTCGGCATCGCCAAGCTGCTCTCGGAAGAGGCGGAAGCGTCCGGGGAGTTGACCCGAACGGGGCTCCGGCCCTTAACCCCGCAGTATGCCAGCCCCGAACAGGTGAGCGGCGGGCGGGTGACGACGGCCAGCGACGTCTATTCGCTCGGCGTCATCCTGTATGTTCTGCTCACCGGCAGCAAGCCGTACGAGCTGGCAGGGCTGACGACGCTGGAAGCTCTGAAAGTGGTTTGCGAGTGGGACCCACAGCGGCCGAGCAGTGTGGCCGGCGGAACCTCTCGCCGTGTGCTGGCCGGAGACCTGGACAACATTGTGATGAAGGCCCTGCGCAAGGAACCCGGCGAACGCTACCCGTCGGTGCACGCACTGTCGGATGACCTGCGGGCATGGATGGAGGGATGGCCGGTTTCGGCGTCTTCCCGAACGCTTTGGTACCAGGCGGGGAAACTGCTCCGGCGGCATAAGCTGCAAGTGATGGCCGCCGGGTTGGTGCTGCTGGCATTGGCTTCGGGGGGAGTGGCAACGGCCTGGCAGGCACGCGTGGCCGGGCGGGAACGCGACCATGCGCAGAACCGCTTCCGGCAGGTGCGACAGTTTTCCAGATCGTTGCTTTTCGAGGTACACGAATCGCTGAGGAAGCTTCCCGGCGCAACCGAGCCCAGGCAGTTGCTGCTGACCCGCGCCGTCGATTTTCTGGATGGCCTGGCAAAAGACGCGAAGAACGACACAGCTTTGCAACTGGAACTGGCGGAGGGTTACCGCAGGCTCGGCCACGTGCAGGGGAGCGATTTCAGCGACAACATAGGCGACCGGAAGGGAGCCGTTCGCAGTTTCGAGAAAGCTGCGGCGCTGGGTGAGGAAGTCATTCGCCGGCAGCCGCACCTGCTGGATGCGCAGATTCTGCTGACGGGCGCTTACGATGATCTCACGCTGGCGCGCCTCGGAGAAGGGGGGGCGGAGGCGGCGTTTCAACGGCACCGGGCGCTCGTGGAGGCGATGGAGCGGGACCACCCCAGGGAGATCCGCGCCCGGATTTCGGTGGCAGCCAGCTACAGCAATCTCGCATTCTATCTGAGCAGGAAGGACACTGGCGGCGCCAAGGACCTGTACCGGAAGGCGATCCAAAGGTTCGATTCGGTTACCGGACAAGAACAAGTCCTGCCGAAAATTTTCGCGGAATACGCCTTTGCATTAAAAAGGCTCGGGGCGATTCTGATTACGGAAGGCTCGCTCGACGAGGCGGAAAGACATTACCGCAAAGCGCTTGCGCTGGAGGAACAGACCGTTAGCCGCGATCCGCGGGATTCACGGCTGCGCTACGACATGACCTTTTCGCTTTCGGATCTGGCGCTGATTGCGAAGATGCGTGGGAACTACGGAGCCGCAGAGGCGCTCTACCGGCAGGTGCTCGAGATCCGGGAAAAAGCGCTGGGAGCCGATCCCGTGGACCGGCGTGCCCTTGGCGGGGTGGTGAACGCCCACAGCTACCTGGGGGACGCGCTGTGGCGGCAAAAGAAGTTCCCCCAAGCAGCCACGCATTGGCGGGAGACACTGAGGCTGCGCCAGGAAATGGTTCGGGTGGCGGGGCCGGCGCCGGAGAATCTGGCGGCCGTGGCGATCACCCAAGTGCACCTGGCGCAAGTCTTGCTCGATCAGTCCGAATCCCTTCCCTCGGGGGCCGAGCGGCGGCAGCGGGTCGACGAGGCGCTGGCGCTGCTGGCATCGTCACGCGCGACAGCGGCGGTCAAAGCGAATGCGGAGGCCGATCCGGAACTCCTCGTCAAACTGGCGAAACAATCCCGGCGTGCCGAGCAACTTGCGCATCCCTCCCCTCACGAATAAGAGCATTTAGCGGTGAAGGCCTGGACCAGTTTTCCGCGGAATCTCGCTTACCTGTCAGGGAGGAGGAAATTGAGCATGCAGCCCCTGTTCTCGACGACTCTTGTGGTACTCGGAGTTGCGGGCGCCTTGAGTGCAACTCCCATTCCGATTGTGAATCCCAGCTTCGGAACCGACGCCCTCGGTACCTTTGGCTCTTCCACCGGATCTACGCCAACTGGTTGGACAGATATCGGGGCAGGACAAGGAGGTACGCTTCGGCCCTCCGACTTGCACTTCAACACACCAGCACAGGGCGGGGGCAGCAGTCCGGCGAATAACATTCCGGATGGCCTCCAAACTTATTGGTCGAACGGCCTCGATATTGGCCAAGTGCTGACCAGCACGGTTGGGCCGGCCGGTTCTCAGTATACGCTTTCGCTCTTCGTCGGCCGTCGATGGGACCTCCCACTCCCGAGTTACACCGTTGAACTGCTTGCCGGAGGAAGCATCTTGGCTACCGCGACGGACCCTGTGATTCCGGGTCCAGGCCAGTTTGGCCAAATCACACTGTTGTACACGCCCACCGGCGCCGAGGCTGGCTTGCTCGAAATCCGGCTGATCAACACAGGTGGCATACCTTGGAATCCGGCCCCGCTCGGGTCGGAAGCCAAACCTCAGTGCAAACTGAAGAGCGGGGCCGCCTCGGGCGCGGTGGTTCCGAGAGTCTCCCGGATTCCCGGGGCAATTCCTGGAGCAGACCTACCAGCGGCTGGTGGCCGCACTGCCCGCGGCCCCGGCCGGCTGGGAAATAACCCCGCCGCCGGCGGCGCCTGGGCCGCCGGCCCTGTGCACCAGCACGCCGCAAGGCGGCTTCGCTATCACAACCGCGGCCACCTATCGATGGTCCAAGGCGCCGAGTTTCGGCTGGGCGTCCTTCGATGAAACCTTACAAGTGATCGGCGCCGAGAAGCCTCCCGCAGCTCCAAGTCTTAAGGTGTACGGCGTGCGTCTGCGGTTGCGGGGATTCCCCGCGCACCGAGACACAATCCTGACCGCTGTGGACAAGGCTAAGCTGCAATCGCTGCTGCGCTGATACTCTCGCCCTGCCTCCGGCAGAACGAACTGGACGCCACCACTGGGGCAGCAGTGCTTCGCCGCCTGGTCCGGCTTGCCGTTGCTTCCTTGTCGGTCGGAGCGCACGCCCAGCAAACCGTGTGCTGCCCAGTCGAGTATGCGGCTTCGCTCCGAAAGGCCCCACCTTCACGCGAGTTACATGCACTACCCGATCTCGCCGGGCGCACGGAAGATGCGTCAGGAAATGGTTCGCGCAGAACGGGCCGACGCCTGAGCATCTCGTCCCCCTTGCGAGCGCACTGCTCCCCGACGTGTTGCGGGAATATCGGCGCGCCGAAAAGCTCGCAAAGCAGCCTGAACCGGTTTTCGCAGGTCCGCGTTTGACCGCGGGGACCGAGCGGCGGCTGGAGCGAGAAGGCAGGGTGGAGGGACCGCCGTGTCTGCGCCACCGGGCACGATGGACGACGATAAGAGCCAATTCACTCGCTCGAAGTCGCAATTGCCTCTAAGCTCCTGATCAGTTGAGGTAGATCCTCCACAACCGCTTTCCAGACCTCCTCGGGACTGACATCGTCGTATCGGTGCACGAGCACATCTCGCATCCCCGCCATGTCCTTCCACGGGAACTCAGGATGCGAACTCCGAAACGCGTCAGTAAGACGTTTGGCTGCTTCTCCAATGATCGTGAACTGGTGCAATACCGCGAAGTAGATCTTCGGATCCGCTTGAAAGGAGGCTCGGTCGAGGCCCAAACAGAAATCGACCGCCCGCCGCGCCGCGTTCAGGATGTCCAGAACGGTCGCTTCATCGCGCGACATACACAGGCCGGGCGCTTTCAAGGATCATTTTGCGACGGATCCAGTTTGAGCTGCGTTCGATGCCTCGGCGGCTAACCAGATCAACCTTACGGCCGACAATGCCGGAAAGTTCCTCTTGCATGTTGACCCGGTCGAACAGGCTCCAGTCTGCGTCCGGCTGAAAACTGATCAGGAGATCGACGTCGCTGTCGGGTCGAAAATCATCGCGCAGAGCGGAGCCGAATAGCGCAAGCTCGCTCACTTTCCACTTGCGACAGAAATCGTCGAGTTTCGCGGGTTCGAATTGGATTGGCAAGTCCATCTGTCTGGGTCCGAACACCTTCAGTGTACCGCCGAGTGTACCGGCGACATCGCAGCCGTGCAAGCTCGGGTAGCTCCGGACATGTGGATCAGTAAGTCCAGTACGAGCCGCCCCGGGCGGCGTCGTTCCCTGAACCAGTTTGGCTGGGAATCTCGCTTATCAGGCATAGAAGGACAATCTCCTCGCCTTCGATGCACCCGATTCTGTCGCGGCTTACGCGCGACAGGAATCCTTCATTTGTTAGGCCACCGGTCAGTACCTGTTGCAACCAGGCCGGCACATCCATCAAGACCTATTCGGGTTGGTCGCGCGTCGCTCGATAGCGCGCAGCCACATCCGACGGATGATTGCGCTCCCGGGATAGATGACCCGCCAATAGGCGGCAAATCGGCGACGCGCCGAGGGGCTGTTCGCAAACACACGCGTCTCGGTTGACACGAACGACCGGCCTGGTCCATCAGCCGCCACAACGAAATTCATCGTAGCCAGGACGAATCCGGGCGTCAGAACTTTCTGAAAAACCTGCGGCGTCAGCGTCCCGTGAGTTCCCGGCGGGGCCATGACGACCGTGCCGATGACGAGTTCGCGCGGAACGTCGTCAGCGAGACGCATGAAGCCGCTCTGGGTAGCCACGTCGATCAGCGACTCGCGCTCTCCCGCGTTCAGAATGCTCGGCGGGAGCGGCTGACCGCCGCGTCGGATCCACGTCAGCGTGCGAAACAGGCGGATCTCGTCAGCGCGCACACGTTTGATTGCCTCGAACACGCGCGAGGGCGGGGCGGCGACCCTGATCGTGTGGAATTCACGAAACTGCCAGGTTGGCGCGAATTCGTCGAGGCGCGTTTCCACCCGCGTGACTCGCGACTCGGATACTGGCAGGACTAAGCCGACACCGGCCAGGAGAAAGCCCGCTCCCGCAACCACGAGTCCACGCGAACGCGTCGAGACCCGGAGCCGCCGGATCGGTTTCACGACAAGAACCACTCCGGCGACAGCAAGGATGAGTCCCGAGTAAACAAACGCAGACCCGATCATGCGAACACTCCGTTTCGTACCGATTCTGGCACAGCCGTCGACGATCGTGTTGTTGCCTTCCGGCGTTGATTCTCTGCTCGAGTGAGGCTCGGCTCATGGTCCCTTGTCGGCGCCGCTTTGCGATGACCAGTGCCGGCAGTCCCGGAGCCCTCCGCCGTTATCCTGCTCGGTTCGGGCCTTGCGCTCATCGCCCTCGGGCGGCGTCTCGGCCACTGGATTCATCATCGGAGGCCCCAATGCAGAGTTCCAGTCCGCCGCGGCGTCCTTCATACCCGCGTATGACTACAGCTTGGATTCGATCGAGTTCGCTTCCAACTGGTCCGGTGGAGTCAATCAACTCAGAGTATCCATAAACCAGGACGCCGGAGCACCATACCTCCCGATCGAATCGTTCGTTCTCACGAATCTCGGCTCCTCTCCGCAAGTCCACACCGCGACGTCCGCTCTCCATCCCATGCTGTCGGCTGGCACGAAGTACTGGGTCGTGTTGGCGACCGACAATCCAACTTCTGTGATGGCTTGGTATTTCAACAACCAAAACATTCTCGGCATAACAACGCGAACCGGCCTGGGCCCGTGGACCGAGTACCCAAACGGGCCAACACCGGCTTTCGCGGTCAACGCGACACTGGCAACGCTTGTCCCGGAGCCCTCCGCCGTTGTTCTGCTCGGCTTGGGCCTGGGGCTCATCGCCCTCGGACGGCGCCGCCCGTCCTGTTCGCGCAGTCCCGGCAGGGCGAGTTCCTGACAGCAAAATCGTGGCGCGGGTCCTTCGATATGTCGGTGAAGGACCAAGGCTCGGCGAACGGCTATACGTGGAAGGTGGAAGGAACGGCAACCGCCGACCTGGTGTTTGACGAATTCGATAAGGACTTTAATCGCTTCAAGGGCGCGATCACGGCCTCGAACGTTGCGTTCAAGGTGGAGTACAGGCCTTGGTGCAGACCGGAGCGCCGCGCCCGCTTCGGGCACGTGGCTCGAGTCCATTGCTCTCGAGGTGCGCCATGCCAGGGGCAATGCGCAATCGTGGCCGTTCGTGCCCGCCGTTCGGCCTCCGGAAGCTTCCCTGACACTGCCGCCGCGGAGTAAGGTGGAACCGTTTTTCTGCCTTTCGCCGGAGCAAACCGGCGCTCTTCCGCCGGGCGACTATACGATCCGCGCAATCCTGAGCATCCCTGGCGGCGCCGGCTGGAGCGGCGTAGTTGCATCCGGCGTCGTGCGGGTAACCGTCGCCACCGAACCGCCGGTGATGTCCCCCGCGGTGCGACTGCACAAGGTCCAGTCGAGGATGGGTTGGATGCTGCTGGCCGGCGACACGGAAGGGGCAAGGAGAGAGGCGCGCCGCCGCTCGTCAGTAAGCGCGCGCAGGCTGGCCCGCTTTTCCGCCGGATTGCGCTTTGCTATTTGAAGCCGTTGGTAACGAGGAGGTTGACATGCTCAACCTGGCTTTTGTGCTGTCGCTGTGGATTGGCCCCGCCGCACTCGCCCAGCAACAGGATGTCGAGGCAAGCAAAGACCACGCGCTGATCTCGCGCTATCCCGGCTCGGTGATTGTCGATTACCTGACCAAGGAATTCGACGAGTATCTCTTTCCGCTGGGCAAACTGGTGGATCACCGAAAACCGGAGAAGAGCCAGCAGCTCGAGGGCAAGGTTACCCTGATTCAATATCACGCTCCGAAAGGGCGGTCGGTGCTGGAAATCTATCGCAACTTCGAGAGTGCGCTGAAGAAAGCGGGATTCGAGTTCCTGTTCACCTGCGCGAACGAGGGTTGCGGGGCCGGCCAAGGCAAGTTTAATCCCAGCCAGGGCGACCCTGCGGCCGCCTATTGGGCTCAGGAAAACCAGCGCCACGTCTCAGCCCGGCTGAAGCGGCCGGAAGGAGAAGCCTATGTGATGCTGCATGTTCAGCAAATGGCCGGCTGGGAAATGGCCCAGATTCACCTGGAGCTGATCGAGATGAAGCCGATGGAAGGCGGGCTGGTGACCGTCGATGCGGCCACGCTCGCGGGGGACCTGGCGCGCACCGGGCACGCCGCCATCTATGGGATCTACTTCGACACGGGGAAAGCCGACGTCAAGCCGGAATCGGATGCCGCGCTGAAGGAGATCGCGAAACTGCTCCAGCAGGATGCGGCGCTCAAACTGCACGTAGTCGGGCACACCGACAGCACCGGAGACGTGGCGATGAACATGGACCTCTCCCGCCGTCGTGCCGCCGCCGTAGTTCAGGTGCTCACCACGCGGCACGGCATCGCCGCCGCCCGCCTGCGTCCGGATGGAGTCGGTCCCCTGTCCCCGGCCGGCACAAATGATGCCGAGCAAGGCCGGGCCTTGAACCGCCGCGTCGAGCTGGTGAAGCAATGAAGGCGCTGCTGGCCCTGTTTTCCGCGGGATCTCGCTTTACCGTCTGAGGGAGCGCGCAATGGAAACCGTGAGACGCGGCAGCAGGGGAACGGCGGCGCTGATGGCGCAGATGCTGTTGAATGATCGCATCCGGGAGCTGCCTGAACAGAACGGCAGGCCGCACCAGCCGCTCAAAGAAGACGGGATCTTCGGGGAGAAGTCCGAAAAGGCCCTGCTCGACTTTTTCTCACGCGGTCTGCGTTTCTCCCGCCAGCCGGTGATTGACGCTGACACCTGGCGCCGGCTGGGACTGAAAGTGGACATCGATCACCGCGTCCCGCTGGTGGGACAGAAACGGGGTGGTCTGTGCTGGGAAGCGGCGGCGGAAATGATCCTGGGCGGACGGGTGAGCGCCGGGCCGGGTCTGGCATCCCTTGACAGGCGCGGCGCGCTTCAGGCGGACATGGCCAATCTCAAGTCCTTCGGCGATTCCTACCGCTGGCGCTACACGGCGCCGACAATAGATGCGGCGGCTTTCGCCGATCTCATTCACAGCAGGCCGATATGGGTTGCCGGCCAGGGTGCGGCCGTCAACGGGCAGTCGTTCGGCCACGCCGTTGTCGTGAGTGGAATGTGGGGCGACGGCGATCCGAACGGCAGCACGGCTCTGCTGCGCATTCACGACCCGTGGCCCGGTCCCGGCGGGAGGATCTACAGTACGAGATTCTTCAGCATGGCGGGCATCCGGCTGCCCGGCGGCGTCTGGTTCCGCCCGCAGGCGATGCTGATTCCAAACTGAGCCCGGCTTTACATCGATATACGACACACGAAAGGAGCAGTGCGATGGCAACCTGGTACCGAGGCGAATCAACCGTAGCCGCGCCGGCCCAAGCCGGCGGCTTCCTGCAAGACTTCGGCGACGGCGTGTATTTCACGAATGAGCTGCATGTGGCGCGGTTCTATGCCGACAAACGGGTCAAGGAGTCCGGCGGCGAACAGCAGATCTACCGGCTCGAGTTCGAGCCGGTCCGCAGGCTCGACCTCAGAACGGACGGACGCTGGCTGAAGTCCGTGCAAGGGCTCGAGCCACACATCCGCGCATCCAATGAGAACTACGGGCGCATTTTCCAGAACTTCATCAGGCAGCACAACATCAACCTCAACGAGATCGACGCCGTGATCGGTCCGGAGTATTTGAACGGCGGCATCCAGATGGCCATTCTCCACAAGAACGGGCAGCCCTCGACTTTGGCCCGGGGCGCGCGGGCCATGATGCAGCCGCTTTCCGGCCGGCCGCCGCGGCTTGTGGCGTTGCCCCGCTCCCAGAACATGAGGACGGTGGGTCTGCGGAATTGGATGGCGTCGCGCGGCACGCCGGGTTTCCGCGGGCCGGTTCCCATGCGCGGCGCCCAGGAATTCTACCAGCAGCAGGGACAGAACCAGAACGCGTGGGCGTATGTCGGGATGAAGATCGCCGGCGCGATCCATGACCTCAACAACCGCGCCATCCAGGCTCAGGTCCAGAGTCAACTGGAAACGATGTATAAAGACCAGGTCGAGCGGACCCTCGCCGGCGGCCAAGGCGTCCTCGTGATCATCAACATCCAGGAACCGATTCTCGAAGACGTGAACGGCTACCGCTCGCGCGTACTGCGAAGCATTGTTCTCAAGTCGGGTCCGTCCTCGGAAGTTACGCTCAACGGCTGGAACTCCGAGAATCGGTTTGGAATTGGTCCTGATCCGAATTGCAGGATCGTCGAAGAATACCTGTGGCTGGATCCCCACCAGTAAGCAGGTGCACCGTGAGATTCGTCAATCTGGTTTCGTTGCTGATTTCCGGAATGCCGGTGACGGTCCCGGCCCAAACCGAGGTCTACGACATTGCGACGTTCTCGCCGCCGCGTGGCTGGAAGACGGAACGCCGCCAGAGTTCGATCAATTACACCGACATCGACGAGGCGGCGCGGACCTACTGCCTCCTGGGGGTGTACGCCAGCACGCCCGGTTCGGGGAACCCCGGCGTCGACTTCGCCTCGGAGTGGGACGGGCTTGTCCGGCGCGGCTTTTCTGCTGGCGCTGCCCCTCGGCCGGCCGCGGGGCGCACCTCATCGGGACTCAGCTACCTGGAGGGTGGAGCCGGCGTCACGCAAGGCCGCCAGGACTCCTATGCACACCTGATGGTCTTCAACGCGGGAGACCGATCCATGAGCGTGCTGACAGTGTGTACCGACCAGGCTGCCCTCGGTGTGCGCCGGGCGGCCATCCAAGCCTTCCTCTCCAGCCTGCGAATCCATTCGGCCGCGATCGCAGCCCCGCCACCGCGCCTGCCCTCCTCGTCCGGGCTGGTCTACCAGGTTCCCGCCGGCTGGAGCCGTTCGGAAAACGCCGGTGTGGTGACGCTGGCGCGCGTCGTTGATTTGGGCTTTGGAGTCAAGCAGGACTTTCGGCTCGTGATTCTGCCTCCGGAGAGAACCGCCGGATCGCCGCTCGAGACTTACCACGCGCTCTGGCGAAGGCTCGTCGGCGCCATATTCAATTCCCCGATCCAGCCTCTTCCCCTGCGAGTGCGGCTGCCGGGAGGCGGCGTGTTGTTCTACGACGGCGATACGATGGGGCTCCGGCAGAACAACGCGACCATCGATGGATTCCTGTACGCTGTGGTAAACGGCGAGACCGTCGCGCCCATCATGGGATATTTCAACGGATGGGATGACGCGCTGGACCGGGCGCTGCGGCAATTCTTCAACAGTGTCCAACTGCCCGGCCGGACCGGAGCGCCACAGCCTCTATTCACTCCTCAGGAGATTGCCGGCGTGTGGAGATCCTCGAGCTCGACGCTGGCCAACTGGGTGGACGTCTACGGCAACTATCGTGGCGATGCCAGCATCGCCACTGGCGAGACTCTCACCATCCGCGCCGACGGCACTTACGAGAGTCAGTTTGCCGCCATCAGCAGCGGCAGCCGGATGCGGCAGCACGATGTGGGGCGGTTCAGCGTCGAGGACGATTTCCTGGTCTTTCGCCCGAACGACCCGGGCCAAAGACAAAGCCGCTATCGAATCACCGGCGTCGGCAGGAGCGGCGACGGGCGCGGCTCTTTTCTCCTGCTTGGCATGACGCGGGACGATTTTCCATTTCTGAGCGCGGGAAGCAGGAGGCCGCGCGCCGGCGACCTGTACGTCAGCGTCCGCTGAAGCTTTTCACAATCACAGCCATCGCAAGCCCATTAGACGGGCCAAGGAATCGCCCGGCGAAAGTCGGCATGGGCGAGCAGGTCGGGAGCCGGGGTGTAGCCGGGCAAGACCACGAGCGCGACTTGAAGACCGGCGCGACGCGCGTGCTTCATCGCCGGGATGCAATCGGTATCGTTGGTTGCCAGCGCGATTAGATCAACAGATCGGTGCGAGGACATCGTGGCCATGTCGAGCCCGATCCGCATGTCAACGCCCTTCTGCTCAAACTTCGGCTCAAAGTCGGCGTCTTGGAGCGGGCCAGCCGGGACGTAGGGAATGTTTTTCAACACGTACCCGCGAAACTTCAAAACGC
>JACQDF010000367.1 GCA_016201205.1 Acidobacteriota bacterium
CACGGAACCGAGGGAACGCTGTTCGTCGATCGTGCGGGGTATGAGATTTTTCCCCAAACAGCGGTGAACAGGGAGCCCGCAGGCGCGCAGATCAGCTCCACGGAAGACCCCAATGGACTGGGGCTCTATTACACCAGCCAGCTTGCGTCCCAGCGAGGAACGTCCTCTTCTCAGCATGAGCCTCACGTTCGCAACTTCCTGGATTGCGTGAAAGCGCGCCGGCGACCGAACGTCGATATCGAGTTTGCACATCAGGTCTCGACAGCCTGTCATCTCGGCAACATCGCCTACCGTGCCGGAGAGAAAATTCTGTGGGACGCCGGGACGGAAAAGATCACCAACAGCGGGAAGGCCAGCCGGATGCTCACCCGTCCGTACAGGGCGCCCTGGCGGCTGCGCGGGCTGGAAGGATAAGCATGGCAAGCAAACGAGTCCTACCCATCATTGCTTTCGTTTTCACGAGCCTCGGCCTGTGTGGCCGGGGCATCGCACAGCCCGCCCCCCAACGCCAGCTTTACGTCCAAGTCTATATGCATCACTATGTGGGCGGCGGGGGGTTCTACCCGTCGGCCGAGGATGTGCGCGCGTTCGCCCGCCTGATGCAGAAATACGAATTGCCGGCGACATTCTACTTCGATGGCATTTTGGTCGAGCGGCTGCAAGAAGAGGATCCGGCCATTTTCGATTACCTGAACGGGCTTAAGGTGCCATTGGGCTATCATGCCGAGGAAGCACACGGCCCCTTTCCTGTCATTTGCGTAAGCTCTGGCTGCGTGACGTGGGCGCGAAATTGGGGGGAAGCGCTCGAAGAAGCCAGGCAACGTTACAGCCACCGCATTGTGCCGGGTCCGGTGGATCCACGCACCAAACGGATGGACCTGCGGCAGGGCGGCGCCAGCGACCTGACCCGAATTGGCGGCCTGGCGCTGGTGCGGGAAGCCTTCGGCAGGGACGTCAGTATCGTCACTGCGCACAGTGTTGAGAGCGCCCCGGCGGGTTACGCCTTCCAGCAGTTGAGTGACTTCCAGGTGGAACAGCCGTCCATTCCGCTGGTGGGGCTTGCTGGTGCGGTGATGCAACAGTACCCGCGTGAACTAATCGAGGAGGCCCTCACCATGGCCGGGGCCAACACCGATTTTTTCTGGTACATGAATCGGCTCAATTACAAGACGCGCCCGCAGCCGGCACAAGATCTGCCGTTCCGTTTCCTGGAAGTAGGTCTGACGGCGTGGCCGCCTGGCGGCTTGGCTGCGGTCGAGGAGCAGTTGAAGCAGTTAAGGGCCCAGGTCCGGGCGGTTCCGGGAAGCCGCTTCATCACCCCGGGCGAACTGCCCGGATTCTTCGAACCCCCGAACGCGCGGCCGATCCTTCAGGACGAGCTGCGCTCCCTGGCTGAGAAACTCGTCGCCAGATGGAAAGGCGGGCCGCCGGATTTTGTTGACCTGGGTACGCGATCCTATTCCCTGGTGAATGCCTGGGAAGCGCTGGCCCAGGCGCTGGCGTATTACGGCGCTAACGGCCAATTGCCGAAGTCCGTCAGCACGTCTGCGCTGTTCGGCCCGATCGCCCGACCGGAGGAAATCGCTTCCCTCAAAGCCACTATCAAAGCGCCGCTGGAGGGTCTGTGCACCGCTGCCTCCGCGGCTTTGGAGCAAGCCAGTCACCTGGATCCCCGGCGCGTTCCGATCCGCACGGTGGTTGGTGACGTGGAGCTCAACCCGGCCGAGTTCCTGGTGGCCATGGCCCGTGCTTTTCTCGCGCTGGCTGGCGGAGCAGAGCCGGCGGCTGTGAACGTCGATCCGAGTTCTACACTGCCGCCATACGCGGATGTACTGGAGCGCTTCTTCAAGCCCGCCGACAGCCGCCCGCTGTGTTACACGAAATTGCAGTTATGGACAGTCAAGCCCGCGGTTGTGAAAACGGAAAACGGCGAGGCGAAAACACGACGTTGATCCTCAGTACGTCCGCCAGAACTGTGCCTTTCTCGGCCCCAACGGCGCAGGGAAATCCACAACCATCAAAATGCTCTCTGGACTCCTTGCGCCAAGCTCCGGGGAAGCCACGGTCTGTGGTCTGGACGTGGCCAAGGACTCCCTGGCGATGAAGCGCAAGATCGGCGTCCTGCCGGAGAATCTCGGCCTCTTTGACGACCTGACGGTAGAAGAACACCTCCTGCTCACGGGACAAATCTACGGGCTGCCCGCGGGCGTGACCCTCAAGCGAATCGAACAGCTTCTGCAAGCGCTAAGCCTGGAACCAGGGCGCGACACTTTCGCAAGCAAATGTTCTCACGGAATGCGGAAGAAGACGGCCTTGGGGATGGCGCTGCTACCCAACCCGGAGGTGCTGTTGCTCGACGAGCCGTTCGAAGCTGTAACGGGTCACGATCTTTGGCCGCGTAGCAGGCAGTTTTTCTCACGTTAATCCCCGCCTCGCCAGGCAGCATCGCGACCCGGCGCGCGGTCCGAGCTTGCCACACGCGGCCGGGCGGCCCGGCGGAATCGCAAGTCCCTTGGGTCCTTCTCCGGCAACAATCTCTTTTACGCGGGCCTTGCATTACTCTTCATGGGGGACGCGGCAGCGTTCGCTTTCTCCCTTGTGATCATTGGACTCGTCCTCTTCTTCCCCTCGAGCAGCGATCCGCTGCGGATTGTCCCGCCGGAGAGACTCGCGCTGTGGCCGCTCGCAAACCGTGAGCACCGGTTGTTGAGGATGTTGAGTCCGTGGCTCAATCCGCTGACGTGGCTCGTGGCGATCTTGCTGGTCTGGAAGAGGGTGTCAATCGGGCTTTGGGCGTTGATAGCCGTGCTGTTCGGCCTTGGATTCCTGGCGCCGTCGCTCCTGCCAGACAGCCGCATGAATGTATGGCGGGGATTACCAAACCTCCCTGGACCGCTGAATCAGTTAATTCGGAAGAATCTGCGGGAAATGCTGTCGACTCTCGATTTTTACGGCGGGCTCATCCTGGCCGCGCCCGCGCTGTTCTTCCGGGCGAGAGGATTGCTGCCAGTGGAGGCGCTCTTCCCGCTGACGATGGTAGTGATGCTGACGATCTCCACATACGCGCAGAGTCTGTTCGGGCTGGACGGCGAGGGCGGGCTGACACGCTACCGCCTGCTCCCGCTTGCTGGTTGGCTGATCCTTGCGGCAAAAGATGTGACCTTCTTGTCAACAGCCTTGCTGCTGACGCTGCCTCTGTCCCCGCTGGCAGGGTTGGCCGCGGCGTTGATGGCGCTTGCCACGGGCCATCATGCTTCCATCACCCGGCCCCGCCAGCAAACGCGATGGAGATTCCAAACGGGCGCATCTTTCGGCGGCAGTCTCGCTCAGATGATTCTGATGATTCTGGCAGGAGCTGGAACCATGTACGCAAGCCCGCTTGTCCTCGCGCCTTGCGTGGCCGCTTATGTGTGGTCCACTTGGTGGTTCGGGCGGGTGCTGGAGCGGCAGGCTTTATGATCTTCGCCAGTGCCCATCATGTCTGAACACATCTGGGCCGCCCCCTCCCTTCCGCCTACTCGACCAGGCGTTCCTTCATGATCTGCGACACCGTCTTGTTGTGCTTACCTTCAGGGTCTTTGGAGTGCAAGAACTTGAACCAGCGTTCCATCACATCGGGCGCGTCCCGGAAGTTGAACGCATGGGTGACGAAGCCCACGACGTCCCCTTCCTTCGTCTCCTCGTGCTTCCGGCTCAACTCCGTCAGCCTGGCGTCGTCGCCCACGAAGAACATCGGCAGCTTCCAGTGTTGCCGGCCGATCAGACTCGGTGGGCGGGGGGGCTCTTGGAAGCCTTCGGTTTCGTAGACAATCCCGGGTGGGATCGGTTCAACCTTGAGAGGAATCTTCGCCGCCTCGGGAGGGATGAGACGGCCAAAGCAACCCGTGACCACTCGCTGGGGCGCGGCGAGCCGGTTCAGCAATCTCATGAAGTCATCCATGGCGCCCAAGTATCTCTCCCGGGGGTGGCTTCGCCCGAAGAGATCTGTCCTTGTCTC
Organism: Acidobacteriota bacterium; assembly: GCA_016201205.1. Lineage (GTDB taxonomy): Bacteria > Acidobacteriota > Terriglobia > Bryobacterales > Bryobacteraceae > CADEFT01. The sequence continues at coordinate 3,998 of JACQDF010000367.1, forward strand.
GTGGAGTTCCTTTGGGGCGATATCGGTGTAGCCGTCCCAGCCTCCGGGGTGAAACAGCGGGTGATGGTGAGCGCCGACCTCGTGGCCCTGGTTCTGCCACTTCCGTAGCAGCGCTACTTTCTTCTCGTCCGCTAAGATCATCTCTGCCCACTGAGGCGTGAACTCGAAGGTGATTTTCGCCTTATATCGCTCCGCCAGCTCCACCAGGCGTACAACCGCCGCGAACAGGGCATCGTTGGCGGTAGTCGGCTCGCAGTGCAGAGCGAAATAACAGTCCGGAGTGAATCGATTCGCCGTCCCCATCTGGGCCGCGGAAGCCGGCATCAGCAATCCACCCGCTATCAGAACCGGCATGAACTTCATCATGGCTGTTCGCGTCCTTATCCTCATTCGCCCCGCCGAACTCAGGCTCAGCCGAGCACTCGCTTCAGGCTGGCCATGGCTTTGCGCGCCACCACCACCGGATCCTCCTGCCAGAGCTGCTTGTTGAACAGCTCCAGCGACGCAACACCGGTGTAACCCTTGTTCTTGAGCTTGGCCAGGATCGTGCCGAGCGGGATGATCCCTTCCCCCGGCAGCACCCGGTCGGAATCCGCCAGCAGTTCGCGGGGCACGGCGGGATCGATATCATCGATGTGCAAGTGCAGAAGTTCCCCCTGCCTCAAAGCGTCGAGTTCTTCCAGCTTGCCGATCCCCGCGTAGAGGTGAAACGTATCGACCATCGGGCGCACAAACTCGTGGTTGGCCTTGCGGCACAGCTCGAGAACGCTGGTCAGGCAGCCGAGAAACGTCGAGCCTTTGATGCACTCCACCGCGATCGTGACACGGAAGCTCCTGGCGATCTCGCCGATCTGGCGCGCTACGTCGACCGCTGCCCGGTAATCATCGGCCTTTACATCGGGCTCTCGAACTGCCGACGGGCTCACGATGACCGGCGCCTCGAGTTCCCGGCACAGTTCCAAGGCCCGCTTCAGTCCGTCCATTCGTTTGTCACGATCGGGAAGCCTGGGAAAGAAAATGCCTGGCGGGGTGCCTCCGGCGGAGACCGGCTTCAGACCGTTGTCTTTCAGTATCCGCTTCATCTCCGCCAGCGACGACTTCGGCAGATACTCCTCCACTTTCCGGAGCCACGGCTCGACGAACCGGAAGCCGGCCTTCCCGTAAGCTTCCATGGCGGTCTTGAAATCCACGGTCGTGGTGGTGGCCTGGTGGATGCAAGGGGTGAGCCTGCCCCTGGATCCCTCGACCGGGCCGCTCAGCACTGCTCCCGCGGCGAGCGACTTCAGCAACAACCGGCGGTCGGAACTCACGCTCTGCATCTTCGTCCTCCCTGTTTCCTATCGACGGGTCCCGGCAGCGCCTGTTGTCCAAGCCCGGTCCAACTCCTCCACACTCATCTTGGCCCGCCAGATAAAACCTTCGAAGCGGACGGCGCCCACTGCCGCTCCGCGTGAAGTATCGGCGGTATAGGGGATGATCAGTTGACAACGCTGAGAACCAGCCACTTTCATCGAAACCATCACTACCGGCCCCGGCTTGCCCCAGACATGAATCGCGCGGTATTCCTGCGCGAGGGCGTAGAGAAACTCGGCCGGGTTCACCTTCATTTCCAGCCAGCGCGGCTCCCTGCCGCGCGAGTCTTCGGTGAGCATGCGGACGCTGATGACGCCCGGTACGTGGCCGGTAAGCTGGCCGCTCACCCGCTCGACCGCAGCCATCATGTCATCGGCCTCGACCTTGGTATGGGTGGGCATCCAGACATGGAAGTCCCCACACGGCGGCAACCCTTGCGCATTCACCACGTCCGGATCCTCCGGCATGGATTCGCGTGGGATCTCGTGCGGCATGTAACCGGTCTTTGCCTTCTCCGGATCCAGCTTCGGGTCCGCCTTGAGATCGAAAACCGGGAAATCGACGGGCCCACGGAGGCCCCGGAGACGGACGCTGGTAGGGAGCCGGCCCCTCTTCCGCTGCTCGACCAACGATGCCGTCAGCGCTTCGAAGGCATCGGCCAAGCTGAGAGCGCCCCGCGACGTCTGCAACAGTGCAGGCGGCGCCCCAAGATCGCCATCGTGGGTGCCCTGCGGCCAGCGGCCTAGCAGGTAGTCGGCCGCCTCCAAAATCTGATCCGCGGTGAGTGACTGCGGCCTCACGATTTTCGCCGCCGGCCCTGTCGCAACTTGAGGAGGCGGTGCACCCCACAACCCTGGTCCGGGCACGCCAGCGGACTTCTCACTGAGGGCGTGAATTCTCTTGAGCGGCGCGTTCATGGAACGCACCTCAGCCAGGGAGCCGACTCCGTACGTCCTGCGATAGAAAGCCAGCGGCGCGTTCTCAGGACGCCACTGATCGCTCTCCGGGTCAAAAGACGCGATGCGAAAGGACTCCGGGCGGGCGGCCAGGAAACTCATCACGCGTTCAAGACGTTCCCAATCCGCTCCCACATGGCACAAGAAGCCGCTAACGAAGTTCTTGCCGCCGGGGAGATTGCGCGCCAGGATTTCAAACCATTCCGCCGGATCGACCGTGCGGGGCGCGTCGACGCCGGGCGCTTTGCGATAGTACTTCGGCGCAGTGGGGCGGACACCTGGAAACAAGTGAACCTCATGCAATTCCGGAAGCTCGAAAGGAATCCGAATCCCATCCGTGCGCGCTGGGGGCCCCGGCCGAGGCCGCATCCACGGCAACACGACCTCCCCCTCGCTGATCGGATAGCCGGCGCCGAGCGCTTCGTAGAGCGGCCCGTGTCCCCCGGCATCGGTTTGGAGCGGAGTGACTCCCAGAGTGTTCTGGATCGCCAGCCAGCCGCCGAACAGCCAGGATTGCTGAGCCGGGAGCCGGTAAAGAGGCAAATCAACCGGCGTGATCGGCTGTTGCGCCCGGGGGTTGCCCCGGACCAGCTTGCCGGTCTCGTCGAAGCGCCAGTCCGGCGTCAGCGTCCGGGTCTCGAAGTTCCACAAACCTTCCCAAACTACCTCGCGCGGGGCTCCCGGTGGCGGAGGAGAGCCGCGGCCGACGGGGCAGGGCTCGGTGTGGCCAGCGCCGGGGTGGTAGGCGATGGGGAGCTTGAGCGCCTTGATCTTCTCGATGGTTCCGGGAAAGTCGTCGGCCAACTGCTGGACCACGCCACCCACGAAGGCGTACTCCGCCTTCACGCCGAGTTTTTCCAGCAGCTCGGTGAGGCGCTTGATTCGAAGACTGCTGCGGGTGGGACCCGGCTCCTCAGGTGTGCGGATCGCGGGATCGTCCAGATGGAAACGCACCACCACCTGGATCGGCTTCCTGGGGGGATCCGGCGCCCGTTGAGCCGAGGCAGACGTTCCCGCCGTGACACCAGCCAGGGCGCCGTGCTTGACAAATTGTCTGCGATTCACTCTGCACCTCCTGAGTATGTGTTGACTATTCCAGCAGCCGGCTCAGCCAAATGTCGTGACGTCCCACGCCACTGCGACGGTCCGCGGCGAAACAGAGGATCTTACCGTCTGCCGTCAGAGTCGGGCAGCATGACCGGACGCCCGGAAGGTTGACAGGCGCGGGCAGCTTGACTGGCGGGCCCGGCCGCCCATTCACAATCTCTGAAACCCAGATGTGGTGTTCCGCGATTCGCGGCCCATCGAAAATCATCCGGGCAAAATAGAGGCGCTTCCCGTCGGCGGTTATCCAGGGGCAAACCTCGTTGTGTTCGGTATTGATTGGCGGCGGCAATCGTTCCGCTTTCTGCCATTCCCCGTCGACCTTTCTGGCAAACCACAAGTCCTCCGAGCCCTGGATATTGCCTTCGCGTCCGCGCGCCATGAAGTACATCGTCGTGCCGTCGGCCGAGATGCTTACCGTCCACTCGTGAGCCGCGGTATTGATGTTCGGTCCGGCATTCCGGGGCGGTGTCCAGCTTCCATCTTTCAAAGTCGAATACCAGATATCTTGTCCACCGTGTCCGCCGGGACGCATGGAGTGAAAGAACATCGTCTTGCCATCACCGGTGAAGCTGGGGTCATAAGCGCCCCCAGCATTGATCTCCGGCGGCAGGGGGCGCGGCGACGACCAGTGGCCTGCCTCCCAAGCCGACTGGAAGATGGCCTCTCCGCCCAAGCGTGTCGAGCTGATGTAAAGCATCTTGCCGTCGGCCGCGATAGCGGGGCCTTTGTCGTCGAACGTCGAGTTGACCTCGGAAATATTCACGGGTTCCGACCAGCGCCCAGTATTCGACATCGCACTAGAAGAAATGTTCAGCACGGCCATTTCCCGGACCCAACCCAGCGTCTGCGGGCCTGTGCGGGCAGGCAGCCATTTCGGGGCCGCCGGCCGGCTGTAAGTGCGGTTGGGCTCGTTCTCCGGACCGTTGATGCGCGTCCACGGCGATTGTCCTTGACCACCGAACTTCGTGTGAGTCGCGGCGTTTACCATGTCCAGGGCGTGCTGTTTGTTTTCGCCGTGCACGTGATCCAGCTCCTTCTGGATGCGGAGATAGGGGTATCGAACCCTCTTGATCGCAGATACCGCCTCCCGCTCCGCCCACCAGCTCTCGTCCTTGCTGGCGTGTCCAAAAACCCCCACGAACTTGGGATCATCGAACTTGGTGACAAAGAACCGGTCGGAGGGCCCCTCGACATCGATGAAGTATTTCACAGGCGGATCGTCCGGATAGCGAGCGAGCGCCCCGGCTGCCATCACCAAGCCCAGCGAAGTGGAGAACAGCCCCACATTGTTCTGTTCGACTCGAGGCAGAGTGGCAAGGTATTTCAGAAACTCGTGCAAGCCATCCTGGTGCACCTTGCCGTTATAGTCTTCCTTCCCCCCGCTTCGCCCTCGGCCGTCCGGGTCAAAATAGCCCACGATAAACCCAGCCTGGACCAATTCATCCGAGAGCGGCGTTCGCACAGCAGCCGAACCGAAGCCGAGCCCCCCAGGTATGACAACCACAACCGGGTGTTTTTTGCCGGCTTCGCCGCCGGTCGGATACAGGAGTGTCGCCCACAGCTTAGCCTTGCTGGTGGGATTGATAATGGTGAGATCCTGTTGTCGCCCGAGCTGGGCCGCCGGGGCGGGTAGGGAATGTGCTCCGGCAGCCAGCGCCAAGGCTGCGACCGGTACAAACGCTGGCAGTCCGAAGGTTTGTCTCGCCTTCATCATAGTCAACCTTTCGCTTTCAAATCCCGCCTCCACGCGTCCCTTCCGTCAACGTCTAATGAGGC
>JACQDF010000368.1 GCA_016201205.1 Acidobacteriota bacterium
CACATTCAACATCGCCATCGGTTTCTACGTTTTTCAACTCTCGCCAGCCCCATCCCCGCCTTACCCACCTCCGCGGCCCTCCCAGTGTCTGAATCGCAGTCAACGGCTCTTCTAGTGTTGACATTAAATCGACAGTGTGGCAGAATGGAAGAAGTTATGAACCCCGGAGTTCCTTCGGGTACTTCGGGAGAAAATGAAGTTGGCCTGTGGGATCACCACAGGCCTTTTCCATTTTACGAAAGGTTGGTGCAACGGTGGGAGTGGCGGCTGTCTTCTTGGATGGTGGATACGTCGAGAAGGTCTTGCGTTTCGACCATGCTGAGGCCGCAATCGACTTTCAAAAACTTGTTAGTACGATGGTTGGCACTGACGAGCTCTTGCGAGCCTACTATTATCACTGCTTGCCTTACCAAGGCAATCCCCCTACCGAAGAGGAGCGATTCCGCTATGCGCAACGCCATCGCTTTACAACAGCGCTTGGGTATCTGCCAAGATTTGAAGTTCGGCTAGGCCGATTGGCTTACCGTGGCCAAAATGCTCAAGGAGAACCGATCTTCCAACAAAAGCGCGTTGATTGTATGATCGGCGTGGATATGGCGCTCTTGGCTGGTAAGGGCAAGATCACCAATGCAGTGATCTTCACTGGTGACAGCGACATTATCCCTGCTTTGGAAGCCGTGAAGAGAGAAGGGGTATTGGTCACCCTCTGGCACGGGAGTTTTTCGCCCGATACCAAACCGAGTAGGGAGTTGTTCGAGATTGCCGATGAACGCCGAGAGTTAACCCCTGACATCGTTAGAAACATCCTGCGACAACAACGTCAGGTGCGGGTTCAACCCCCGAACAAGCGTTAAGCAGTTGACTTTTTTGGAGGCTTCACCGCGATCTCGTCCAGTGGTCCCGTTTTTTCCTTCAACGCAACTTTCAGGCACTACCCCCCTGTGGGCGCGCCAGGTTCTTCACTCGACAACGACTCCGCCGGCGCCAACGCGCACCGACCGGCGGCCAAGACCCTTGGGAATCCTCACCGTCTGCTTCTCGGGCCCGGTGATCCCGAGCGCGTGCCGAGTCTCGTCGGAAAGATGCAAAGTCCAGGCGGATGCGCGCGATTCAAAGAACCGGCAGTAGTGGCGATCGTAGTTGACGGCCAGCGCCAGGTCGCCGGCCGTGGACTCGCGCTCAATCTTTGCGTGAAGGTAGGCGGAATATTCGTTGGCGGTCCTATAACGGACGCCGCTGCCCAAATGGCTTAAGAGGCGCGGAAACACGCCGGCGTCCAGCGATAGATCGCGATCGTGGTGCAGCAGGAAATAGGGAGCGTCCACGGTCCAGGGAATCTCGAACAACGGCCGGTCGTACGCCCACGTGCGATACGCGACCACGGGGGCGAGGCTGACCACCAGGTCCGGGCCCAAATACTCACCGCCGCTGAAGTAGCTCAGACCAAACCCCAGTTGTGCGGCGATGCGCGCGGTGTGGTTTGGATACGATGTCCCATGACCACTGCCGGGGACCATGACAAACAGCGGACGCACACCGAAATCCTCCTGAATGCACTCGAGCGCCCGCCGCAGATGAAACATCTGCCAAATCGCCGGGACTTCTTTCTTGCGGACGGGATCGCCGAACTCCTGGTACCAGTTGTAGGTTCCGACTCCGTCCATCGGCGCCGTCCAGAACGGACCGGGCGGGGAGTCCAGATCGGGAAGCATGTGAGTCCAACCATGGGCCTGAATCTCGAAGACGCCCTCGCGCAGCCCCGCATCGAGCCCACGCTTGGTCGACGCGTAGTCATGAATGCGGCCGGGCACGAGCTCATCCACGACATGACTTTGCCGCCACGGATTCAACACGCGCTGGGACTGGCGATCCACAAATCCGGTGCTGACGTTTTGCACCATCACGGCGTTGTGGCGCTTCAACGGCTCGATCAATCCTTTCCGAATCTGCTCCTCGGCCGGGCTCAAGTAGTGCCAGTACGGCAGGTAGCTCTTGTCGGACGTCCCCATGTCGTCCATGAAGAGGATGACGCTCTTGGGATACTCCGCATACAAGGCAAAGCCCTGGGCCCACACCAGGCAGCGTTTGAACAGGTCGCGAGCCACCTGCCGCTGCATCTGGTCGCCGGTGCGATGAACTCCCAGCCACACGACCCGGCCGCCGCCCTGCCCTTGGCGCATGGTCAGAAAGGGATGCGTCGCGCGTTTCATCAGCGCTTCCGCATTCTCGGCCAACACTTTGTAACCGGGCCAGTAGGCGCCTTCCGGCAGCAGATCGCCCTTCGAGTCACGAGTGAGAAAATGCTGCTCGGTGATCACCGGGTTTTCCCTGGAAACGAAGTCGCTGATATAGCGAACCCCAGTGAGTCCGGAGACGTCCGGAGCTGACACCGTATCCCCCAGCACAACCAGGTTCACGCCATGATCTTTGACCAGTTGGGGCACGAGTTCGATGCCCTTGTCCCGAGCATGCTCCGCGCCGGCATCCCAGATGATCGTGCCGTAGCGGGGCAGGCCGTCACGATCCAGCAAGTGGTACTGGTCCAGCCGCTGCTGGTCCAGCCGCCAGATGTCGAATGGCAGCCCCCAGGTTTTCATCAGGGCGACGATGGTGTTGAACTCACCACCGCCCTCGACAATGGAGCTGGCGGGGTCTTTCCATTGATCGCCGACGACCAGCAGGAATCGGTAGGGCAACGCGGACACCCCCGGCCTGCGCTGCGCCATCGAGGGACAGGCGAGCAGGCACAGAAGAACCACGCTATAAAGCTCGAAGTTTCGACGGAAACCGGCGTTGTTCGGTTCGATCACGATGGCCTTCTCAAAATGATACTCCGCCTGTCGAGTCTCTCCCTTGCCTGCCAGCAGGCTGGCCAGGTTGTTGTGAGCAGCAGCATAGTCCGGCTGGTGTCGAATGGCCTCCCGCATCTCTCGCTCGGCGCCGGCCCGGTCTCCCACGGCCCGCGTCAGGCGATCGGAGGCCAGCAAGCTCAACGCCGATCCACGGAGCGCCGGCAGGTAGTCCGGGAGGCGCCGCAAGGCCTCTTCATACAGGGGAATCGGGCGATCGTCGTCAGAACGTGATTCGCAGCCGCATCTCCATCCGCCGGGAGCCCACCTCCTCGAGCCGATTCGCCGTCGCCGAGATCACCCCATTGGTCGCCGCGCCCAGTGTGGCGCTGGGGTTGGCGAAGTTGGGATGGTTGAACAAGTTCTGAATCGCCGCCTCGAAATGCAGTTTCACTCCGTCGTCCAGGTACTTCAGCAGGCGAAACTCCTTGCCGATACCGGTGTGAAACACCTTGAGCGGGGGGCCCTTGAGGATATTTCGGGCGCTGTTGCCGAATCGGCCGCTGGGCGGAACCGCGAATGCAGTGATGTCGTACCAGCGATCCAGACGCCGCTCACCGGCGGCAAGGTTCCCATCTCGAATCCGGTCGGGTCGTCCTCCAATGGTGGTGGTATTCGACGTGTCCACTCCTGAGAAGCCGGGTGTGAACCATTCCCCGCTCTGGAGGTAGGCCAAGCCGACCAGCTCCCAGCCGCCCAGGATATGATTGGCCACCGCCGGAAGCGAAGACAGATAGGTGCGTCCGCGCCCCACCGGGATCTGCCAGATGAAGCTTCCGATGAAGCGGTGCGTGAGCGAGTACGCCGGCTCTGCGTAAAAGGAATTGTGCTGGCCGGCGGCCGGTTGATGGCCCGCGTGTAGAGCAAGCCGGTGCTCCTGGTGCCGATATAGGAGGTTCTCACCCCCATGCCGAATAGTTCGCGCTCCACAGTGAGGTTCCACTGTTGCACGTAGGGGTTTCGCATATACGGATTCGCGGCGGCCAGAGATGGGGACGCCGTCGAGGCGCCCGGCGGCGATGGCGGAAACGCGTTGGGGAATTGCCAAATGGGTTGTCCCGCCTGGATCGCGTTCACATACCTGGCGCTTCCCGGCGTAAACGGTCCACCCGTCAGGCTGTCCATCAGCCCATGCTGAAGATTGTCGCTGAAGAAACCATAGCCGCCGCGCAGCACTGTCCTGTTATCGCTGGTAAGCCGATAAGCGAACCCCAGCCGGGGCACAACGTTGTTGCTGTCCGCAAAGCGGTAGCCACCGTCCGGGAAGCTCACCTTGGGCGCATCCACGATCGGAATCGAGCGGTTGAACAAACCATCGATCTTGTCGCGGGCATCGGAGCTGATGACGACCTGGCCGCTGGCGGGATCGAAATTATAGAACCGTTTGCCGGCCAGGCGGAACGGCTCCTGGTATTCGTAACGGACGCCCAGGTTGAGGGTCAGCCGGCTGGTGGCCTTGAAGTCGTCCTGAAAGAAAAAGAACCAATCCCGCTCCCGGCGGTTTGAGAACGGGTTGCGTGGTGTATCGTTGGCCACCTGCGGCAAGCCCAGGAGGAAGTCACTGTACGCCTGGCCGCTCAGCCCGCCTTGAAATTGAAAACTGCCGAACACGCCGGAAGCAACGCGGTCATCATCCTGGCGATATCGCCGGACGTCGAGGCCGCCTTTGAACGTATTCCGGCCCCGAATGTAAGTCAGCGTGTTGGTATACTGCTGCACCGGAGTGTGGTACACGCGGTAGTTGTCACTGCGAGCGGCCAACGCTGAGAAGCCCGTAATGCTCACCGACGGCATGCCGGTCGTGTCCGGCACGTTGTCTAATCCTGTCAATCCCAGCGCTCGAATGACATCCTTGCCCCGCAGCGGAGTCCCTCGATACACGGTGTTCTCGGTCATATAACCGAAGCGGAATTCGTTGATCAGACGCGGGGAGAAGGTGTGGGTATCCGAGACCACAATGGATCGGAAAGTGCGGAGCTGGTTGTAGGGGCCGGTCGCAGGCAGGAGCGTATCGAAATTCTTGCTGGGGAACTGCCTCCAGCCGTGGCGCACGTACAGATTGTTCTTGTCGTGCAGCCGGTGGTCGATGCGGGCGTCGGCGATGTTCTCCTTCCCGGGCGCGGGCGAAATGAGGCGGAAATTATTCGCCAGACTGTCCGGCGGCCCGAAGTTCGGCAGCGGGTAGAACCGCTCCTGGAACCTCTGCGCCACTGGGTTGAGCCGCGTGGCGGGCAAGCGGTTGTCAGGGAAAGGTTGCCCGTTCAGGGGATCCACCAGCCGGCCGCGACCGGTGAAATCACCGGCACGCAATGCCAGCGACGGAACTGTGCGCACGATATTTTCGTTCCCCGGGCTCAGGTTGCCATCGTGGGCCAGCACAAAGAAGGTCCGGTTATGGCCGTTGTATAGCTTGGGCAGGACCACTGGACCGCTGAAGGACCCGCCAAAATAATGCGAATGGTTGCTTGCTTTCTCGACCGCAAAAAAGTCCCGCGAATTCAGAGCGGAGCTGCGGTGATAGTAGTAGCCCGTGCCGTGGAACTGGTTTCCACCGGACCTGGTTACCATCTGATAGATGCCCACCGAGCCGAACTCGGCAGCATTGTTGACTCCCTGCACGCGGGCTTCCTGAATCCCCTCCATCGTCATCGAGATCGAGCCGATCGGAGTGCCCGAATTCGGCCCGGTGATGCCGTCCTGCTGAAACTCCGTCTGCCCGCTGCGGCTGCCGGCCACTGTGAACGTCCACTTGCTGCTGCTGACGGAGTGAACCGTCGGCACCGTCATGTACAACTTGAACGGCTCGTTGCTGAACGTGATCGGAATCTTCCGATACTCCTCCACAGTGCGCAACTTCGAAATGGACGACGTCTCGGTCTCGATGGCCGGTATTTGTTCCGCCACGACGATGCTTTCCGACACCTGGCCCACTTCCAGGCGGACGTCCACGCGCACAATGGCGCCGGCATCCAGTGGAACCCGTTCCACCGCGAATCGCTTGAAGCCGGCCGACTCCGCAGTCACCCGGTAGACTCCGGGGATCAGGTGCGTGACCTCATAACCGCCCTCGGCGCCGCTGGCAAAAGTCCGCGACTGATTCGTCGCCACGTTGGTGACGGTTACCGTCACGTTGGGAACCACTGCGCCGCTTGAGTCTCGCACTGAGCCGACAAGGGAGCCCAAGCTGGACTGCGCAGCAAGATGCAGAGCAGCTACCAGAAGCAGGGCCGCCAAACCGGCCATGGTAATCCAGGTTTTTCGCATAACCACCTCCTCGAGATCGCTGGGAGGAAATCAGGTGTGCCCCAACTCCCTTGGGTGGATTCTAAGGCGCTGGCGGCAATGGGACAAGAGTCGCGGAGCGGATACGTCCAATACGCTGGACGGCTCCCTCAGGCCTCCGGCGTCCCCTAGGCGCCGGTTGCCAGCAAGCTCAGCAGCGGGTCTTGCTGAAATCCCAGGCTTCGGGAGATGCAGTCGGCCGTGTGTTTGACGATTTCGGCGAGCCCGGAACGCCTGTCCTGGGTGATCTGGCTCGTCGTGCCGGCCACGCTCACCGCAGCTACCGCTTTCGCTTCCTGGTCGAAGATGGGAGCGCCGATGCAGCGGAATCCGATTTCTCCTTCCTCGTCCTCGAAGGCATAGCCCAGCCGGCGAGTCTCGGCCGCCTGTTCCCTGAGTTTGCGGATGGAAGTGATGGTGTTCTCGTTGTTGCGCGGCAGGGGGTGGCCGCGGAACAAGCGGTCAAACTCGTCGGCGGGCAGATACGCCATCAGCGCTTTGCCCATGCCGGTACAATGCACCCCCATGCGCATTCCCACCCAGGTGGCCGCCAACTGTACCGGGCCCGGGGGTGTGAGCCTTTCGAGGACAACGATTTCCCCCTGCTCGAGAATCCCCATGTGGACGACGAGATGGCTCTGTTCTGCCAGCTCTCGCAGAAACGGCGCAGCCTGCTGGCGCAGCCGGGCCGAACCCAGCGCCATATTCGCCAGGTCAAACAGCTTCAGACCGAACAGGTAGCGGCCGGTTCTCGGGTTGCGAACCAGGTAGCCCCGCCGTTCCAGCGTCACCATCAGACAGTGAGTCGAACTCTTGGGCACGTCCAGGCGTCGGGAGAGCTCCGCCAGGGTCAGACCAACCCTCGAAGCGGCCAGCAGCTCGAGAGCCGAGAGCGTTCGGTCCAGGGAGGGCACGGATGGTGTTCTGCCTCCGACCATGTCGTTCGATCGGTATGCTAACAAAGATCCTGCACTGAAATCCATCCCTATGGACACATTCCGCCGCTGGGCGCCACCCGTGTTCTCGAGATGAACTACAATTCGAATTCGCCGCTATGAGTGTGCCCACTGGAGGAAACATAGAACCTGTCGGCCTCGTCGGCCTGGGGCTTATGGGCAGAGGCATCGCAACGTGCCTTTTGGCCTACGGATTAGAAGTGATCGGCTACAATCGTACGTCGCGAAAAGCCAGGTCGGGCTTGCGGCACATCGACGAGTCCCTTGCCGAGCTTGCAAGGAGGAAGATTGTTCCTCGATCCCAGATCCGGGACGGGCGAGGGAAATTCCGGCTGGCGTCCTCACTCGAGGATCTGGCTCCATGCCGTTTCGTCATCGAGTCGGTCAAGGAAGACCTTCCGCTGAAGGCGCAGATCTTTGACCGGCTGGAAGCAGCACTGGCGCCCGGCGCGGTGATTGCATCCAACACTTCCAGCCTTCCCATCACGCTCTTGCAGACCGGCCGGAAACATCCCGAGCGGTTTGTCGGCATGCACTGGGGGGAACCGGCCCAGCTCATGCGGTATCTGGAAATCATTCCCGGCGAGAAGACCTCCAAACGCACCCTTAAGTTGACCGAAGCGCTCGCCAACAGATGCGGGAAGGATCCAACCCAACTCAGGCGCGACATTCAGGGCTTCATCTCGAACCGCATGATGTACGCAATGCTGCGCGAAGCGTGTTACCTGGTGGAAGCGGGAATCGCCGACATAGAAACCGTCGATCGCTCGTATCGCAACGATATGGGTTGGTGGTCTACTCTGGCCGGCCCATTTCGCTGGATGGACCTGACCGGGATTCCGGCCTATGCCGCCGTGATGGAAGGTCTGCTGCCGAGGCTTTGTGACACCAAGTCAGTGCCGAAGCTCATGCGGGACATGGTGGCGAGTGGCGGAAAAGGAATCTCGAGTTGCCGGGGCTTCTATAAGTACACCCGAGCCGGGGCCCGAACGTGGGAGAAGGCCTGGATCGATTTTACTTATGACATCCGGAAACTGGTTGAAAAGTACGACAAGCGCGTTTCCCCGCTCCCTGACGGTCGCGGCTCAGAATCAGCGCCTCCGAGCCGCGCGCGTAAGCAAGCGGTATGTGGGACGGCACACTAGCGAATCCGGAAAAAGAGAAGGAAGGCCCTCATGCCATTACCCGTTCTAGATCGAATCGATGGGATCGTTCCCATCATTCCCACGCCGTTCACGCCCGACGAACAGGTGGACTGGGCAAGTCTCGGCGACCTGATCGAGTTTGCCATCGCAGCCGGCGCCCGGGCGGTTTGTCTGCCCGCGTACGCCAGTGAGTTCTACAAACTCTCCGAAGAGGAGCGTTGTCAGATTGCAGCGGAAGCGGTCCGCCAGTCGGCGGGGAGGATCCCGGTGATCGCTCAGGTGAATCATCCATCCGCCCGGCACGCCGCCCGGTTCGCGATTTGCGCTCAAAAATCCGGCGCGGCGGCCGTCTGCGTCGCCGTTCCACGCCTGTTTCCGCTGGGCGACGATGATCTCGTCCGATATTTTGACAGCATCTTGCAGGCGCTTGACATCCCGTTGGTCATTCAGGATTTCAATCCCGGCGGCCCGACTTTGAGCCCGGGCTTCATCGCGACTCTGCATCGGGCCCATCCGCACTTTCGCTTCGTGAAACTGGAAGAGCAGATGATGGCTTCCAAGGTGATGGCCATTGTTCAACAAACCGGCGGCGGCGTCGGAGTGCTCGAGGGCTGGGGTGGTATGTACATGCTCGAACTGGTCCCTGCCGGGATCTGTGGTGTGATGCCGAGCCTGGGCCTCGCGGACGTGCTGGATCTGGTTTTTCGCCTGCTTTCCGGGGGAAGCAAGGAGGAGGCAGCGAAAGTCTTTGAAGGCGTCCTGCCGCAGATCGTTTTCAGCCTGCAAAACATGGAGCTTTATCATCACGCGGAGAAACGGCTGTTGCAGGCACGCGGGGTGCTCCAGGACTCGAGCGTCCGCGAGGCATCACTTCAGTTGAAGGCCCACGACGAGCAGCACATTCATTTTCTGAACCGCCGCATCCTGCGGTTGCTCGACCGGCTTGACCTGCCTCACGATCCCGCCGCCGGCGCCGGGTCACGTGCCACCGGAGCGCCACTGGCGACAACCAGCCTGCCGTTACGGAACACGTAGCGGATTCAGTTGCGAGATTCGACAGCGCCTCTGGCCCGGACCGGGTCTGGAAACGGCCTCTTGTTGACCACGCTGAGGGCCTTCAGGATGACGGCGTTGTCCGGGATCGGTTTGCCGCGGGTGTCGAGGAACCGCGACGGCGCTTTCAGACGAACCTCTTTGATAGGTTTGCCGAACCGCGAATTGACCCACTCGAAGGCAAAGAAAGCGGCAGGGCGCTCGGCAGTGAGGCCGCAAGCCACGGCTTCTCCCCAGTAGCAAAGCGCGCGCGGGTCATCCACCGCGTCGGGGTCCGTGGCTGCCGGCGTCGCCGCGGATCTTCCGGACGCCCCGCCCCAACCCCACTCCAGGATGTTGACACCATAGCGGATGGGAACGGGCTCGATGAGGCCGTCTTCGAACACGATCTCGTACCATCCCAGCAGGTCTGCGGTGTCGACGAAGTTGAAAATATCGCGATAGGCCCACTCCTTCGAGGCCGGTCGGGCGGCGGCGTGGAGAAAGATCAGACTGCTCAGGTCGTCGCCGATGGGGATGCCCCGGTGGCTCCCGCCGCTCCTCACGATCACTGCATCCGGGGCCGAGCCTTGCAGCGGCTCACCCAAATCGAAGACTTTCGAGCCGGCGCGGATCTTTCCCGACCGCAGGCGGTTGACGTTAAACTCCGCCGAAGAGGCGTTGAAATGCGAGGCCAGCGCGATTGGGACCACCGCGTCCCCGTCGTCGCTGGGAAGGGAAAGACCGCTGAGGCGCCGGCGAAGCTGCGGCATGCGAGCCTGAACGATGCCCGGAAGCTCCTTCCGCTCGGGCCAGTGCCTGGACCAGAGCAGATTGGCGCAGCCTACAAAATCGTACATCAGGTCCTTGCCGAAGTTGAACTCGGTGGTGGCGGCCCACGACGACGGCGCCCCGCCGATCACGCTCGACCGGTTGCTCCGCCTCTCGTAGTTCTGCATCTCCGGCGTAAAGTTGCCGTAGGCTTGGCGAAATCCCCACTCTTCCAACTGGACCTCGCTCCTTTCGCCTTCACCGGTCTTGCCTTCACGCCAAAACCAATTCAGGATCAGGATGTCCTTGGGGAATTTTCCTTTGACCTGCTCGGGCGTGAGTGCGCCGGGCCAGAGATGCCGGTAGCCGGTGGGAGTCACTCGTGGGAAAGAGCCCTTGCCGCGAACGCTCTCGATGAGATGATCACCCCACATCGCAACGCCGACGCCCTTCTTGCGCAGATAACCGTGAATCTTGATGACATCTTGAAGAAAGAGCTCTCCTCGGTGCTTCGTTCCGCAGCGCGGGCAGACTCCGATCGACGCTCTCCATTCGTCGTGCCCGATGTGAACCATCCTCGGCTCGAGGACCTCGAGGTATTCATCGAACACGTCGAACAGCAGCTCGTAGCTCTTGGGCAAGAGAGGACAGTAGGCGTCGGGCCATTCCCAATCGGCAATCTCGGCCAGCTCCCGGTGGCGGGTCAGCAGATAGTAGGAGTGTGTCAGCGAGGGGATCTCGGGAGTCACCTCGACATGGTGCTGCCGGGCCCACCGGACCAGGCCGGCGACTTCTTCCTTTTCAAGAATCCCCCCGTCCGCCGTGTCGTGGTGCGCGGAATTCTGATACTCGCGGTTCGGACCCGCGGGCCGGTCGCGCCGGCTGTAGATGAGGTCTTTGGCGAACTCGATCCAGCCGGCGTTCAGCTCGGGATGCCGGTCCAGCCGCATGGCTGCGTTCATTTCCAGAATCAGGTGGTTGTACTTGTACAGGGCCATGAAGTCCCGCACAAAGCGCTTGAAGAACCCGATGTTGTCGCGGCCCGGCAGGTACATCCGGATACCTCGGAAGGGTTTGTGGGGCCAGTCCTTGACGCGGACTGCGGGAAGCCGGAGGCCGGAGTCCGACTTGGAGATGAGCTGGCGAAGCGACTGCAATCCATAGAAAGCGCCGCGATCGTCGCTGCCGGCAACCAGGACCGTATCTTTGCCGGCGCGAAGAACGTAGCCCTCCGGCCCGGGTGACTTTTCAGTGACCTGGATCCCCAGGCGTGCGCAGTAGTCTTTCACCAGCGGGTTGGTGATGGCGCCCATCATGATCGTCTTCCCTTGCGCCGGAAGACGCGAGAAGCGTTCCCTGCGCAACGCCACGCCATAGAGGTCACTGAGTTCACTGGTGAGCAGGCGTGCCAGGAACAGATCGCCGGAGGAGGGACTCTGCGGCAAAGCTACAACGACGGTCTCGTCCAGCGCGAATTGGCCGTCGAGGACTTCCATCTCCTGCGGGATCGGAAAGATCAGATGGACGGGCGTGCCGGCGCCCCAACACAGCCCGCCCAGCATCAGGGCGGTGGCGGCAAAGGTGTGTGTCTTCATCCCAGTTGGATCCGCTTCACTTGAATCTTCGCGTCCTCGTAGACGCCCAGCCCGGCGCCTGAGTCGCCTGCCGTTGTGCGGCGGTTTGCGCAAACGCCTGTCCAGTCGCTGCCACGCCGGCAGCGAGGAACTCTCTTCGATCAATCCCCATCTTTCTCTCCTTGCTTGTCACGGCTCGACGACGTAGGCCTGCGGCCAGCCGGTCGCGTCGGAAGTATAGGACACCAGCCGCCCGTCCGGGCTGAACGATGGATGCGGGTGACTCCATTGCGGGCCATACGCAGTCTCGCCCGTGGCTGTTTCGACCATCGTCTGCCACCCCGGAGCGCTGGTGCTCGCGCCCAAGGGAAGCGGCTCGCGCCACTGGAAACCTTGATTGGACGCACCCGGGTTGCAGAGGACACGATGCTCGCCCGACTCCGGATTCACCAGGCACAGGCCGATATCCGGAAGATGCGTGTCGCAGATAATGCTGTGGCCATCGGGGCTGGAGCGCACGTGCCAGGCGCTGAATTTCGCAATGGTGTTCACCACACCGTCGTTGAGTCCCACCCGGCACAGCCCGTGATGCCAATGGGAAAAGATAATGTTCCTGGTCTTGCCCAGAAACGTCTCGTGAACAAACCAGGTGTCGGGCGGGTTCCGGTAGATCGGGCGATCCCCGGTTCCGTCGCTGCGCACGGTCCACATGCGCGGGTCCGGCGGATCAGCCGAATAGATGAGCTGCTCGGGATCGGTTGGATGAAACTGCGGATGGTAGAGGGCGCGAATGCCTTCGAGAAGGACATGCGAAGCAGAACCGTCGGTCCGGGTGACGAGAATCCCGGCGCGTCCCTCGCGCGTGATCAGTGCCGCCGCCCACTGCCGGTCGCAGCTCACCGTCACCTCTCCGAAGCCGGCGCCGGGACAGCCGGCCAGAATCCGATCGCTTCCCTCCTCCAGATTGAGACGATGGATCTGTCCATCCGTGGTGAAAAAGACCTCGTCGTCAACCACGTTGCCCGAGAAGGGTTGCAGGCCGTCGAGATCCGTGAGCCGCTGGATCGTGCCGTCCGTGAGGCTCACGCGAAACAAATCCATCTTGCCCGCCCGGTCGGAGGCGAACACCATCCAGCGTCCGTCCCGCGTGAACGAGTTCGTCAGGTAGTAGAGCGGATGGTTGATGCATGGAAAGCCAGTGAGCCGTGTGATTCGGGCGCCTGTGCGCTCGTCGGCAAAGGACTCCCACTCCGGCGGCCATTCCCGCTGTCCCGGCAATTGGGCTCTCGTAGGGGTCACTCCCATCGCACTGACCTTCTCAGCGCCCGCTGACGAATGGGAAGATATCATATTCCCGCGCCGGCGTGTCAAAAGGAATGGCGCCGATGTCTCTGGAATCCCTGGAATCCGGCAGCGGGCCGAAGATTGGATGTGGCGGCGCTGAATTCGGGCACGGTGTCATAGCGCGAGAGCAGCACGGCGCTGTCGCTGGGATTGACCCTCCAATACAAGTTGCCGTCGACCACCTGCCCGAGGCCGGTGGTAGTCATATAGCGGCCCGTCGTAGCGCACCGTGTCCTGGCCGGGCGCCCCAGCTCGAATGCGTCATCGCCGCAATTCTCGATCCGGTTGTGGTGGGCAGTGAGGTTGTACTCATCGTTGTTGACTCCAATCAGATCCTGCCCGGAACCGCGGATGTGACTGTAAGAGATCTCGTCTCAACAGGTCGGCGGGCGCCGGCGGCGGCTCGGAAGCCCGCTTGCTCACGCGCGGTGCGCCAGGACAAGCCTGGCTGATCTCGTGAACTGAAAGGAGTTCACCATGTAATTGCCTGTTCAACATGTAGCGATGCGGGCGCTGGCTGGAGCAATCCA
>JACQDF010000369.1 GCA_016201205.1 Acidobacteriota bacterium
AGGTTCAGCCCGACGAACGCGGTGAACAGGAACCAGCCGGGATGCACCCAATAGCCCAATGCCAGGCTCAGCAGAACAAAAGTTCCAGCAATCAATCGCAGATAGCTCTCTACGGTCATCGAATTCCTCTCCTTCCTTTTTGGGCAGATGCAGAACGCCGGCGGCGGGTGACAAGGCGCCGCCTGTCCGTACGCGCTCTGCTTCCGGGAATTGTTACCATCGGACAGAGTTATGTCACAAGTTGCGGAGGAGGTCGAACTGGCCCGCCGGCTTATCGCGGGCGATCAAACAGCCTTCGAGCCCTTTGTCGGCATTTTCCAGCAGAAGCTGTTCCAATACTCCTATCTGAGCTGCGGCCAGCGCGAGGATGCCGAAGAAGTGGCGCAGGAAACGCTCCTCAAGGTCTTTCAGAGCCTGGATCAGCTCCGGGAGCCCGACAGAATTCGTCCCTGGGTCTTCCGGATTGCACGGAATCTCTGTTACATGAAGCGGCGCAAGAGCATCTTTGCACCCGAGGTGGAATTCTCACTCGAAGAACTGGGCCCGTCGTTCCGTGAAGAGGGGGGCCGCCGGCGGCTCGAGATCGCCGATTGGTCTGCCCTTCCGGATTCTCTCGCCATGAACGCCGAGCTGCGGGAGATACTATCCGCAGCCATCTCCGGTCTGCCGGACATCTACCGCAGCGTTCTCCTGCTGCGCGATGTCGAGGAATTGTCCACCGAAGAGGCCGCCGGCGTGCTCGGCGTCAGTGAAGAGGTGGTCAAAACGCGGCTGCACCGCGCCAGGCTCGCCGTTCGCAAGACGCTCGATTCCAGCCTGATGGCCGTGGGAGGCGCCTGATGACCAAACTCGAATGCCGGCAGATCTTCGCAATGCTCTCGGAGTACCTGGACGGTGAGCTGCCGCCGGAGATGTGCGATCAGATCGAATCCCATATCCATGGCTGCTCGCCTTGTGTGGAATTCGTGAAGAGCCTCGAAACGACGATCCGCTACTGCCGCCGGATGGCGCTCGAGCATCAGCCGGCGCCGCTGCCGGAGAATCTCAAAGCGGAGCTGCTGGCCAGCTACCGCAAGTCGTGCGGCCTGGATTCATAGCACGCGCACGGTGATCAGCGTCGCCTTGGTCGGAACCTTGTCGTAGACTTCGGTTTTCAACACCGCCTGGAACCACCAGCGGCCGGAATGATTCGGCGCGGCGGCCTTCAGTTTCCGGCAGAGCAGATCCAGCATCGCTCGATTGGTGAGAAACTCGGTGGCGATCTGCGTGGCCTGCGCATTCAACCCGCTGATGAGCAGCAAAGGCCTCTCATTCTCCAAGCCTGGGATCATCGAGACCAGCGCATATTCCTCGTCGGCATCCTTCTCTCCGCCGGAATAGTTGATCTTCCAGGACGACGGTTCGCCGGCCGCCGGCGAGGTGTTCAGAATGCCCCGCTGCCGCTCCCCGGAAGTCGCCTCGAGCCGCAGCGGGTATTTCTTGAGCAAGGGATCGATCCAGGGGTTCGCTTCGTTGTGGCCGAGCAGAATGTAGCTGCCCGCGCGCAACGTCTCCCAGCTCAAAAAGCGGCTTTGCGTCGCCCGCACCGGGACGCCGTAGCCGGTCAGGAACCGCGTCACGTTCACTGCCGCCATGGCCTCACCCAGTTTGCCCTGGTTGATCACCGGCGTGTAGTAGATGGCGCCGCCGGGCGGCAACCGGAACAGCTCGCGAAACACCTTTTCCTCTTCGCCGGCCAGCCGGAAGCGGTGCGGCTGAGCGTCCGAAGGAAGTTGTTTCTCGAAATGCTTGATCACCGTTGTCATCGGGTTGCTGAAGCAGAGCACAATCTCGTCTTTCGGCGGCAGCCACGCTCCCCAGATCTCCCGCACACTCGCGGGCGTCGCCGGCTTGCCGGCTGACCTTCGGCCCAACAGCCAGCCGCCTGCCAGCCCGCCGCCCGTCAAAGCAAGCACGGCCGCAATCCAGCTCCGCCGCTCCAGCTTAGGCGCGGACGGCGCGGACGGCGCCGGACGCCGCTCGGGCGTCCTTCGGCATACGGGCACGTAACGCCCCACAGGCAGCTCGATGCGAATCGAATGATCCGATCCTTCCCCGGCATAGTATTCCTGCAATTTCTGCCGGAGCGAATGCGCCTGACGCCGCACCGTCGAGTCCTCCGACGGCGTGTAATCCGCCCCTCGCTGGAATACTTCGATGCCAATCAAATACTCGTTGATCTTGTTCCCTTCTCCCCGCAGCGTCATTCCGGTGATGAATCGCAAGAACTTCTGGAGGCGCTCGGACCGTTCGAACGAGCGGCTGGACAGGACAGCCTCGAGCTCTGCCTCCACCTCCTGATTGCTGATGGGTGGCTTTTCCGTTTCTGGCGCGGATCGGGTCATTCCAGCCTTGCCAGTGAGTGTATCGCGAACCCCCGCCGGGAGCAATTCCGGCGCGTAACTGTTCCGAACGTTCCGAACGGTTGCAGGCACTCCAAACACACCTCTGGCCGTATGGTTCAATATGTGGAGGTGTCGGGCGCGTGAAGTCACTCATCATCAGTTTGGCGCTGTCCGCCGCGGCTGAGGCGGCTCTCATCCAGGTGGCCGTGGGCCCCGGCGATTTCAAAATGATCGAGCCTTTCGGCGTCGATTTCGACCGCTCCGGCAACTGGTATATCGTCGAGCATAAGGGCGAGCGAATCCTGCGCGTGGACCGCACCGGCAGGATTGCGATCTTCGCCGGCGCCGGGGAAGCGGGCCGAGCGGGGGATGGCGGTCCCGCCCTACAGGCCAAAATGTTCGACCCGCATGGCATCGCACTCACTCGAGACGGCGCTGTGATGTATGTTGCTGACACGCGCAATCATCAAGTCCGGCGCATCGACATGAAGAAGGGCGTGATTACGGCGATCGCGGGCACTGGAGAGGAGGGCTTTTCCGGCGACGGTGGTCCGGCGGCGAATGCCGCCTTCCGAGGCACGTTCGGCATTGCGCTTTCACCCGGAGACAAGGCGCTCTACATCGCTGACCTGGGCAACCGGCGCGTGCGCAGGGTGGATCTGAAGAGCGGCATCCTCACTACTGTCGCCGGCAACGGCCAGAACGCCGTGCCGCGGGACGGCGCTGATGCCGCGCAAAGCCCCCTGGTGGACCCGCGCGCTGTGGCCGTCGATTCGAGGGGCAATCTTTATATCCTCGAGCGCAATGGAAACGCTCTTCGCGTCGTCGACAAGGCCGGCACGATCCGCACCGTGATCGCTCCCGGGGCCGTGAAACCTGACATGAAAGGGCCGAAGCACTTATGCGTGGACCGCGATGACGCCGTCATCATCGCCGACGCCGAGAATCACCTCATCCGCCGCTACAACCCCAAAGACGGCTCGACAACGATCCTCGCCGGCACGGGCGAAAAAGGGGAACACGTCGATCCAAACGATCCGTTGAAGACACAGCTCAACCGCCCGCACGGCGTCTTTGTAAACCGCGCCGGCGACCTCTACATTGTGGACAGCTACAATCAGCGGATTCTGAGGATGGTAATGAAATGAGAGCAACCGCACTCGCGCTTGTTGCATCTTTCAGCGCCCCGGCCGCGCTGTTGCGGATCGAAGTGCGCGGCAGTCTGCTCGAGCGGGACATACCAGAGTTGCTCAAAGCCGCCACCGCCTGCTGGCATTGGAGCATGCGATGAGACAGCTTGCCTTCTTTCTCATTCTGTCGAGCCCGCTGGCTGGCCAGCGCAAGCAGAGTAGCCCGCTGGATCACCTGCCGAAGAACGTCGAGATCCTGACGCACTTTGGCGAGCGCGCCGACATCTCGCCGGACAACCAGCGAGTCGCTTTCATGAACAAGAGCTTCGGGGATGCCTTCGTCGTCGATCTCAAAACGGGGATCCTCCGCTGCCTCACGTGCAGCCTGCCGGGCGCGGCGTTTCTCCGCGTGATGCACCTCAGTTCAGGAGACTACATCCTCATCGGCCCCGAGCGCTTCAAAGACATCCGCACCAGCCGCGGTCCGGACAACGAGCTTTGGTTCTTGAGCAGGAACCCCGCCTCCAAGCCCGTCCGCCTCAATCAGAAGATGAGCGAAGGCGCCGCCATCTCAAGAAAAAGCATGAAGATCGCCTTTTCGGAAACGCGCTCGCAGTTTCCGGATCTGCCCGCCGACTCGCGGCTGGTTGTGGCTGAAGTCGATCTGGCGGACGGCGTTCCCAAACTCATCAACCGCAGAGTCGTCCATGAGAGCAAGGACCGGAGCTGCCGCATCGAAGCACAGGATTTCTACGACAACGACCGCCGCCTGACGTTTACCTGCTACGAGCCCCAGGGCATGGCTTCCGTGATGAGCATGGACCTCGCCACCGGCCGGTTCACTAACGAATCGCAGGCCCCGGGCACTTACAACGAAGTGGAAGGGATCTTCCCGGACGGCCGGCACGCCTGCGTCGAGGCGGACCGCCAGGTGCAAACTCTCGGAGGCCAGGGCGGCTTCCGCCAGATCGATATCTGGAAGCTGCGTCTGGGCAGCGGCGGCAAAGATTTTGTCCGGCTCACCCATTTCAACGATTACGAGAGTTGGAAAGCATCCAATCCGGTCGTCTCGACGGACGGCAAGTTCATGGCATTTCAGATCGCCCGCACGACGGACGAAGCCGGGGTGGGCTACGGCATTGTTCTCATGAAGTTCCAATAGCGACACATCGCTGGCCGGTCCGGTGTTACAATTGCGCGTCAAGGAAAGGATTCCCATGAAGATCGCACTGCGTGTAGTATTACTGGCCGCGGCCTGCCTGGCGGCGCAAGGCCAGTCCAAGAAGGTGGTGGCGACGGGATTGTCGCCCGCCGAACTCGACGAGCTCAGAAAGGGATTTCCCCAAGTCAGCTTCGTCAGCGTCGGGCCAAACTACCGCGTACGCGACCCGGAGGAGATGAAGCGTGTTCAGGAGCAGATGCTCAAAGAGGTCGCCGACGCCGATGCCGCGTTCGGCACCATTACCCCCGCCATGGTGCGCGCCGGCAAGAAGCTCAAGTGGTTCCAAAGCTACAGCGCCGGCGTGGAAACCTATCTGCACCTGTCCACGCCCGAGCTGCGAGACAGCGACATCGTCATCACCAATGCCAAGATCATTCAAGGGCCGAACATCGCCGACCATGCCTTCGCTCTGCTGCTGGCATTGACCCGCGACTTGTACAAGATCATCCCCAGCCGGCCCAAGCAGGAGTGGAGCCGGGAACAGCACAACGGCGTCATCGAGCTGAGCGGAAAGACAGCGGTAATCGTGGGCGTGGGCGGCATCGGCTCGCAGATCGCCGTGCGCGCGAGCGCCTTCGGAATGCGCGTGATCGGCGTGGATCCGAAAGACATCTCCTATACTCCCTTCGTGGCCAAAGTGGTCCCGCCGGATCGCATCGATTCCGTGCTTCCCGAGGCCGATGTCGTATTCATCTCCGCGCCGCACACACCCCAGTCGCACAACATGATTGGCCCGCGCCAGTTTGACCTGATGAAGCGGGGCGCCTACTTCATCGCCGTCTCGCGCGGGAGCCTCTATAACACGGAGGCGCTGGTGCGAGCGCTGGACAGCAGGAGACTGGCCGGGGCCGGCCTGGACGTAACCAACCCAGAGCCGCTGCCCAAGGGGCACGCGCTGTGGAACTTCGACAACGTGATCATCACGCCGCACATCGCCGGCGCCTCGGACCAGGTGCAACGCAGACGCGTGGATCTGGTCAAAGAGAACATGCGCCGGTTTCTCGCCGGCGAGCCGCTGCTGAACGTCGTGGATAAGAAAAAGGGGTACTGACCCTTATCCCGAGCGGACCACCGGAATCACCGCATTTCCGTAAAGCCTGCCTCCCTTGACCGTGGCCATGGGAATCAGCTTCAGCTTGCCGGTGCGGCGGTCTCCCAGCGCATCCACGAACTCCCATCTGCCTTCCCGTAATTCGAAAACGGACACATCGGCGGTGCCGCCAGGGGCGAGCGACCCGGTCCCTGACGGAAACGCGAACGCCTTCGCCGGATTCGATGTCGCCCGGCGAATCACTTCCTCCAGGCTCAGACCCAGGTGCAAGAACTTCGAGAGCGTCGTCGCCAGATCAAACACCGGGCCGTTGACGTTGAACTGGTGCACGTCACTGGAAATCGTGCCCGGCAGCACGCCTTGCGGGAACGTCTTCTCCGCGGTGCGGAACGAAAAACTGCCGGCGCCGTGGCCGACGTCGAGCAGCACGCCGCGCTCGACTGCTTTGCGCACCTCAGGCAGCACCCGGTCGCGCCCATCGAGGATGCCGCCATCACCGCCGCGGAAGCTGTGGGTGATCACATCACCCTTCTTGAGACGCGACACGATCTCCGCCACCGTCGAATGCGTGCCTCCGATATGCACCATCAACGGCAATCCGACTGCGTCGGCCGCTTCCCGGGCCAGCCCCAGAGCACGCAGATCGTTCTCGCCGGCGATGTTTTTACTCAGCCGGATTTTCACTCCGAGAATCACATCGCGGTTCTGCTCGATGGTGCGGATCGCGAGCTTCGGATTGGCGTAGCGCAAGTCGAGCAATTCGCCGTGCGGGTTGTCGGTGGAGAGCGTCGCCTGGCCCACCACGGAGATGTTCAGCAGCGCGTAGACACGCGTCTCGACGATGCGGATGACGTACTGACGGAAACCGGGAAAGGTGTGAGCGCCCGCCGAGCCTGCATCGAGCACCGTGGTGACGCCCTTGGCGATGCAGTTGGGGTCCGCCGGAATGCCCAGCGGCGCTACCCCGTCGTAGACGTGGACGTGGAGGTCCACCAGGCCCGGTGTGACGATCATGCCGCGCGCATCGAGCACCTGGCGCGCCTGTGCGGGATCGAGACCGGCAGCGATGCTGGCGACCCTGCCGGAGCGGATCGCGACATCCGCCTCGGCGGAAAACTCCCGCGAAGGGTCAATCACCCGGCCCCGGCGGATCAGCAGATCAAAGGCCGGCTGCTGCGCCGGCTGGAGCGCCGGCCAGAAACCGGCGCTACAAAGAAACTCCCTTCGCCGCATGATTCACTCCGTAGTCACCCGGTGCGCCTGCACCGGCAGATAGGCGGCCCCATAGAGGCCCGCCTCGTTGCCGAGCGCCGCTTTCTCGATGCGCGTTTGCGTATTGCGGTACGTGAAACTGCGCCAGCGCACCTCTTCCACCAGCGCGGGATAAAAGAAGTCCCAGGCCGCCAGCACGCCGCCGCTCATCAGGTACAGCGGGAAATTAAAAATATTCACCAGGTTGGCAATCGCCGTGCCCAGCGCCTGCCCCATGGCGGTGAAAATCATCTTCGCACGCTCGTCACCCTGCACGGCAAAGTCAAATACCGCCTTGGCGGAGAGCTGTTCGCCCAGGCCCAGCAGGTTCGACATGCTCTCGATCGCCGTGGCCGAGGCGTGCTTCTCGAGGCACCCGCGATTGCCGCATCCGCAGGGGTTGCCGTTGGTGACGACCGTCATGTGGCCCAATTCGCCCGCCATGCCGACGAATCCGTGCAGGACGCGGCCGTGGGAAATGATGCCGCCGCCGATGCCCGTGCCGAGCGTCAACAGCACCAGATCCTCGACGTCCTTACCCGCGCCCATCCACTTCTCGCCCAGCGCGGCCGCATTGGCGTCGTTCTCGAGAACCACCGGGGCGCCCAGCCTCCGCTCGATGTGGTCGCGGATCGGATAGCCCTCCAGGCAGCGCAGATTGTTCGATCCGACAATGAGGCCTTCGGCGATGCGGATGAAGCCTGGTACGCCGATGCCGACACCCGTCAGACGCTGCTCGCGATGTCGCTGGCGCAGCGTTTCAATCGAGCGCACGATGTCGTCCACCACCTGGCCGGGGCCCTTGGACAAATCCGTCTCGGCTGCAATCTTGCCCAGCATCTGGCCCGAGACGCTGATGGCCGCGGCGCGAAGGTTGGTGCCGCCCAGGTCCACGCCGATCGCGAATTGCGTCATAAGCTCCAGAATTCTACCACCGGCACGAGGGAGCGTGCAGCGCACGCCGCCTCAAGGCTGCTTGCGCCGGCGGAAACGCTCGGCTTCCATGCGCGCACTTTCCCTCGGCGAAGCGGCGCTGCTTCAAGGCGACATCACCGAGCAGAGCCTTCGGCTGCGGATCATCCGGTGCAAGGCGGATGGCTTGCTCCAGTTGCCGGCGGGCCTCCTCAAGATCACCGAGGTCGCGCAGCAATTCTCGTGAGCGCCGAAGCCGGCCTGCCTAACGATCTGGCGTTTAGCCACGCCGCGCCGTTTGCGCCATCGGCTGCAACGCCTCGTTGTTAGCCACGGGGCAGTGTCTGCTCCCGCTACGCTCGGACCGCGTCCCCGCCGGCAGCACCTTTCGCCGACGCCAGGCTGCCAGGACATAGCATACCTTGAATTCGGGGCCTCCCGTTCGGCCTCGCTGCCGGTCTGGCTAACGGCTCGGGCGCTCAGGCGCGGCCCGCCCTTGGCCGCCGCCCGCAGCGCTTCGTTAGACGCGATCAGAGCTCATCTCCTGCACCAAGGAACACGGTTTGGTCCAGAACTGGATAGCGGCCAGAGACCCCGTACCAGTCGTAGACACTTGCGACATCGCGGATCGTAGCACCGATCCACCCATAGTTCGCGCGCCAGCCTTCCTTGAAAGACTCCACTTCCCCGGTGTGGGCTATCTCGCTACGCTTCCCATGGAGGGCCAGCATCTGGTCGTAAAGCTGCTTCTTCTCGTGCAGCAACGAGCGTCCAAGGATGTAGAGCGGAAGCTCGTGGAGTAGGGGCCTGAGTTGGCTTCGTCTCGATGTTTTCAGAGCCTCGTAAACTGGGTCGGGAGGCATCTCTGCTGAACGAACGTACCCTTGGTGCAGAAAGCGATATTTCGGATTGCCGCTGCTCTTGGCACGAAGACGCTCGTACTCCTCGTCTAGCACTGTTGCAGCCATGGTTTCAACGGCGATTGCTGCGTAGAGAACGCTCTTCTTGGGGTCGGACAGAGCGAGTGCCTCGATGGCGTCCAGGAGCAACTCCGAGTAGACGGGTACGCTAAAACCAGGTGGCAGGTTCGCGAATTCCTGGATCGCCTCAAACGTCAAGGCGGCTTCGATATTGAAGCCCGCGACGGCCGCTGCTTTTCTCTTCTCTGGAAGGTGAACCCCGGTCAACTGAGCAGACTCACGCTCTCTCACCCAGGCGCTCTGGTACTCCCTTGGGAACCGGGCGAATCTCGACGCGTAGCGTAGGTGGCTCAGCATTACCGGGAGGTCGCTGAAGAGAAACTCCGTGGCATCCTTGATGTCGCGGTAGGGGGCCTCGAAGGCGAGGATGTTACTGGCTATCACGATCTCAGCCGGTCGCTCAGAAGGCCCGCCGAACACCGTGTACACGGAGTCACGATCCTCTTGAAGCTGAAGCGCCGGATAGAGGACAGGGCTGAGCAAAGACCACTCCTGCCGCGAAGCTATCGGGAAGGTGCCCGGAGAATCCGGAGCCAAACGCCACCATGCCACGCCCCGAAGCTGGAGCACTAGAATCGACGAGGTGTTCACGATGCCCACAAAAATGCCTAACGACTCAGGCGCTCAGGCGCGGCCCGCTTTTGGCCGTCGCCTTGCAGCGCCGGGTTAGCCGGCCGCCTCTCGTCCCAGTTCAGGCCTGCACCGGCTCCCAGCGTCGAGCCAGTTCGCGGAACGCCTGCTCATTCACGGGCCAGTCATGCAATGTGGCCGGGTCAAAATCCGCTCCATTGGGCCACACCAACGTG